>NZ_JBEZXU010000110.1:0-21819 GCF_040638175.1 Actinoplanes sp. NPDC026670
CCCGCAACCTAAAACGCTACATAACCCGCCAAATCTGGCGCATCCTCGAAGCCACCGCTTGACAAAAACCTTCACAGATCTTGCAAGGTTCTTCATGTCTGGGTGTGGTTTGTCGTGCAAGGTCTACTGCGCTGGGGAGACCTTGCAGCGTTCTTCCTGTTGGGGGGTGGAAAAGGCTGCAAGATCGGCGCGAGCCGGAAAGTCGTGCAAGATCCGCGGGCGACAAGCGGTGGGCGGCGAGGCGCTGGCGGAAGAGGCGCTAGCCGAGGAGACGCTAGCTGAGGAGACACCAGCCGAGGAGACGCTAGCTGAGGAGACACCAGCCGAGGAGACGCTAGCTGAGGAGACACCAGCTGAGGAGACACCAGCCGAGGAGACACCCAGCCGAGGAGACACCAGCCGAGAAGGCGCTAGCTGAGGAGGCGTCGCCCGTCCGAGGGCTGTCCTTTCAAGGTGAGGTGGCTGCGCAGAAGACTCCTGTCCCGTGGAACTCCACAGGATCGAGGAGTTCGGGGACAGTTCGACGACAGTCAGTCGGAATTCTGTAGGCGGCGCTGTCGGCGCTGGGTCAGCAGCAGGAGCAGGGGCACCGCTATCAGGGCGGCCGCCACCGCGACGGCGGCGATCACGGTGAAGCCGGTTGGGCCGCCCGGGTGGGCCGCCTGAATGCCCGCGCCCGCGGCGGCGCCGGTGCGCTCCGGGGTGGCAGACGCTGCCTGAGCGGCGGCGGCGACCTCCTCCGGGGTGACCAGCTTGCCGACCGAGGTGCCGGCCGGCAGCGCGAATCCCCAGTCGAGGAGTGCGGCGCCCTGTTCCCAGCCGCGCAACGGCCGGGCCTCGGCGCCGAGCAGGGTGGCCACCAGGGTACGGCCGTTACGGGTGGCCGCGCCGACGTAACTGTGCCGGGCCAGGGCGGTGAAGCCGGTCTTCCCGCCGAGCGCGCCCGGGTAGTTGTAGATCAGCTTGTTCTCGTTCTGGAACTGGAACCCGCCGACCTTCGGATTCTTCTGCGCGGGCATCCGCGCCGTCCTGGTCAGCACGTACTTGCGGAAGTCAGCGTTCGCAAAACAGACCCGGGCGATGAGCGCCAGATCGTACGCGCTGGTGAACTGCCCTTTGCCGTCCAGCCCGGAGGGGGTGACCGCGTGTGTCTGGCGTGCGCCGATCGAGGCGGCCTTGGCGTTCATCGCGGCGACCGTCTTCTGGAGTCCGTCCGGGCCGCCGCCACCGGCCAGCCGGGCGAGCGCGTTGGCCGCGTCGTTGCCGGAGTTGAGCATCAGGCCCAGCCACAGCGTCGCGATTGTGTAGGTGCCGCCGACCACGATGCCGACGGCCGAGCTGTTCGGCTCGATGTCCAGGTCGCCGGCGGTGACCCGCATCTTCTGGGCCGGGTCGAGCTGATCGATCGCGGTCGCGGCCAGCAGCATCTTCTGCACGCTGGCCGGGGTCTGGTGCACGTGCGGGCCGCAGGCGCCGAGCACCTCGCCGGTGTCGAGATCGGCGACCAGCCAGGTGGTCGCGGTCAGTGCGGGCGGGCTGGGGCTGCCCGCCGGGACGACCAGCCCGTGCGTCGCGAGGGCCGCGCCGCCGACCGCCATGTCCTCGGCCACCTCAGCCGGCGGAGTGGGCCGGGGCGGGGCGCTCGGCTTGGCGATCTTCGGCTTGGGGCAAGGCACCTCAGCGGCCGAGTGCGAGGCGGCTGAGAACGAGGCGGCCGAGAACGAGACGGCCGAGGCTGAGCCCGAGGCGGCCGGGAACGAGGCGGCCGAGCGCGTGGCGGCTGAGAACGAGGCGGCCGAGCGCGAGACGGCCGAGGACGAGGCGGCCGAAAGCGACGTGCCCGAAAGTGAGACGGCTGCGGCTGGATGGGCGGACAGCACGACGGCGAGCGTGCACGCGGCCGCCGCCGCCACGAGCCTCACGGCCATCGGTCGCCGGCGGTCAGCCGGCGCTCCAGCAGCGTGGCCAGCGGAATCGGGTCGCCGTCGCCACCGCCGGCGCCCACGATCAGGCGGGCCGCGCTCGGCGACAGGTCAGCCCCGGCGAACCGCGCCCGCAGCGACGGCGCGACGGTGAGCACGTAGTAGCCCCCGTCCTCACCGACGGCGACCGAGCGGTCGGATTTCAGATACCACCCGCGGACGTGTGTCTTGTACGTCGACCGCCCGTCCAGGCTGCGCGCGACCAGCACGTGCGGCCGCATCCCGAGCTCGCCGGCCCGGTGGACGAAGTCGTCGAGCAGCGCCTCGGCCCGGCGTGTCTCGGCGGCCCGGTCGGCCTCCAGAGCGGCGGCGCGAACGGCCACGGCGTGCCGTTGCTGCTCCCGCCAGGCGGCCTGCTCGTCCTGCATGGCGCCGACCCTAACGTGGGAACCTGTGCCACGGCCAACCGGGCTTTGACGGATTCGGCTCCCATTCCCCGTCCCATTCCGATAACCGACGGGAAAGAATTGCCGGATCGCGGTCAGGAGTTGCGCCAAGGACCGGTTGCGCGCCAGACTGGGCGCGGTTGAATTATTCTTCTCGGGAGTCGTTATGGCGCGGCAGGTAATCACCACCCTGATCGACGATCTGGACGGCAACAAGGCGGATCGGACTGTCGAGTTCAGTCTCGACGGCGTCAGCTACACGATCGACCTTTCCGAGGCCAATGCCGGAAAGCTGCGTAAGGCTCTGGACCCGTTCATCAGTGCGGGCACCCGCCTGGGCCGCACCACGTCGGGGCGTATCCCGTCGCGTGGCGCTGCTCCGGTCCGTACCGCCGGCTCTCGTGACGAGAACCGGCTGATCCGCGAGTGGGCGATCAGCAACGGGCACAAAATCTCCGAGCGGGGCCGCATTCCGCAGGAGGTCAGCAACGCGTACCGGGCCGCCCACGGCCGCTGATTCGCGCCGTTGTCGCCGTGCCGGTCCTGCGCCGGCACGGCGTGTGGCGGCTGCTGCTCGCCGGCCCCGGGTGAGAAATCCCACTCGATCTTCGGGGAATCGTTAACAGTCCGAATTGGACGAGGAAATACTTTCCGGACGGCGAGCATCAAAGGTAAGGCGCCTGTCAAAGGCGTAGGCGGGGCAGTTCGGCGGCCACCGCCTCGAGCACCTTCTCGTCGCCGGTGTACCAGCTCGACTCTCGCGGCCAGTGCGTGATCACGTCGGTGAATCCGAGTTCCCGGGCGCGGCCGACCGCGTCGGTGAAAGCCTCCACACTGCTCATCGAGAAGATCGGTGACGTGTCCAGGTTGAGGTATCGGTCCACCGAGTCCAGTGGGCGCCCGGCCGCTTCCAGGGTCGCGTCGAACCGGTCCCGGAGCACGGTCACCTCCTTCCACCACAGTTCCGCGCTGTCCAGCTGCTGCGGGCCGGTGGTGACCCAGCCTTCGCCGTAGCGGGCGGCCAGGCGCAGCGCCCGGGGGCCGTTGGCGGCGACCACGAACGGCGGCCGGGGCTGCTGGACCGGGCCGGGGATGCTGCGGGCGTCGACCGCCGAGAACCACTCGCCGGACCAGGTGGTGGACGGCTGCCGCAGGATGGTGTCGAGCAGCTCCAGGAACTCGGCGAACCGGTCGACCCGGGCGCGCGGGGTGAGCTCCGGCTGCCCGAGCACCGCCGCGTCGAAGCCGATGCCGCCGGCGCCCAGGCCGAGAACGAGCCGCCCGGCCGAGATGTCGTCGAGGGCGGTGACCTCGCGGGCGAAATGCACCGGGTGCCGGAAGTTCGGCGTCGCCACATACGTGCCCAGCCGGATCCGGGTGGTGACCAGAGCGGCCGCGGTCAGGGTGGGGACCGGGTCGAACCACGGCCCGTCGATCAGGTCACGCCAGCCGAGGTGGTCGTAGGTCCAGGCGTGGTCGAAGCCGTACTCGTCGGCCAGGCGCCAGCGGCGGCCCGCGGCGGCCCAGCGCTGGTCGGGAAGGATCACGATGCCGATACGCACCCGCGGAAGCCTACCGGGGCACGATCAGGCGCTCTGGCGGTCCTGCCGGCCTGTCGCGTCGGGCACGGTGGCCGCGGACTCGAACGCCTGAAGCGCCCGGAGCAGGTCCTGCTGGGCGCCGGCCGGCATCCGCCCCAGCACCTCGGCGAGGGCAGCCTGCTGGCGCTCCCGCAGGTCGGCCAGCAGCCGCCGGGACGCCGAGGTGAGCAGCAGCCGCACCTCGCGACGGTCCCGTGGGTCGGCGACCCGGCGCAGCAGGCCGGTGGCCTCCAGCCGGTCGCAGAGGCGGCTGGCCGACGACGGCACCACGTCGAGGGCCTCGGCCAGCCGGCTCATGTTGGTGTGCCGGTTACCGGCGACGATGGTCAGCACCCGCAGCTGTGCGGGCGGGACGGTGGGCTGCTGGGCGAGCCTGGCCCGTTCGAGGACGGCCACCAGCGCCTCCACCGACGACTCGACAGCCGCGGCGATCTCGGTGGCACGTTCCATCCCGTATCCCCGTCGTCGGCAGTCGCGGGCCCGTGAACCTGCATGTATACCCGGTCCCCCGGCGCCGGAAACAATGATCAGCGCCGCCAGTCCAAGCAAACCATGACCGCGTCGTCATCCGGCTCGGCTCCGGCATGGTATTCACGCAGGCCCCGCAACACCGTACCGACCGCCTCGGTGGCCGGCTGCAACCGTGTCCGGCGAAGTGCGCTGAGCAGCCCGGATTCCCCGAATCGGGGGAGTCCGGCCGGAGTCGCGGCGTGCACCCCGTCACTGACCACGAGCATCCGATCGCCCGGTTCGAGCTGGAATCGCTGGATCTCGTAGTGGGCCTCGCCGAACATCCCGAGCGGCAGCTGCTGCTCCAGCGGCACCTGCTCGATACCGCTGCCGCGGGCGATCAGGCAGTGCGGCGACCCGGCGTCGACCGCGGCCACGCCACCGCTCACCAGGTCGATCTCCAGCAGCAGGGTGGCGGCGTGCACGGCGCCGGCGTACCGGGCGTGCACCGCGTCGGAGGCCAGTTCGGCCTGTTCGACGATGTCGGCGCCGAAGCGGCGGGCGTTGCGCATGGCGTTGACGGCCAACGAGGTGAGCAGCGCGGCCTCCATGCCGTCGCCGTCCCCGTTGAGCACGGTCAGCGTCAGCCGGTCGCCGTCCAGCGCCCAGTCGAAGTGGTCGCCGCGGACGTCGTACGCCGGCTCGAGCTGGCCGGCCACCAGAAACCTGTCGTCGCCGAGCGCCCGGCCGGGCAGCAGGTCCCATTGCAGCTCGGCGGCCATGGTGAGCCGGCCGCCGCGCCGGGCCCGGTGGTATCGGTCGGTCGCGTTCTCGGCGGCCCGCATCGCGGTGGCGAGGTCGTCGCCGTCGGCGGCGAGCCGTTCGGACAGTTCGGGGGAGGGCGGTGTGGGCAGGTCCGCCCGGAGCACACCGACGCGCTCGCCCCAGCAGGTCAGCGGCAGGTGCAGCCGGGTCTGCCCGGCCGGGGCGCGCTCGACGCCGGCCCGCTGGCTGCCGAAGCAGCGCAGGGCGGTGGTGGCGTCGGTGGGGTCGGGCTCACCGATCAGCGGGTGCAGGCGGGTGCCGGTGAGGTCGGGCACGAGCACCTCGACGGCTCCGGCGGCGAAGTGACGCCGGAGGTGTTCGGCGGCGATCTCGGGCAGGCGGTCGGGCGGCGCGGCCCGCAAAAGCGAGCCGAGGGGTGCCGGCTGGTCAGACATTCCAGACTCCTCTCACGAAGCGACGTGCAGGGCGACAGCAGGGCAGCATGAGGACAGCAACCGGTTATTTGTTATACGGCAAGCAAATCGCGCCGGGACAACCCACCCGGGGGCGGCCCGGCGCGACAGCCCTCAGGCGAAGGACTTCTCGAAGTGGATCAGGCTTCCACTGCGCGGGCTGGAGTGCATGCGAACGTTCTCGCCCAGCGCCTTGATCAGGAGAAGGCCCCGCCCGCGCTCGCTGGTCGGCGAGGGGGCGATGTCCGCCGCGGGGTCGAACCCGGAACCGTCGTCCATCACGTCGATGGAACAGTGGTCCACGCCGACGTCCAGGCGAACCTCGAACTTCTCCGCCCCGGTGGCGTGCTTGACCACGTTGGCGCACGCCTCGGTGAGGGCGATCTCCAGATCGGCACTGGCCTGACCGTCCACGCGGAGGATGGTCAGGGCGCAACGCAACAGCCGGCGCACGGCGGGAACGCTGTCCACCTCGCGGGGCAGATTGAGCCGAACCGACATGCGCATGACGTTTCTGTGCCCGATCAGCCGCCCGGCTAACCGTGACGCCGATGACCCCGTCCCCGATTCGTGTTATCCATGTCTGCCGCGCCCGTCTCCCTGTGCAGCGGATACACGGAGTGGAGAGACATGGTGGGACAACCTGACACGGCGACCGTCATCGCGGCCCGCGCCGGCGATCCGGTCGCGGTCGACCGGCTCGTCGCCGGATATCTGCCGCTGGTCTACACCATCGTGGGCCGGGCCCTGGAAGGGCACGCGGACGTCGACGACGTGGTCCAGGAGGTCATGCTCCGGGTGCTGCGCAACCTGGGCGAGCTGCGTGACCCCACGGCCTTCCGGTCCTGGCTGGTCGCGATCACCGTGCGCCAGGTCCGGGAACGCTTCCGGGCCCGCCCGCCGGCCGACCCGCTCGACCCCGATCTGCGCGACCCGGGCGCCGACTTCACCGATCTGGCGATCACCCGGCTCGAACTGTCCGGCCAGCGCCGGGAGACCGCCGAGGCGACCCGCTGGCTCGACGACGACAACCGCGAGCTGCTCTCGCTCTGGTGGCTGGAGGCGTCCGGCGAACTCACCCGGGACGAGATCGTCGACGCCAGCGGCCTCGGCCGCCAGCACGCGGCGGTCCGCATCCAGCGGATGAAGGCGCAGCTGGAGACGGCCCGCGCGGTGGTCCGGGCGCTGCACGGCCCGCACTGCGCGGAACTCGCCGGCGTTCTCACCACCTGGGACGGCCATCCCAGCGCGCTCTGGCGCAAGCGCATCGCACGGCACACCCGCGACTGCCGGCTCTGCGCCCCGGCCTGGCAGAACCTCGTCGAGGCAGAGCGGCTGCTGGCCGGCATGGCGCTCATCCCACTGCCTCCGGGACTTGCGATTTTCAAGATCAATGCCCTTGGGGGTACGGCCACCGGCGCCGTTTCCACCGCGGCGACGGCAGCCGCGCCCGCCCAGATCGTGGCCAAGGCGAGCAGCGTCGTGGCCCAGAAGGTGCTCGCCGGCCTCCTGGCCACGGGAGTGGTGGCGGGCGGCGGCGCGGCCGTCTGGTCGTACAGCACCCCGGCGGAGCCGATCACCAACGCCGCAGCCGTCGTCTCACCGCAACCACCGCCCGCGTCGGCCCCCGTACCCTCGCCCTCGGTGACCAAACCGTCGCCGTCGCCCTCCCGCAAGTCGCCGTCGGCGCCCGCGGCGCCGGTGGTGAACGTCTCCGCCAAGAAGGGCGCCGCGGTGTGGAAGTTCGCCGGGGCGAAAGGCGCGCTGAAAGACGTCGGCGCCTCCTGGTACTACTCCTGGTCGGCCAACGACAACGAGGTGCCCGGCCCGGCGAACGTCGACTTCGTGCCGATGATCTGGGGCGCCGCCAACGTCACCGACGCCACCCTCAAGGAGGTCAAGGCCGAGGGTGACGTGCTGCTCGGCTTCAACGAGCCGGACCTCGCCGAACAGTCGAACATGACCGTCGAGGCCGCCCTGGCCGCCTGGCCGAGACTCGAGGCGACCGGGATGAAACTGGTCAGCCCGGCCGTCGCGTTCGGCGGCGACACCGCCGGCGGCTGGCTGGACCGGTTCATGACCGGCGCGAAATCCAAGGGCCTGCGGGTCGACGCGATCGCCCTGCACTGGTACGGCTCCGACTTCAGCTCCGCCTCGGTCAACCAGTTCCTCGGCTACGTCGACGCCGTGCACAAGCGATACGGCAAACCCATCTGGATCACCGAGTTCGGCCTGATCAACTTCAGTGGGTCACCCAAGTACGCCAGCGACGCGCAGAAGGTCGCCTTCATCAAGGGCACCACCGCGGGACTGGAGAAACGCTCGTTCGTCGAACGCTATGCCTACTTCGGGCTGCCCGCCGTGGGCGACAGTGTCGACTTCGGGCTCTACCTCGACGCGGACAGCCCGACAGCGGCCGGGAAGGCGTACCGCGCGGCCGGGTGACCATCTCCACAAGGGAGGCCCGTCGGGAACGACGGGCCAGGCCGTCCGGGCGAGGTTAGTCTTCGTTCATGATTCGGTTCGGGTACAAGGCGTCGGCGGAGCAGTTCGCGCCGGCTGAGCTGCTCAAGTACGGCATTCTGGCGGAGGATCTGGGCTTCGACTCGGTGTTCGTCAGCGACCACCTGCAACCGTGGCGGCACGACGGCGGCCACGCCCCGGCGGCCCTGCCCTGGCTCGGGGCGCTGGCCGCCCGGACCGAGCGGGTGCTGATCGGCACCAGCGTGCTGACCCCGACCTTCCGCTACCACCCGGCCGTCGTCGCGCAGGCCTTCGCGACCCTCGGCTGCCTCGCCCCCGGCCGCGCCGTCCTCGGCGTTGGCTCCGGCGAGTCACTCAACGAGGTGCTCCTCGGCACCCAATGGCCGGACGGCAAGGAGCGGTTCGCCCGGCTCAAGGAGGCGGTGCTGCTGATCCAGAAGCTGTGGGCCGAGGACCGGGTGACGTATGAGGGGCAGTTCTACAAGACCGAGAACGCCACCATCTACGACAAGCCCGACCAGCCGGTGCCGATCTACATCGGCGCCTCCGGGCCGGCCGCCACCCGGCTCGCCGGCCGCATCGCCGACGGGTTCATCACCACCAGCGGCAAGGGCCACGCCCTCTACACCGACACGCTGCTCCCGGCCGTCACCGAGGGCGCCGAGAAGGCCGGCCGCAAGATCGACGACCTGGACCTGCTGATCGAGGTCAAGGTGTCCTTCGACGACGACATCGAACGGGCCCGCAACGACACCCACTACTGGGGCGCGCTGGCGCTGTCACCCGAGGAGAAGACCGGCGTCGAGGACCCGGTCGAGATGCAGCGGCTCGCCGACGCGCTCCCGGTCGAACGCACCGCCACCCGCTGGATCGTCTCCTCCGACCCGGACGAGCACGTCGCCAAGGTCGCCGAGTACCTCGACATGGGCTTCAAACACCTGGTCTTCCACGCGCCGGGGCCGGACCAGGAGCGTTTTCTGCGCCTCTACTCGGAGCAGATCCTCCCGCAGCTCCGCTCCCGCACCTGACCCCACCTGTCTGAGGTCCGGCTAGCCGTACCTCAGACAGGTTCACGCGCCCCCAGACCCGCCTGATTTCCGGCTAGCCGTACCTCAGACAGGTCCACGCCCCCAGACTCGCCTGATTTCCGGCTAGCCGTACACCAGGCAGGTTCTGGAGGGTCGATAACACGTCTGAGGTACGGCTGGGCTCGCCCGGCCGTACCTCAGACGTGTTAAGGCAGACGTATATCAGGCCTGAGGTCCGGCTAGCCGGACGTCGGGCTGGTGGAGTTGCGGGTGGTGGAGTTGCGGTGGTGGGTGTCAGACCGAGCGGAGGTGGCCCCGGGAGCCGCCGGAGCCGGTGCCCTCGCCGTTGATCACGCGTAGGTCGGGGCGGCGGCCGGTGTTCAAGTCGGTCTGGCCGTCGCGCCAGCGGCGGCGGTGCGGGGAGTCGGCGTTCGGGCGGTCGTTGCCGGGGCGGCCGGCGGACGCGCGGCGGTCCGGGGTGGTGTCGGTGCGCCGGCGTTCCGGTCCGCGGCGGTCGGTCCCGCGACGGCGGTCGGTCATGCCGATTCCGGAGCTGTTGGGATGATCCAGGTTCGTGGGGGCGGCCCGGTTCGGAGCCGGCCAGCGGCGCAGGGCCGGGTCGGTGGGCCGGTGGTCGGCGCCCGGCTTGCGCGGAGTGTTGACAGTCCCGGCGAAGAACGAGGCGCCAACCCGCTGGGCCGGCACTGCGAAGAGAGCCGCCGAGTCCCCGTGGACCGGTCCGGCGGTGGAGGATGCGGCCTCCCCGAAGATCGGGCCGGTGCCGGAGGATTCAGTGTCCCGGCGGGTCGGGCCGTTGCCGGAAGAAGCAGTGTCCCGGCGGGTCGGGCCGTTGCCGGAAGAAGCAGCGTCTCGGCGGGTCGGGCCGTTGCCGGAGGTTGCGGCGTTTCGGCGGGCGGGGCCGAGGCCGGATGGTGCGGGGGGCCGGCGGGTGAAGCCGGTGGCGGGTGGTGTGGTGGCGCGGCGGTTCGGGCCGGCGAACAGCGGCGCCGGGAGCGGTCTGGCCGGCCGGCGGGACGTGCCGCCGGTCATGATCACGATGCTGCCCGATGTGGTTTCCGGGTCGCCGTCGCGGCGGAGGGCCAAGCGCTCCCGGATGATCGCGGCCAGGCCGGCCAGCCGGGCGGTGCCGCTGCGCTGCGGGTAGAAGTCGACGGGCACCTCGGTGACGCGGAGTCCGGCGCGGCGGGAACGGGCCGTGAGCAGCGTCTCGATGTCCCGGCCGTCGCCGCGGACCGGGTCGGTTCCGGCGACGCGCGGGAGGCCCAGCCGGTCGGCTTGACTGCGCCGGAAGGCTCGGAAGCCGGTACCGGCGCCGGACGGGCGGCAGCCCAGCAGCACGCTCATGAACCAGAGCAGGAACAGGTCCGAGCGCCGGGGGACCCGGACACCTTCAGCCACGTCGGCGCCGGCGATGCCACCGATGCCCGCGCCGATGCCACTGATGCCGGCGCCGATGCTATTGATGCCCGCGCCGATGTCATTGATGTCGCCGATGTCGCCGATGCCCGGGTCGGTGCCGCCGATGCCCGCGGCGGCGGCAGCATGACTGGCGGCTGGGCCGGAGGTAGTGGCAGTGGCGGGGGAAGCGGCAGTGGCGGGGGAAGCGGCTTGGGTCGAGGGGTGGAAGGGCTGGTCAACGGGTGTGGCAAGCGCTTCGACGAGGTGCGGCAGGTGGGCCGGATCGCAGGAGCCGTCGCCGGGCAGGGTGACGATCACGTCGCCGGTTGCGGCGGCCACTCCGCAGGCGATCGCGTTGCCGGTTCCGTAGCGGGTCTGGCGGATCACCCGGGCGGCCCGGGGCAGCGGCAGGGTGGTGTCCTCGTCCGGGCCGACGACCACGATGATCTCGCCCACCGGGGGCAGTCCGGCGAACAGCAGGGGCAGCCGGCCGGTGGTCGGCAGAGGGATCACAACGCTCACGGAGGGTAACTGCGGAACTGGCATGTGATACGGCTCCCGGCTCGGCGGCGTTGCTGGGCCCGAAGCTACCGGCCCGCAACCGGCCTGCACCCTGGCCTATCGGTTGATGGTGATCATCTACGCGGACCGAACCGGCGGTGACGGCCCGTGTGCGTTGCCGGGCCGTCACCGACCGTACCGAATTTGGGTAGGGTGATCGATGTGAAACTCGGCCTGCACATCTCCACCTTCAGCTGGCCCGGCGGCGCGCAGCGTCTCGGTCCCGTTCTCGCCGACATCGCCTCCGCCGCCGATGAGGCGGGCTTCGACCGGATCAGCGTGATGGACCACGTGTGGCAGATCCACGTGAACGGCCCGCCCGAGATGGAGATGCTGGAGGCCTACACGGCTCTCGGCTTCCTGGCCGCGCACACCAGCCGGGCGCAGCTGCTGACCCTGGTGACGGGTGTCGTCTACCGCGAGCCGGGCCTGCTCGCCAAGGCGGTGACCAGCCTCGACGTGCTCTCCGGTGGCCGGGCGATGCTGGGGATCGGCGCCGCGTGGAACGAGGAGGAGTCGCTCGGGCTGGGCCTGCCGTTCCCGCCGACCGCCGAGCGGTTCGAGCGGCTGGAGGAGGCGCTGCGGATCTGCCGGCAGATGTTCGCCGGTGACGAGACCGCGTTCGCCGGTGCGCACTACCGGCTGGACCGGCTGCTCAACTCGCCGTTGCCGCTGCGCCGTACCCCGATCCTGATCGGTGGCGGCGGGGAGAGGAAGACGCTGCGGCTCGTCGCGGAGTATGCGGACGCCTGCAACCTGATGAACACCGACGAGCTGCCGCACAAGCTGGACGTGCTGAAACGGCACTGTGACGCGGTCGGGCGCGACTACGACGAGATCGAGAAGACGGTGCTCTACCGGTTCACCGGCGATCTGGCCGAGACGGAGCGGGAGGCTCGCCGGCTGGCCGGGCTGGGCGTCACCGTCATGCACGGCCCGGTCCGCGACTCGTGGCAGAAGACCGGGGAGTTCAAACGGACTGTGGAAGCGGTGGCGGGACTGTGAGCATCGAGGCGGTCGTCTTCGACCTGGACGGCGTGATCATCGACACCGAGGAGGTGTGGGAGGAGGTCAGGCGCGGCTACGTGGCCGAGCACGGCCGGGAGTTCCTCCCCGACTCCCAGGATCGGATGATGGGCATGAGCACCGGGGAGTGGTCGGCGCATCTGGCAGACGAGGTGGGCGTTCCCCGTACCGCCGAAGAGGTCGCCTCGGACGTCCTGGGCCGGATGGCCGAGCGTTATCGAGAAGCCCTGCCATTGATTCCCGGGTCCGTCGAGACGGTCCGGGCGCTCGCCGCCCGGTACCGTCTGGCGCTGGCCAGCTCGTCGGCCCGGATCCTGATCGATCAGGTGCTGGCGACGGCCGGGCTGGCCGAGGTGTTCGAGGTGACGCTGTCGACCGAGGAGGTGCCGCGCGGCAAGCCGGCGCCGGACGTCTACCTGACCGCGGTCGCGAAGCTGGGCCTGACGCCGGCGGTCTGTGCCGCGGTCGAGGATTCGAGCAACGGCCTGCGTTCGGCGGCCGCGGCCGGTCTCACCGTGATCGCCGTGCCGCACGGGGTCTATCCGCCGGCCGAGGACGCTCTGGCGGGGGCGACGCTGGTGGTGAAGGCGGTCACCGAGGTGACTCCGGAGGCGGTTTCAAACCTTCATCGATAGGGGTGCCGCGAAAGGGTCTGACCAGGCGGCCTGATTACCGGTTCGGTGTGCCCGGGTTGCGATCGGGTTAGAGGGTGCCCCCGATTCGTCAACCCGGGCCCTGGTCCGACCGATTACCCCGGCATGGAACCCCTCGCCTCAATCAGCGGCCTCGCTACCGAGGCCAGCCGTCGGCCCATCGGCTGGCAGGTGCAGCTCCGCGTCGACTATGTCGTCAACAAGGTGATGCAGACGCATCGCGGCCAATCCGAAGACGCCGTCAAGCAGGCCATCCAGGACCAGCTGCGGGTCTACGGTGTCGTGCCCAACAACCGCCAGGTAAGTCAGTACGCGACGGCCATCTCGGCGTTGCCCCAACTACCGCCGAGAGGCTGACCGGTCATTTCACCGGGAAACGCAGGATCCGGTCGTCACCGTCGCGTGTGTCGCCGCGGCCGTCGGTGTTCGAGGTGGTCAGCCACAGCGAACCATCCGGCGCCACGGCGACCGTGCGCAGCCGGCCGTACCTCCCGGTGAACTCCGCTTTCGTCGAGCCGCCGCCGAGCGGCACCGTCCACAGTCGTTCGCCCTTGAGGGCGGCGACGTAGAGGGTGTCGCCGGCCACGGCCGCGCCGCTGGGCGACGCGTCGTCGGTGCCCCACTGCACGATCGGGTTCACATACCTGTCGTCGTCGGTGCGGCCCTCGACCTCCGGCCAGCCGTAGTTCTTCCCCGGTTCGATCACGTTGACCTCGTCCCAGCGGTCCTGGCCGAACTCGATGCCGTACATCCGGCCCTGCGCGTCCCAGGCGATGCCCTGCACGTTGCGGTGGCCGAGACTCCACACCGGTGAGCCCGCCCACGGGTTGCCCGGCGCCGGCCGGCCCTCCGGGGTGAGCCGCAGAATCTTGCCGGACGGGTCGTCGCGGTCCTGCGAGCGGGACTCCTCGCTCGCGTCGCCGGTGCCCACGTAGAGCATGCTGTCCGGGCCGAACGCGATCCGCCCGCCGTTGTGCCGCCCGCCCCGGGCGATCCCGTCGAAGATCACCTCGGGCTCGCCGCCGCCGAGCCGGAACCGGACGATCCGGTTGTCGTCGGACGCGGTGAAATACGCATACACCCAGTCGTCGCGCACGGCCAGGCCGAGCAGGCCGCCCTCGCCGCCGGACTCCACGCCGCGCACCCGGTACACCTCGCGGGGCTCGCCGCCGGGCACGATCTCCAGGATCCGGCCGGTGTTGCGCTCGGCCACCAGCGCGCTGCCGTCCGGCCGGAAGGCCAGCCCCCACGGCACGTCGATGCCGGTGGCGACGGTCTCTGGCGCGCCCAGGTCGGGGGTGCCGGTTGCGGCGGCCGACGGGGCGGGCGGCGCCGAGCCGGTCACCGACGGCACCGGGGCGACCGTCGGCGCCGCCGACGAGCCGTCGGACGAACAGGCGGTCAGCACGGCCAGACCGGCGGCCGCTGCGGCGAGTCGCGTGATGGTCATCCACCAACCGTGCCACGGCCCCGGCCGATCGCCATGACTCGTCTGCGGTAAATGATGTTGTTTGCCGGATTCTCCGCCGGGATTCGGACCAAGATGAGCCCGATGCGAGCTTTGGGACGGCCGGTCACGGCCGCGATCCTCACCCTCACAACCTTTCTCGGGTACGCGCCACAGCCGGCCCGGGCCGACCGGTCCATCGGTGTGCCGCCCCGGGTCCTGCGTCTGGGCGCCGACCCGATCCGCTGGTCGCCCTGTCCCGAGGACGAGCGCGTCCAGTGCGGCCTGATGCGGGTGCCGGTGGACTGGACCGTCCCGCTCGGCCCGCAGATCGACGTCCAGCTGGCCCGCAGCCCGGCCGGTGACCAGGCCGGCAAGCTCGGCGTCCTGATGGTCAACCCGGGCGGCCCCGGCGTCTCGGCCGTCAACCTGGCCCTCGACCACGACTTCTTCGACCCCGAGGTGAACCGCCGGTTCGACATCGTCGGCATCGACCCGCGCGGAGTCGGCCGCAGCGCCCCGATCCTCTGCGACCAGAACCTGGTCGACGCGAAACCGTCACCGCTGTACGCCACCGAAGCCGAGTTCCAGAAGGCCGAGGAGTACAACCGGAAACTGGCCGCGGACTGCGCCGGGCGCAGCGGGCCGGTCTACGAGCACGCCGACACCGGCAGCGTGGTCCGCGACATGGAGGCCGCCCGGATGGCGCTCGGCGTGGACCGGATCAGCTTCTTCGGCGCCTCCTACGGCACCCTGCTCGGCCAGCTCTACGCCGAGCGCTACCCGGACCGGGTCCGTGCCCTGGTCCTGGACAGCGTGATGGACCACAGCGCCGACGTGGACGCGTTCCTCGGCCAGACCGCGGACGCCGTGCAGGCGGCGTTCGACCAGTTCGTCGCCTGGTGCGGGCGGGACGCCAAGTGTGTGCTGCGCGGGCGCGACATCCGGGCGATGTGGGCCGAGCTGATGCAGCGCGCCACGGCGGGGGACCTCGCCGACCCGTACGATCCGCCCAGCAAGATCGGCGCCTGGGAGCTGATCTCGGCGGCGTTCAGCGCGTTCTACGACCCGCAGTGGTACTCGTTCGCGCACTACCTCAAGGAGGCGTACGACCCGGCGCCCACCCCGGCGGCCCGGCGGGCCGTGCCCCGCCTGGAGGACCTCACCCCGCACAGCTTCCCGGCCGTCATCTGCCAGGACTGGTCACTTCCGGTCGGCGGCTTCACCGGATACCGGGACCGGCTGCGCGCCCTGGCCGGGCGGGCGCCGCAGATGCGGGCCTCGCCGCTCGCGCTCACCGCGGTCTCCTCCTGCCTCGGCCGGGACGCCGAGCCGGTCAACCCGCAGCGGCCCATCCCGGAAGCCGCCGGCCCGGTCCTCGTCGTCAACTCCCGGTACGACCCGGCCACCGCCTACCCCTGGGCGCAGCAGGTGGCCCGGCAGCTCGGCCCGTCCGCGCGGCTGCTCACCTACCAGGGCTGGGGGCATGTGGCCTACAAGCACAGCACGTGCGTGAGCGCGGCGACCGACCGCTTCCTGCTCGACCTGACCCTGCCGTCCGGCCCGACCTGCCCCGCGGTCGAGCCGAAACCGTTCGGAGTCGGCTGACCGTTTGCTCTTCCGGTCGCCTCCGGGTAGGCAGATATGGACGACCGGCAATGTCCAACCTGGAGGGCCGATGCGGTTCCTGCCCGCGCTGACAGCGCTGTCACTGACCACCCTGGGATTCGTCGCCGCCTCCCCACCGGCTTTCGCCGGGGGCACGATCAAAGAGCCGACCGCCATCGGGTACGGCGGAGCCGTCGCCACAGTCGACGCGGACGCCACCGCGATCGGCCTGGACGTGCTGCGCCGTGGCGGCAACGCGGTCGACGCGGCGGTCGCGGCGGCGGCGGCCCTCGGCGTCACCGAGCCGTTCTCGGCCGGGATCGGCGGTGGCGGCTTCTTCGTGTACTACGACGCGCGCAGCGGGCGGGTCTCCACCATCGACGGGCGGGAGACCGCGCCGGCCACGGCCACCGAGAAGTACTTCATCGACCCGGTGGACGGGCTGCCGTACGACTTCACCGAGGCCCGGGTCAGCGGCCTGTCCGCCGGCGCGCCCGGCACCCTGGCCACCTGGGAGGCGGCCCTGCGGCGCTGGGGCACCAGGTCGCTGGGCGCCTCGCTGAAACCGGCCGCCCGGCTCGCCGACCACGGGTTCACCGTCGACGCCACGTTCCGCCAGCAGGTCGCCGACAACGCCGCCGCGTTCGGGCAGTTCACCTCGAGCCGGGAGCTCTACCTGCCCGGTGGGGCCCCGCCGGCGGTCGGCAGCGTCCAGCGCAACCCGGACCTGGCGGACACCTACCGGCTGATCGCCGAGCAGGGGACCGGGGTCTTCTACCGTGGGGCGGTCGGGCGTGACCTCGTCGACACGATCCAGCATCCGCCGGTCGCCGCCGACCCGTGGGGCGCCTGGGCGTACCCGATCCGGCCGGGCACGCTGACCCGGGAGGACCTGGCCGGCTACCGGCTGCGGAACCCCGAGCCGACCCGGTCCGACTACCGCGGGCTGACCGTCTACGGCATGTCCGCGCCGTCCAGCGGTGGCGTCGCGGTCGGCGAGGCGCTGAACATCATCGAGGCGGGGCTGCCCACCTCGGCGACCTCGACCGAGAAGCTGCACTACTACCTGGAGGCGACGGCCCTCGCCTTCGCCGACCGGAATCGGTACGTGGGCGCGTACACCTCGCCGCCGGTCCTGAAGAAGTTGATCTCAGATCGCTGGGCCGAGCAGCGGGCCTGCTCGATCGACCGCACGAAGGCCCTGGTCAAACCGGTCGCGCCGGGTGATCTGAACGGCGCCGGCTGTGCCACCGCGGCGGCCGGCCGGCGGGTCGAGGAGGGGCAGAGCACCACCAACCTGACCGTCGCCGACAGGTGGGGCAACGTCGTCGAGTACACCTTCACCATCGAGGCGACGGGCGGGAACACCATGGTCGTTCCCGGTCGCGGGTTCGTCCTCAACAACGAGCTGACCGACTTCAACTTCGCGCCCACCCAGGGCGACGCGCCCGACCCCAACCTGCCCGGACCCGGGAAACGCCCGCGCAGCTCGATGTCGCCGACGATCGTGCTCAAGGACGGCAAGCCGTTCCTCGCGCTCGGCTCGCCCGGTGGCGCGACCATCATCACCACCGTCACCCAGCTGCTGCTCAACCGCCTCGACCTGGGGATGAGCCTGCCCACGGCGATGGCCGCGCCGCGCGCCTCCCAGCGCAACAGCGCCGGCATCCAGGCCGAGGCCGCGTTCCGGCTCCAGTACGGCCCGGCGCTCACCCCGCTCGGCCACACGTTCGCCGCCGACGCCCCGGAACTCGGCGCGGCCACCGCGATCGAGTTCACCCGGGGCGGCGGGTTCATCGCCACCGCCGAACCCGTCCGCCGAGGTGGCGGGGCCGCCGGGGTGGTCCGGCCGGCCCGCTGAGTTTGGCGGCGCCCCGATCGGTCGGCCATCATGGTGCGACCGATCGGGGAGAGGCAATGAGTTTCGAGAGCATGTCGCCGCACGAGGGCAACCTGGAGACCTTCGGCCTGGCCACCCGCCGGGTCATCCGCTTCAGCGTCGGCTTCCTGGTGATCGTCCTGCTCACCGCCGGTTTCGTGCTGGTCGGGGTGAACGCGGTGTCCCGCGGCACGGTCGACCTCAGCTACCCCGGCACCCAGGCCGGGCTGGTGCTCGCCATGTCCGCCCTCGGGCTGCTGACCTGGGTCTGCCTGGTCGGGCTGCTGATCTCCGCGATCGTGTGGATCGTCAGCGCCCACAAGGTGTCGCCCACCGGCCCCGGCGCGACCGGATATGGGGGCCTGTTCGCGATCCTGCTGCTGATCAGCCTCAGCTACCTGCTGCCGGTGACCCTGCTGGCCGACGCCGGGCTCCGGCTCCTCGGCTGGGTCGCCCTGATCGCCGGGGTGGTGCTGACCCGCGCCCGGATCCGCCGCGAGACCGGCCGCCCCGACCTCGGCGGCCGCACCCGCACCATCCTGCGCAGCGACGACTGGGACGCCTCCAAATGGGACCCGGAGGTCCACCGCGACATCGAGCGCCGCGGCCGTCCCACCGACTGACCGCTACCGCACGTCCAGCGGCAGCCGGACCAGCACCGTCGTGCCCGAGTCGCCGCCGGTCAGCTCGATGCTGCCGTGGTGCTTCTCCACGACGGCCCGGCTCAGGGTCAGGCCCAGCCCGCTGCCCGGCAGCACCCGGTCATGGCCGCGGGACGTCCGGAAATGGCCGGTGAACAGCTGCTCCCGCTCGGCGTGCGGGACATCCCCGGCCGCGTCCGACACGGCCAGCTCGGCCGCCCGCCCGGTGCTGCGCAACGACACCGCCACATGACCGCCGTCCGGGCTGAACCGGACCGCGCTGCCCAGCAGGTTCTCCACGATGTGCCGCAGCCGGTCCCGGTCGCCCGGCAGGATCAACTCACCCGGCAGGTCCGCGTCGATCACCACGGGGGCGCCGTCGATCGCCACCCGCGCCCGGTCCACCACCTCACGGACCACTTCGGCAAGATCCATGGGGGTACGCCGTACGTCCGCGTGCCCCGCGTCCAGCGCCGACAACTCCAGCAGCTCGTTGATGATCTCCCGGAGCTGGTTCGTGTTGCGCTCGATCACCGCGATCAGGCGTGGCCCGTCCCGTACCAGCGTCGGCTCGTCCGCCTCGCGCAGCAGCTCGGTGTAGGCGCTGATCGACGTCAGCGGGGTGCGCAGCTCGTGCCCGATCAGCGCCAGGTACTCGTTCTTGCTCCGGGTCAGCTGCCGCTGGAGATCCTCCACCCGGCGCCGCTCCACGAACTGCCCCAGATGCGCGGCGATCCCCGACATCAGCGCGACCAGCTCGTCCTCCGGGTCCTCCACCGAATCGGCGAACACCGTGAGCACCCCGATCGGCCCCGAGCCGTCGTGCACCGGGATCGCCAGCGCGGTGTGCAGCCGGTCCGCCGACGTGTCCGGGGAGATCAGGCTCTGCGGGCGGCCCACGTCCCGGATCCACAGCGGCTTGTCCACCTGCCAGGCCCGGCCGGCCAGGCCCTGGCCGTACGCCAGCCGCTCCGGCACCGGAATCCCGGACGGCCAGCCGGGTGTGCTCCAGCGGGCCGCCGCCCGGATCGTCCCGTCGTCGACCATCCACAGCTCGGCGTGCACCCAGTCCAGGGTCGCGACCACCGCCTCCAGCACCCGCGGCCCGGCCGCCTCGATGCTCGGCGTGCCGGCCAGCGCCGTCGTCACCGCCAGCTCACAACTGCGGAACCGCTCCGCCCGCCGCTGCCGGGTCACGTCCTGCACCGCCTGCACAGCGCCCACCACCCGGCCGTCCAGACCGCGGATCGGCTGCGCGTCCATCAGGAAGAACCTGGTCCGGCGGCTCCGGCCGTGCGCCGCGATCGGCTCGTCCCGGACCCGCTCCCCGCGCAGCGCCCGGAACAGCCCCAGCTCCTCGCGCCGCAGCGACATCCCCGACCCGTCGGCCAGCCCCGTCACGTCCTCCACCGGCGAGTCACCCCACAGCCGGCGCATCCGCTCGTTGACGAACACCACCCGGCCGTCGGCGTCGCACGCCGCCACCCCGTCGTGCAGGCTGTCCAGCACCGCGTCCAGGAACCGGTGCTGCTGCTCCAGCTCGTGCCGGGCCAGTTGCTCGCCGATCAGCAACGTCGCCACGTCGGCCGCCTCGGCGACCGCGGCGATCTGCTCGGCCGTCCACTGCCGGGGCCGGTGGTCGTAGGCGAAACACACGCCCAGCACCAGGCCCATCCGGTCGTGCACCGGATAACCCAGGTAGGCGCCGCCGTGCTCGCGCACGATCCCGGCCGGCATCCGGTCACCGGTCACCACGAGGGCCTGTCCGGTACGCACCACGATCCCGCCGAGTGAGGACTCCAGGTCGGTGTGGATCACCTCGTCCCAGTCGGCGGCCACACCCCAGCTGCCGTACAGGCGTAGCCGATCGCCCTCGACGAACTGGACGCAGGCGCTGGGCGCGGCCGCGGCCCGGGCCGTCAGCGCGGCCAGCTGGTCGGCGGAGCCGCTGGTCAGGACACCACGATGCGGAGTAGGCCCGAGAAAACCGGCGGCCGCCGGCGAGCGTGCGTGCTCGTCGACGGCCGTCCCCCCGTAAGGATCAGCCGTGCGCGCGGGAGCCGCGGCTTCCGCCGCGTGCGTCCGTCCGGACCGCCCGGCATCGCCGGGGCCTTCTCGCCGCATGGCCGACCTCCACCTCAAGCCTAGATGCGCGAAAGGGCTAAAACCGGCAAATGACGCGGCACGCGCGGCCTTGGCCCCTTCGTGGCGGGGCGGCAACGATCCACCCCACATCCTTCAGTGTCGGCCGGTGCCGCCCGACCCTTTGGGCCGTTCTCCGGGGGCGCGGGAGGGGTCGGACGGCGCACCCTTCGCTGCTGCCCGGCGGCTCAGCGACGGGTGGCTCGCCTCTGATCGGCGCCGGGGCGGCTCAGTCTCGGCGGTGCCGGATGGTTCACCCCTGATCGGCGCTGGGGCGGCTCAGTCTCGGTGGTGCCGGGTGGCTCGCCTCGGGTCGGTGCCGGCGGCTCAGTGTCGTTCGTATCGGAGGTCGGTGATCGGGCGGCCGGCTGCGGCGCCGCGGCGTTCGAACTTCGTCTCCGGCTGGCCGTGCGGGTCGGCCGGCAGGCGGCGCAGGCCCGGATCGGCGTCCAGCGTCTCGGCCATCGCCTCGGCGTACTCCGGCCAGTCGGTCGCACAATGCAGCACCCCGCCCGGGCGCAGGCGTTCCCGCAGCAACGCCACGTTCGACGGCTGGATCAGGCGGCGCTTGTGATGGCGGGCCTTCGGCCACGGATCCGGGAAGAACACGTGCACCGCGTCCAGCGCCCCCGGACTGATCCGGTACACCAGTTGCATCGCGTCACCGTGGGCCACGCGGACGTTGTCGAGCTCCAGCTCGCCGGCCAGCGCCAGAAGGTTGCCGATGCCAGGGGTGTGCACCTCGACCCCGAGGTAGCCACGGCCCGGGTCCGCCGCGGCCATCGCCGCAGTCGCATCACCCATACCGAAACCGATCTCCAGAACCACCGGAACGTCCCGGCCGAACAGGCCGGCCAGATCCAATGGCGTACGGTCCCCGTCGGTCACCGTCAGCCCGAGGCTGGGCCACAGCGCCTCATGCGCATCGGCGTGGCGGGTGCTCATCCGACCGCGGCGCGGATGAAAGGTGCGAATGGGGCGGGCGGCGGCGGTTTCGGTGTCACTCATGGCGCGCCCAACGATAGAACCAGCCCCCGGCCACCGCGAAATCCCGCCCACACCGCCTCGCCACGCCCCAGCCGGCGGCACGGTATGGCTGCTTCCCGGCCCGGCCGGGCGGCCGGCGGCACGGCACGGCTGCTTCCGCGGCGTTTTAGTCCCTGTCGCCTCTGGCGAGGCGGCCCGTTCCGGGCTGAAAATCGGTGCTGGTCGCTCGCTGACGTCGTAACCCTTTGATTCGTACGAGGTCGTGTTTTAGTCGGACGCGGGCAGTC
>NZ_JBEZXU010000111.1:0-19395 GCF_040638175.1 Actinoplanes sp. NPDC026670
CACGCCCTCATCGCCCTCGCCAAACTCCACCTCGGCGGCTACAACATCGACCTACCAGGCCGCACCTAACCCACACATCCACCCGGAGAGCCGAATAATCGTGCAAGATCGCCGCGAATGTGGAGAACCATGCAAGATCTACACGGCTGGCCGGGGGCCGAATCCTCTGCGAGCACGACATTCCCGCCTCGGCCCGGCGTCCCGGTCGCATGCGTGACCAGCGCGACAGCACGAAGGGCGAGCGCGAAATCATCGCTCGGCATGAGGAACGGCCGTGGATACGGCGAAAGCTTTGAAGGAGCTTCCCATCAACGCCGGGCTCCACAAGATCGACGCAGGCGAGCGACGCACGGCGCCGCGCCGGCGGCTCACCCAGCCGATCTGGATAGAAAGCAAAGCCCGACCCGTGCGAAGCTGCAGGTGACTGTGGCCATGACGCGAGGCTCGCCCGATCTCGCGGGGCGTAAGGGCGCGATGACGCCTGACCACAGCCGTTTCCCCCACCCCGGGCAGGCGCGAAGCGCCCCGGAAGATTTGTGAAGTTCGGGCACACCCGTCCCGCCCTCAAGTTTCGCCACTTGGGGATCGGATGGGCGACGGCGCACCGGGGATCGGTCGCAACCCTTGGTCGTCGGCCTTCCGCTGGATGCGGTCGGCGGCGCTCGGCCCGGCCCGGTCGCCAGCGCGCGGCCAGACGCGGTCGCCGGTGTTCGGCCAGCACGGGTCGCCGACGCGCGACGACGACCAGCGCACACAATCCGGCAATGTGCGATTCCATCCTCGCCGGAACGACGACAGGCGCACACGGACGGCACAACGTGTGCTCCCGTCCCCGTCAGAGCGAAGCAGACGCACACGATCGGCGAACGTGTGCGCTGACCATCGCTGCAGCCGGGCGAACGTGTGCGCTGACCATCACTGTGGTCGGCAGACCCGGCCTCGGCAGCCCGCTCCCGGTATCGGCTCTGGACGGCCGTCCAGGGCCATAAGGACCTCACGGTGATCTTGCGGAGTTCGTGGGGATGACACTGACCAGGACGAATGCAAGACTCACTTCGGCTGTGGCCCTGACCTGTAATGTCGCTGCCCAAATGGCGAAACTCGAGTGTCCCGCCGAACTCCCCAAGATCGCCGCAGGCGCGCGTGCGAGCGGGTGGCGCAGGCGAGCGGACGGCGCAGGCAAGCGCCACGGGCAAGCGGCGCGGACGAACCGACGGCGCGGGCGAACCAGCGGCGCGGGCGAACCAGCGGCGCGGGCGAACCAGCGGCGCGGGCGAACCAGCGGCATGGGCGAACGGGCAAGTGGCGCGGGTGGGTGGCTTGGGTGGGTGGCCTGGGTGGGTGCTAGTGGTGGAGGGGGCGGTCGGCGTCTGGGGCGGCTGTCAGGACCGCGCTCAGCGCCTCCCGTAACTCGGCGGCGGTGAACGGCTTCGCGATGATCGTGCCGTCCGGCTCCAAGGCGGTGCCGTCTTCGGCGATCAGCGCCTCGGCGAACCCGGAGATGAAGATGACCTTCAGCTGTGGGCGTGCGCTGATCAGGTGGTGGGCGAGCTGCCGGCCGTCCATCTCCGGCATCACCACGTCGGTGACCAGGCAGTGGATCGGCCCGGGGTGCGCCTCGGCCAGCGCCAGCGCGGCCAGCCCGTCACCGGCGGTCAGCACCCGGTAGCCGGCCTTGGCGATGAAGCGTTCGGCCGCTTTGCGCAGCGGCTCGTCGTCGTCGACGAGCAGCACCGTGGTCTCCCCGGCCCGCGCCGCCCGGGACTCGGACGGCGGTACGTTCGGCTGCTCCCCGGGCACCGCCGTCGCCACGCCCGGCAGGCGCACCTGCACGGTCGTACCGGATCCGCGTTTTGAATCGATGGTTATCTCGCCGCCTGCCTGGGTGACGATCCCGTGTGCCGTCGACAGGCCGAGCCCGGCCGTGCGCACGTCCTGTTTTGTGGAGAAGAACGGCTCGAACGCGCGGCGCTGCACCTCGGGGGTCATCCCGCCGCCGGTGTCGGCCACCTCGATCACCGCCATGCCACGTACCGGATCGTGCACTGCGCTGATGGTGACCACCCCGCCGTCCGGCATCGCCTCGCCGGCGTTGCGCAGCAGGATGTGCAGCAAGCGGTCCAGCCCGCGCCGGTCGATCCGGGCCGACGGCGTGTCGTCGGACAGCCACACGGTGACACCGACGTGCTCGCCGGTCAGCTCACCGGCGAACGCGGTGATGAACGCCTTGAGGTCGACGACGACCGGCTCGTTGATCTCCCGGCGGCCGAACGCCAGCAGTTGCTCGGTCAGTTTGGTGGCCCGGCGGCCGCCCTGGGTCACCTGCCGCAGGTCTTCCAGCATGGTGTCGGCGGCCGCCTTCGCGATCCCGCCGTGCTCGGTCTCGTCGGTGATCGTGTCGCTGACCAGCTGGGTGAACCCGAGCATCGAGCCGAGCAGGTTGTTGAAGTCGTGGGCGATGCCGCCGGCCATCCGGCGCAGGCTGTCCAGGCGTTCGGCGTCGTGACCGGCTGCCTCCTCCTGCCGCTGCCGGGCCTCGTGCTCGATCCGGTTCTCGGCCGCCGCCAGGTCGGAGATGTCGTCAACCATCACGACCGCGCCGGCCATCCCGCTGCCGCTGTCCGGGAACGGCCGCAGGTGTACCCGCAGCCACCTGTCGGACAGGTCCTCGCGGATCAGGTGGGTCCGGTACCGGTGCTCGACAGGTGTCGCGGTGGTGTGGCGGACCGCCTGGACCGCCTCGCCGCGAACGGCCGGGTCCAGGCAGATGAGCCAGCCGCTGCCGCTCAGGCGCTTCTCCGGCTGCCCGGTGATTTCGGCGAGCCGGGGATTCACATAGGTCGCGTCGCCGTCCGCGTTGAGCATGGCGATCCCGACCGGCGACACGGTGGCCATCGCCTCGAACTGCCGTTCCCGGTGCCGCAGGGCGCGGTCCTTCTCGACCAGCTTGGCGCTGACCGCCTTGCTGTGCACCCGGGCGAAGTCGGCCGCTGAGCCGACGCTGACGTCGACCGGGCCGGCGGCGAGCACCTCGTCGACCGCGTCGAGCAGTTCCCGTGGGTCGGCGCCGCGCAGCACGACCCGGGACACCCCGCACGCGTCGGCGATCGGCCGGGTCTCCGGTTCCAGGTAGTTGGCGGTGTAGAAGATGACCGGCGAGCTGGCGGTCACCGGGTCCTCGTCGGAGCGCAGCCGGTGGACCAGTTCCAGGCCGTCGATACCGGGCATCAGCACGTCCGAGACCACGATGTCCGGATGCTGGGCGCGCACCACGTCCAGCGCGTCGACCCCGTCGCTCGCTTCGAGAACCTCGTGGCCACGGCAGCTGAGCAGCATGGTCACGAGGTCGCGATTCTCGGCGACGTCGTCGACGACCAGAACGGTTGCCATGACGGCCTCCTCGTAAGTAACGCTATTCAGAATCTTCCTCTCAAAGCACCTTGAAAGTGGTAACTCAAAGAAATGCCTCCGTTCGCTGCACGGCGTACGCCTGCGATGTACCAGGTCGCAGCCGGAGCACTCGCCCTGATTCTCGGGTTCTTCACCGGTGGATGGGGTTTGACCTCGGCGGGCGCGGCGATGATCGCCGTCGGCCGGCTCACCCGGCCCTGGCCACGCCGCATCGCGCTGCTGTTTCCGCTGCTCACAATGGCCGCCGTGCCCTACAGCCCGGACGGCGCGATCGCCCTGCTGCCGCTCGCCTGCGCGCAGGCGCTGCTGCTGGCTGCCCGGCCCCGGCCCTGGATGCGGTTCACCAGCCAGTGCCTCGCGCTCGCCGCGTGCGCCCTCACCATCGTCGACTGTTACGCCGTGCTCTTCGGCGCCACCGACCCGAAGCTCCTCGCGCTGGCCGCCACCATGTTCCTGCTCGCCCTGGCCACGCTGGCCGACTGCCGTGACTCGGGCATGGGCCGGCTGCTCTTCGACCAGTCGGTCAGCGCGGTGCTCACCCGGCGGCTGGCCGGTTCGGCGCTGCTCGCCCTGCCGCTGATCGGCCTGGTGCTGATCGCCGGACAGGAGGCCGGCCTGTACTCACTGTCGACCCGGTTCTCGCTGATGGTCGCGGCCAACGTCACCCTGGTGACCGTCATCGGGCTGTTCACCGGCGCCCGGATGGAGGCCACCGACGCCGCCGCCCAGCGGGAGCTGCGCCAGCGTCAGGAGATGGGCAACATCCTGCACCACACGCCCACCGCGTTCTCGGTCAAAGGGCTGGACGGCCGTTACCTGCTCGCGTCCACCGCCTTCGAGAAGCTGCACGATCTGGGCGAGGGGAAGGTCCTCGGGCTGGCCGACCACGATCTGCACTCGCCCGAGGAGATGGCCGAGATAGTCCGGCGGGACCGGGCCGTGCTGGATCGCGGCGAGGCCATGACCTACGAGGACGAGGTCGGCAGCCGTACCTTCGTGACCTCGATCTTCCCGATGCTCGACGGCGAGGGGAAGACGATCGCGATCTGCAACGCCATCACCGAGATCACCGAGGTACGCATCGCCGAGAGCAAGTTCAAGGGCCTGCTCGACGCCTCGCCGGAGGCGATGCTCTGCGTCAACGCCGAGGGCCGCATCGTGCTGGCCAACAATCGTGCGCTACAGGTCTTCCAGTACGAGCGGCACGAGCTGATCGGCGCCACCGTCGAGACGCTGGTGCCGGTGGGGCTGCGGGCCCGGCACATCGCGCACCGCCGGGAGTACAACGCGAACCCGTCGCCGCAGCGGATCGGCCACGGGATGCGGCTGTCCGCGGTCCGCAAGGACGGTGTCGAGATCCCGGTCGAGGTCAGCCTGGCCACCGTCGACGGCGACAACGGCACCGTGGTCTTCGCCGCCGTCCAGGACATCACCGACCGGCTCGCTCAGGCGCGCACCGACGCGCAGCTCGCCGCGATCGTCGACGCGTCCAACGACGCGATCGTCAGCAAGGACCTGGACGGCGTCATCCTGACCTGGAACCCGGGGGCCGAACGGCTCTACGGCTACACCGCCGCCGAGATGATCGGGCGGGACGTCACCGTCCTGCTGCCGTCGGACCGGCCCGGCGAGGAGCAGAACATGCTGGCCCGGGTCCGGCGCGGCGAGATGATCCTGCACCACGAGACCCAGCGGGTACGCCAGGACGGCCAGACCATCTACGTGTCGCTGAGCATGGGCCCGCTGCGTGACCCGGCCGGCGCCATCATCGGCGCCTCCACCATCTCGCACGACATCACCGCGTCGGTCGAGGCCGAGCAGCGGCTGCGGGTGGAACGCGAACAGTTCCAGATGATCATGACGGCGGCCAGCGACCCGTTCGTCAGCATCGACGCCCGCGGGCGGATCACCGAGTTCAACGGCCAGGCCGAACGGCTCTCCGGCTGGCAGCGGCACGAGGTCGTGGGCCGCCCGATCCTCGACATGGTCGTGCCGGTCCGCTACGCCGACGGCCTGGACCGGGTCCTCGACGGCCGGTGGGACTGGCTCCTCGACCGGCCCACCGAGATGTACGCGCTGCGCTGCGACGGCGCCGAGGTGCCGATCGAGCTGACCCTGTGGCGGACCGAGCGCGACGGCCGTACCACCTTCCACGCCTTCGGCCGCGACATCACCGCCCGCCGGCAGACCGAGATCGCTCTCGAACAGGCCCGTGACCAGGCGATTGAAATGGCCCGGCTGAAGTCGCAGTTCCTGGCCTCGATGAGCCATGAGATCCGGACCCCGATGAACGGCGTCATCGGCCTGAGCGGGCTGCTGCTGGACACCACACTCGACGACACCCAGCACCGGTACGCCGAGGGCATCCGCAACGCCGGGATCGGCCTGCTGTCGGTGATCAACGACATCCTCGACTTCTCCAAACTCGAAGCCGGCAAGGTGCTGCCCGAACGCATCGACTTCGAGGTGTGGCGGCTGCTCGACGAGGTCGTCGCCCTGGTCGCCGACACCACCGGGGGCCGTGACCTCGACGTGGTCGCCCGCTGCGACTCGCGCCTGTCCCAGCCGGTCAGCGGCGACGCCGGGAAACTGCGGCAGGTGCTGCTCAACCTGCTCGGCAATGCCGTCAAGTTCACCGAGCAGGGGCGGATCGAGGTCACCGCGTCGCCGGTCACCGACGCCGCCGGCCCGGAGGTCCCGGTGCGGTTCGCGGTCACCGACACCGGCATCGGAATCGACCAGGACAAGCAGCGCCAACTGTTCGAGCCGTTCACCCAGGCCGACGCCAGCACCACCCGCCGTTTCGGCGGCACCGGGCTCGGCCTGGCCATCTGCCAGGAACTGGTCGCCGTCCTGGGCGGCGCCATCACCGTCACCAGCCGGCCCGGTCAGGGCAGCACCTTCGCCTTCACCGTTCCGCTGAGCCCACCGGAGGACGCCACTCCCATGCATCATCCCGTCCTGGAGGGTGTGCGGGTCCTCGTCGTCACCGCCGACGACGACGAACGCCGTGAACTGCTCGACAAGCTCGGCGCCTGGTCGATGTCCGCGGTTTCCGCCGAGGACGGCGCCACCGCCGCCCGCCTGCTGATCCGCGCGGCGACCGCCGGCCGGCCGTTCGACCTGGCTCTCTGCGACACCGGCATGACCGCCACCCTGGCCGAGGCCGGCATCACCCCGCCACCGAAGATCGTCCCGATCACCGCCCCCGGCAGCCCGCCGCCGGCCGGCGGCGGGCATGCCCTGCTCAAACCGATCCGCCAGTCACAGCTGTACGACCTGCTCGTCGACGTGGTCGCGCCGGCCACCGAGCACACCCTCGACGACATGCCGGGCAGCCTGGAGAAGCAGGGCCATGTGCTGCTCGTCGAGGACAACGCGATCAACCAGACCGTCGCCCTCGGCATCCTGGCCCGGCTCGGTTACAGCGCCGACGTCGCGCCCGACGGCCGGGTCGCCGTCTCGATGGCCGCCACCCACGACTACCTGGCCATCTTCATGGACTGCCTGATGCCGGAGATGGACGGGTACACCGCGACCGCCGAGATCCGCCGCCAGGAGAGGTCCGGCGAGCACGTCCCGATCATCGCGATGACGGCCGGCGCCATGCCCGAGGACCGGGCCCGCTGCCTGGACGCCGGCATGGACGACCACGTGGCCAAGCCGGTCATGCCGCAGGACATCGCCGACGCCCTGCGACGTTGTGCCGCCGAACGCCCAGCCGTGCCCGAGCCCGCGGCGCGCCACCAGATCGAGCAGCGCCTGGCCCTGCTGCGGGCCGCCGCGCCGAACCTCGACGACGCCGCGCTCACCGGCCTGCTCCAGCGCCTGACCGCCCAGGTGCCGACCCTGGTCGAGGACGCCTTCCAGGCTCTCGCGATGGACGACACGACCGCCCTGCGCAACGCCGCCCACCAGCTCAAGGGCGCGGCCGGCAATCTCGGCGCGCAGGACCTGGCCGACGTCGCCGATCGGGTCGAGCAGGCCGCCCGCGCCGGCGACCTGGACACCGCGGTGGTCGCGGTCACCGAACTGCGGACGGCCGCCGGCCTGACCCTGGAGGCGGTCCAGGCCATCACCGGCGATCTGTCGAGGAACCCCGCAGTGCGCTAAATCCAAGATCAAGAGCAGATTCGAGATGATCGGTACGGCCAGAGGCCAGCAGCAACAGCACCCCACCCTGGATCCCCGCGAGCAGCCCGGCCGCCGCCCGGTCGGAGTCCAGCTCGGCGGACATCTCCCCGGCCGCCTGCATGTGGTGGATGCCGTCGGCCAGCGCGGCCTGCCACCGGCTCATCAACCCGTCCACCACCGACTGGGCAGCCGCCGACCGGCGCCCGGTGTGCCCCATCACGATGCTGAGCGGGCAGTCGGTGCCCTGCGCCCGGTAGCGTTCGATCACCCGCTCGCGCCAGCGGTCCCACGCGTCCCACGACGTCAGGTCGCCGAGCATCGGCTGCTGGTGCCGACCACCGCCGACGCGACGGCCGGCTGGGTGACCACCCAGTTGACCGCGACCTGCGCCATGCTTCGGCCCAGCCCGGCGGCGACCTTCTCCAGCGCGTCGACGACCTGCCACTCCCGGTCGCTGATCCGGGTCGCACCGGCGAGCCGCCCCTCGCCGCCCAATCCGTCCGCGGTCCGCCGGTACTTGCCGGTCAGCAGGCCGCCGGCGACCGGGCTCCACACGGTCAGCCCCATCCCGAGGGTCTGCGCCATCGGCACGAACTCCGGTTCGATCGCCCGGTCCACCAGGGAGTACGGCAGTTGCACGGTCACCATCGGGGTGAGCCCGTTCGCCTCGGCCAGGCTCTGGGCCCGGGCCGCGTACCAGGCCGGCACATCGGACAGCCCGGCGTACCTGATCTTCCCGGCCCGGACCAGGTCGTCGAACGTCCGCACCACCTCCTCGATCGGCGTGATCCGGTCCCAGGTGTGCAGCAGATAGAGATCGAGATGGTCGGTGCCGAGCCGGCGCAGTGACTCGTCCAGCGCGCGGATCATGTGTTTGCGCCCATTGCCGCCGGCGTTCGGGTCGGCCGGGTCGATGCTGTTGGTGAACTTGCTGGTCAGCACAAGCCGGTCCCGCTGACCACTGCGGGCGATCAGCCGGCCGAGGATCCGCTCGCTCTCCCCCGCGGTGTAGAAGTCCGCGGTGTCGATGAGGTTGCCACCGGATTCCACGTACCGCCGGAAGATCGCCTCGGCCTCCTCCTCGGACTTTCCATAGGCGGCGTGGAAGCCATCGACGCCGAAGTTCATGGTGCCGAGAGCGAGCCGGCTGACCCGGAGCCCGGACCGGCCGAGCAGGTAGTAGTCGTTCATGGCCCCGACGGTGCCTCGCCGAAAATGGACCGGCAAGTCCAGAAACCCGCAGGTCAAAAAATGGTTTGTCGCGGCCGATCGACCGCATTAATGTCTCCCTCAACGAAGCAAGCCGCACCGATGGAGGAGGGTCCCGATGTTCTGCTGGCAGCAGTGTTACTACCCCGGCCCCATCGGGAGGCGCAGCTAGCGCCCGGCTTCCACGCCGCCTCCCGGTTTCGGGATGGCGGCTTTTTTCATTTCACACTTAGGGGTGTGGCGCAATTCGGTAGCGCAGCGGCTTCCAAATCCGAAGGTTGCAGGTTCGATTCCTGTCACCCCTGCTCATTCTCTTGTCGTCCAACTGGCAGGACGCCCGGCTCTGGACCGGGAAATTCAGGTTCGAATCCTGGCGAGAGAGCGGTGAGTCACCACACGCGGGAGCGCCGACGCTGGAGAGTCGGGACCGGCTGTAAACCGGTTGCATAGCTGAGCGGGTTCGAATCCCGCCTCCCGCACGCGTTTCACGGCCTCGGTGGGTCCCCGGTGGGGCCGCCCGTCTGCAAAACGGGTCCTTCGGGCGCTCCGGTTCGACTCCGGCCCTGGCCTCCGATTCACTTCACCAGCGAGGTGGTACGGGGTGTGACAGGCGCTGCGGCGATGCACTGCACACTGCGGTCCAGTTTCCAGCCGACCTCGTCCTCCGGGTACAGGTAGTAGATCTCCAGGTCCGAGTTCTCCTCGGTGTCGTACGGCTCGAACGCCGTACCGCATCGCTCGTCGCTCTCGTCCTCGACGGCCTTCAGGCCGGGGAACGCGCCGGCCGGGAACTCGAAGACGTGGTAGACCTCGGCCTTGTGCGACTGGGTGCACGGCACCACCGGCATGTCGTAGACGGTGGTCGACTCGTCGATCTCGCTGATGCAGTCGCCGGCCTTGAGCTCGGTGGCCTCGACGGTCTCGATGCCGTCGATCCGGTTGCGCAGCTCGCCGAGGACCGCACCGGTGGCGACCACGATCGTCAGCACCAGGGTGATGCTGGAGATGACCAGGGCCGCGATGGCGAACCCGGACCCCTTCTGCGGCCGCCGCCGGATCTGGACCAGCGCGGCGATGCCGAGCCCGAAACCGAGCAGCGTGCCGAGGACCGGACCACCGCAGATGCTGGCGACGAACGCGCCGATCGCGAGTCCGTTCGGCCCGGGGCTGGGCATCGGCGGCGGATAACCCGGGAACTGCTGGTACGGGCCAGGCGCCCCGTAAGGCTGCGGCGCTCCGTAAGGCGGCGGGGCGGGCGCCCCGTAGGGCGGCGGCACGTCGCTGGGGGTGTAAGGCGGCGGAAAGTACGACGGAGGCTGCTGCGAGGGATCAGGCGGGACCGGGTTGTGCACGGACGCACGGTAGTGCCCCGTACCGCCCACGTCACGTCCTTATTGATCTCGATCTGACATCGGCCGGCGGCGTGTTGGTGTGGCCGGGCGCGACCGCCGCCTGGACCACGAGGGCGGCCGCGCCGATGGCCGCGGCGTCCCGCGGCTGCGCGGACAGCTCGACCACGACCGGGTGCCGCTGGCGGGCGTGCGCGGTGCGGTCCAGATGGGCGCGCAACCGGCGGGCGTGGATGGCCCCGGCCAGGGCGACACCGGGGCCGGTCAGCACGACCCGCCCCAGGTCGAGCAGGTTGACCATCGAGGTGACGGCGACCGCGAGATGCCCGGCGGCTCGATCGAGCAGATCAAAGGCGACGGCATCCCCGTGTACGGCAGCGCGCGCCACCGTGTCGTACGCGCTGGAGACCGTCGCCGCCGGATCGAGCCGGATCCGGCCGTCGGAGCGGGCCGCGTCGACCACCGCCGCCATCGACGCGTAACGCTCGACGCAGCCCCGGTTGCCGCACGGGCAGGGCAGCCCGTCGTAGTCGATCGACATGTGCCCGAGCTCGCCCGCGTCGAAGCTCGCCCCCCGGAACAGCGCCCCGCCGAAGACGAGCCCGGCCCCGATGCCACCGGCCAGGTAGACGCACCCGAACGCCTGCTCCCGGGAGACCCGCCGGCTCCAGAACTCGCCGAGCGCGGCCGCCGCCGCGTCGTTCTCCACCAGCACCGGCAGCCCCAGCCGATCCGCCAGCTCGGTCCGCAGGGCGTGCAGATCAAAGGCTTCCGGCCCGCCCGGGTACGGCGTGGGCGCCACGATCGCAAGCCCCTCGACCCGGTCGCGGGGCAGGTCGAGTCCGGCCGTGAAGTCGTCGAACTGGCCGGCCAGCCGGTCGGCCGGCTGCCGTGGCACCACCTCACGCCCGACGACGCCGCCGGTCAGGTCGACGGCGACGCAGGTGACCGTGTCCGGCCCGAGGTGGAACCCGATCCCGAACCGGAAGGCCTGCTTGATCGAGATCAGCTTGCGCGGCTTGCCCCGGATCGAGTCGGCCGAACCCACCTCGTGGATGATCCCGTCGGCGATCAGGTCGCGGACGATGTTGGAGATCGACGGCTGGGTGAGCCCGGTCAGGTCGGCGAGCTCGACCCGGCTGATCGCGGCCGCCGAGCGGATGACGTCGACGACGAGGGCCCGGCTGCCCGGTCCGGCGGCGGGCGTTTCGCGACGTGCCATCGAGGTAGTGTCTCCGAGTCTCGTGCCGACAGCGACACCCTACCTGGAGGAATCGGTGCCCAAGGCGTCCCGGCGGGTCGGTCTGGTGCTGGAGCGCGCGGCGCAGGTGCTCGGCGAGGAGCCCTACTACCACGAGTTCCTCGAGGGTCTGGAGCGGGTGCTGGCGCCGGCCGGGGTGTCGGTGCTGGTGCAGGTGGTGACCGACCGGGCGGCCGAGACCGCGACCTACGAGCGGTGGGCCGCGCAGGCCCGCGTCGACGGGGTGGTGCTGGTCGACCTCGGGCCCGACGACGAGCGGGTCGGGCTGGTCGCGCGGCTCGGGCTGCCGGCGGTGGTGCTCGGCGATCCGTCGACCGCGCAGGGGCTGCCGACGGTGTGGACCGACGACGCCGGATTCGCCCGGGAGGCGGTCGGCTATCTGGCCGGGCTCGGGCATCGGGTGGCCGGGCACGTCACCGGGCCGCCGGCGTTCGCGCACACCCAACTGCGGCGCGGCGGGTTGCAGGCCGAGGCGGTCGACCGCGGCATCACGCTGCTGGTGGCCGAGGGCGATTATTCGTACGACGGAGGCCGCGCCGCCGCCCTCGAACTCCTGACCGCCCGTCCCGTACGGCCGACGGCGATCGTCTTCGACAACGACGTGATGGCGCTCGCCGGGCTGGAAGCCGCCGCTGAATGCGGGCTGAAGGTGCCGGCCGACCTGTCCGTGGTCGCGTGGGACGACTCCCCGCAGTGCCAGCTCGCGGTGCCGGCGCTGTCGGCGATGAGCCACGACGTGGAGCGGATCGGCGAGCTGGCCGCGCAGGCGGTGCTGGCCGCGATGGCCGGCGCGCCGGCCGAGGTCTACCAGGCGTCGCCGGCCCACATGGTGGTGCGTTCGAGCACCCAATCCCCCACCTCCTGACCCTGGTCCGCGGCCTGCTCCCCGCACACCCTCCGACTATATAAATTATTAATTTAACCTTGACGTGACCGCAACAGGGGCACCAAGCTGTGCCCTCAACGGGCGGCCGTCACATCCGCTCGGGTCGATCAGATGACGAACGGATGAGCGCGATGACCAATAGAAGGCGATTCCTCGGGTTCGGTACGGCGGCTGTCCTGGCGCTGGCCACCGGCTGCACCGGCGGCGCTGCCGAGCAGGGGCCGGCCGACTTCTCCGGGCAGATCACCGGCGACATCACGGTGCTGACCAACCGCACCGACCTGGCCACCACCGCCCTGCCCGAGTACGCGAAGAAGTTCCAGGCGAAATACCCCGGAACACGGGTGACGTTCGAGCCGGTCACCAACTACGAAGGCGACGTCACCACCCAGCTCAGCTCCGGTGAATACGGCGACGTGCTGCTCATTCCCAACACGGTCGCGGTCGACCAGCTCGGCCAGTTCTTCGAGCCGCTCGGCACGGTCGACGAGATCCGCGCCGGGTACCGGTTCGCCGACGAGAAGGCGTACGACGGCAAGGTATACGGGTTGTCTCTCGGCGGTGTCGCCAACGGTTTCGTGGTCAACAAACGGGTCTGGGCGCAGGCCGGGATCACCGCGCCGCCGAAGACACCCGAGGAGTTCCTGGCCGGGTTGACAGCCGTCGACGAGAAGACCGACGCCATCCCGTTCTACACCAACTACAAGGACGGCTGGCCGCTCAGCTTCTGGAACAGCCAGCGCGCCGTTCTCGGCAAAGCCGACGCCAACGAGACGTTCCCGGCCGACGCGAATCCGTGGCAGCCCGGAAAGATCCAGCACATCACCGACGGTCTGCTCTTCGACATCGTCAACCGCAGACTCAGCGAACCCGACCCGCTCACCACCAACTGGGAGGGGTCCAAGCCGATGCTCGGCACCGGCAAGGTCGCGTCGATGCTGCTCGGATCGTGGGCCGTGCCGCAGATGCGGGACGCCGCCAAAGCCGCCGGCGCCAATCCGGACGACATCGTGTTCTGGCCGTTCCCGTACCAGACCGACGGGAAGTTCCACGCCCGCATCGAAGGCGACTACAAGGGCGCCGTCAGCCGGAACAGCAAGAACAAGGCCACCGCGAAGGCCTGGCTGGAATGGTTCGTCACCAACTCCGGGTTCGCCGCCGACCAGCAGGCCATTCCGACGGCCGTCGACCAGGAACTGCCGGCCGTGCTCAAGGACTTTCAGGCCACCGGCGTCGAGTTGATGGAGCTTCCGGCCGCCGCTGCCAACAGCGGCAAGGAGGACCAGATCATCAAGGCCTCCGAAATCGACCTGGCCGGAAACATCTACCGGCAGAAACTCGTCGACATCGCACGCGGCGCCGCCGACGGCGACAAGGAGTCCTACTTCGCCGAACTGAACAAGCGGTGGAGCGAGGCACAGTCGCAGGTCATGAAGTGACACTCGGGCAACGCCGCTGGATGCCGTGGCTCTACCTGTTTCCGGCGCTCGGGCTGCTGATCACCTTCACCTATGTGCCGGTCGGAAACATGCTGGTCTACAGCTTCACCTCGTGGGACGGGCTGGACGTCACGATGGAGCCGGCCGGACTCGACAACTACGTGCGGGTGTTCACCGACGAACGGTACTGGCGGGTCTTCCTGGTCAGTGGCTACTACTTCGCGGCGTCGTTCGTGCAGATCGCGATCGCCCTGTACTTCGCGGTGATCCTGTCCTTCGAGACGCGTTTCCGGAACCTGTTCAAAGGGATCCTGTTCTTCCCGTACCTGCTCAACGGCGTCGCCGTCGGTTTCGTCTTCCTCTATCTCTTCCAGCCCGGCGGAACGCTCGACACGGTGCTGGGCTGGGCCGGTCTCGGCGAGCACACCCGGTTCTGGCTCGGTGACCCGGACGTCGCGAACATCTCGCTGGCCGGCACGTCGGTGTGGCGGTTCACCGGCCTGAGTTTCGTGCTGTTCCTCGGGGCCATCCAGTCGATTCCCGGCGAGATCTACGAGGCCGCCGAAATCGACGGGGCCGGGCGGTGGCACCAGTTCCGGCACATCATCGTGCCCGGGATCCGCCGGATCATCAGCCTCTCGTTCATTCTCGCGATCTCCGGGAGCCTGTCGGTCTTCGAGATCCCGTTCATCATGACCGGCGGCGCGAACGGCACCCGCACCTTCGTGGTCCAGGCCTACGAGACGGCGTTCCAGTTCCGGCAGATCGGCCTCGCGTCGGCGATGGCGGTGGTGCTGCTGATCGTCGTGCTCATCGTGACCTGGGTGCAGCGCCGGCTCGTCCCCGACGAGGAGGTGCAGTTGACGTGAAGGCGTTCGCCAAATACCTGTCGCTGGCAGCCATGTCGATCGTGGTGTTGCTGCCACTGACCGTGGTGTTCTTCGCGGCGTTCAAGACCCGCGCCGAATACAGCACGACCGGCCCACTCACCCCACCGTCGAACTGGCTCAACTTCGACAATTTCGCCACCGCCTGGTCGGAGGGGCGGATGCTGCTCGGATTCTGGAACACCACGGTGATCCTGGCGGTCTCGCTGACCGGAACGATCCTGGTCGGCACTCTGGCCGCCTACGCCGTCAACCGGTTCGAGTTCCCGTTCAAGCGTCTCGTTCTCGGGTCGTTCCTGGTCGCCGCGCTGGTTCCCGGGGTGACCACCCAGGTGGCGACGTATCAGATCGTCAAATCGATGGGCCTGGTCAACACGCCGGGTTCGGCGATCGTGCTGTTCCTCGGCACCGACATCATCTCCGTCTACATCTTCCTCCAGTTCATGCAGTCCATTCCGCCGAGCCTCGACCAGGCCGCGATGATCGACGGCGCGTCCCGCTTCACCGTCTACCGGCGGATCGTGCTGCCACTGATGAAACCGGCCATCGCGACGGTGGCCATCATCAAGGGAATCGCGATCTACAACGAGTTCTACATCCCGTTCCTGTATCTGCGCTCCCCCGATCTGGGGGTGATCTCGACAGCCCTGTTCCGGTTCAAGGGCCCGTACGGAGCGCAGTGGGAGACCATCGCCGCCTGCACCATGATCGTCATCCTCCCGACGGTCGTGATCTTCCTCCTGCTGCAGCGGCTCATCTACAACGGCATAACCGCGGGAGCAACCAAGTGATCAAACCCCTCTCCGGTACGTGGACCCTGCGCTCCACGAGCCCGGCCACCGTCCCGCCCGCTCCCACCACGGACGCCCTCACCGCGAACGCCCTCACCACGGACGCCCTCACCGCGAACGCCCCCACCACGGACGTCGTCGCGGAACACGCCGCAGTCCGCGACGTCGTCGGGGCCGGCAACCCAGCGACGGTGCCCGGATGTGTGCACACCGACCTGCTCGCCGCCGGACTGATCCCGGACCCGTTCCTCGACGACAACGAACTGACGGTCGCCTGGGTGGGCCGCACCGACTGGACCTACTCCCGCCCGATCAACTGGGACGGCCCGGCCCACGACCGTATCGACCTGGTCTTCGACGGCTTGGACACGGTCGCCCGCATCGAGATCGACGGCAAACCGATCGGGTCGACCCGAAACATGCACCGCGCCTACCGCTTCGACGTGACCGAGGTCCTGACCACCCGCCAGTTCGACGTGAGCGACGTCCTGACCACCCACCAGCAAGCCACCGACCGGCCCGCCGGACCGGAAACCGACGAACGGATGCTGAGCGTTCACTTCACCTCGGCCTATACCGAGGCGGAGCGGGTGCGGGCGCTGGTCGGGCCACGGCCGAACGCATATCCGGAGCCGTTCCAGTTCATCCGCAAGATGGCGTGCAGCTTCGGCTGGGACTGGGGACCGACCCTCGTCACCGCCGGCATCTGGCGCGGGGTCCGCCTTGAGGGATGGAGCACCGCACGGCTTGCCACGGTCCGGCCGCTCGCCACGTATAGCGACGGCATCGGACGGCTGGACCTGATCGCCGACATCGAGCGCACCCGGGACCGCACGCTACGCGCGGAGATCCGGATCGACGACCGCAAGATCGCGACACTCGACGTTCCCGCCGACCAGTCCGGCCTGAATGCACAGGTCGACGTGGATGGCGTGACGCCATGGAGCCCGGTCGGCTACGGCGAGCCGACCCTGTACATGTTGACGATCGTCTTGGCCGATGTTGACGACGGCACTGAACTCGACCGCTATCAACAGTTGACCGGCTTCCGTAGCGTCAACATTGATTCCAGTCAAGATGAGGCGGGGACGCGGTTCGTCGTTCACGTCAACGGTGAACCTGTCCTGGTCAAGGGCGTCAACTGGATCCCGGACGACATCTTCCCGTCCCGGATGACCCGTGAACGCTATGAACTGCGGCTACGTGAAGCTGTCTCGGCGGGTGTCAACCTGATCCGGGTCTGGGGTGGCGGCATCTATGAGGACCGCGACTTCTACGAACTGTGCGACCAGCTCGGGTTGATGGTCTGGCAGGACTTCCTGTTCGCTTGTGCCTGCTATCCGGAAGAGGAGCCGATCCGGTCGGAAGTGCTCGCCGAGGCCCGCGACAACGTGCTCCGCCTGTCCCCGCATCCGAGCCTGATCACCTGGAACGGCAACAACGAGAACCTGTGGCTGCGTGGCGCACACGGCTGGGCCGACGATCCGGGCGGTGACCAGAGCTGGGGCGAGGCCTACTACCTGTCGTTGCTGCCGGAACTGGTGTCCGAGTTGGATCCGTCGCGGCCGTACCAGGCGGGCAGTCCGTGGTCCGGGTCGTGGGAGCAGGAGCCGAACGATCCGGCGCATCAGACGTTCCACTCGTGGGAGGTGTGGAACCGGCAGGACTACCTGCACTACCGCGACAGCGCGCCCCGATTCGTGGCCGAGTTCGGCTGGCAGGGGCCGCCGGCGTGGCGCACTCTGCGGGACGCGGTCTCCGACGAGCCGATGCGGCCGGACTCGCCGGGAGTCCTGCACCACCAGAAGGCCGAGGACGGCAACGGCAAACTCGCGCGCGGTCTGGCGCCACACTTCCCGGCGCCGTCCGGGGTGGCGGCCTGGCACTATCTGACCCAGCTGAATCAGGTGCGGGCGGTGCGTACCGGCGTGGAGCATTGGCGGTCGTTCTGGCCGCACACCGCCGGGACCATCCTGTGGCAGCTCAACGACCTGTGGCCGGTCACGTCGTGGGCGGCGATCGACGGCGCGGGCCGGCACAAGCCGCTGTACTTCGCACTGCGCGAGATGTACGCCGAACGCGCCCTCACCATCCAGCCCCGCGACGACGGCCTGGTCGTGGCGGTCCTCAACGACTCCCCGCTGCCGTGGACCGGAATCCTCCAGATCAACGAGGCCGGCGTCGAGGTCTCCGCACCGCCGCGCTCGGTCGCTCTGATCCCGGTGCCGGACGACATCAGCGGCGATGCGTCGAGGGTCGGCGGCGAGCGAAACCCGGCACCAGACGGCGGCGGTCCGATCGTCGCCGAGATGGACGGAACCCGGGCGCTCTGGTTCGCCGACGAGGCTCGGTCCGATGCCGCGAGGCAGATCACCGCCGACGAAGAGCCCGATACGACCGGGCAGGTCACCGCGGACATGGTGTTCGGCGGTGATCCCGGGCTGACCGTCACGGCCGAGGTCGTTCCCGGTGGGCTGGACGTTCGGGTGCACGCCACCGGACTGGCCCGGGACCTGCTGCTGCAACCCGATCGCATCCACCCGGAAGCCGTCGTCGATCGCGGCTTCACCACCCTGCTGCCCGGCGAGTCCACCGTCTTCGCCGTGCGGGCCCCTGTCGAGCTCGACCCGGGCTCGATCAAGGCGCCGTGGGTCCTGACCGACCTCTGGTCGGCCCTACGGCACGAATGACCCTCCGCAAAAGCAAAGGCGCGAGGCGAACGCCCCTCCGCAAAAGCAACGGCGCGAGGCGAACGCCCCTCCGCAAAAGCAACGGCGCGAGGCGAACGCCCCTCCGCAAAAGCAACGGCGCGAGGCGAACGCCCCTCCGCGAAACCGACGCGCGAGGGAGAGCGCGAGAGAAGAAGGAGGTAACACCCCGTGCGAGTCCCCCTGGCGATCGGCGCGGCGCTGCTGCTCGGCGCCGCTCTGCTCCCCGTCCCCGCCACCGCCTTCCCGGCGACCAGCAAGACGACAGTCCTCAACTATCTGCGGTCGATCACCGGCAACAAGATCGTCTCCGGTCAGCACAACAAGGAACCGGCCAGTTCCCCCGGCCAGTACACCCGGCAGGTGTACGACGTGACCGGGCAGTGGCCGGGCCTGTGGGGCGGCGACATGATGTTCCGCGCCGACGACGTCAACAACCGCCAGCGTGTGGTGGATCAGGCCAAACAGGAGTGGGCCAACGGCTCGCTGGTGGCGCTGACCTGGCACGCGTGTTCCCCCACGGTCGGGCGGACGTGTGAGTTCGAGGGCGGCGTGAAGACGCAGATCTCGAACACCCAGTTCCAGCAGATCGTCACCGGCGGCACCGCGCTCAACCAGACGTGGCGAAGCCGGATGGCCGAGGTCGTGCCCTACCTGCGGCAGCTGCGTGACGCCGGGGTGCCGGTGCTGTGGCGGCCGTTCCACGAGATGAACGAGACGTGGAACTGGTGGGGCGGCCGGTCCGGCGCGAACGGCGGCGCGAAGATCTACCAGCAGATGAAGGACTACTTCGACAGTCAGGGCCTGACCAACCTGATCTGGGTGTGGAACGTGCAGGACAACCCGGCCGGCGGATGGTCGGGCTACTACCCGGGTGCGAACTACGTCGACGTGGTGTCGCTCGACGTCTGGTACAAGGGTCACCCGTCGACGGGCGACTACCAGCAGATGCAGACGATCGCGGCCGGCAAACCGATCGCAATCGCCGAGATGGGGAAGGTGCCGAACGCCTCGCTGCTGACGAGCCAGACGCGGTGGGCGTACTTCATGGTGTGGTCCGAGCAGTTGCGCGGCAGCAACACCAACGCCGAGATTCAGGCGGCGTACTTCCACTCCCGGATCCTGAACCAGGGTGAGGTCGTCCTCCAGTAAGGACTCAACTCGATATACGCCGGTGGGGGCGGGGGTGAACCCGCCGCCCCCGCCCCCCCCAACCCAAAAATGAGGTGGAGGTTGGCGGGCGGGGGGGGGGGGTGCCCGTGATAAAAGTCGGGGAGCCGAACGGGGTTGCGCGGCCCGGGGGGGGGGGGGGGCGCCCCC
>NZ_JBEZXU010000112.1:0-19023 GCF_040638175.1 Actinoplanes sp. NPDC026670
TTGAGCACATCACACCGCATCCGCAGCTCGGCGTTCTCCCGCCGCAGCCGGTCCAGCTCGGCCCGCTCGTGCTCACCCAGCCCGTCTTCGCCGGTTCCGTTCTCCCGGCGGTGCCCGGTCCAGAGCCACCCAGTTCGCCAGGGTCCCGTCCTTGATCCCCAGATCCCGGGCCACCTGCGCGATCGGCTTGCCGGTCTCCCGGACCAGCCGCACCGCACCGTCTCTGAAATCCTGATCAAACCTTCGCCGTGTCTCCGCCATCGCCAGTCACCAATCCTTTAAGGCGATGCCTCCACGGTACGAGGGGAAGCTCAGTTCTGGTTGATGAACACACGCTCACCGAACTCCAGCCGAAGGCCATGATCGGTGTAGAACGGTGGGTAGATCGTGGCCGTTGCCGGCAGCGGGCGACCGAGAATCTTCTCGAACAGCGCGGTTTTCCCGGCCTCGTCGGTGAAAGGTAGGACATTCAGCCGGGACGTCAGGTCGGTCACCTGCACGACCCGCTCGATCATGGCCTGGTATTCGGCGCTGTGGATACGCATGAGACGGTCCTTGGACATCCCGAGATCCTTGCAGACCTGTCGATGTCCGGTTTGCTGCGACCACGTTGATGGTCCGACGCGCGCTCATGCCGCCGTGATCCGCGCTGAAGCCGACCGCCGTCACGACCGGTAGCCGGCCGTGACGGCCTGCCTCCCTGTTGCGCCGGAGAGAGTGCGTTGAGCTCTCAGAAAGGGCGGCCGGCGAGCAGTGCCTTGGCGACGTCGTCAGGGTGGGTGAGCAGGGCCTCGTGGCTGCCGGGGACCAGGATCGGGTGGGTGCCGGCGCGGGCGGCGAGTTCGGTGCCGGGGGCGGCCAGGGCGGTGTCGTTCTCGGCCAGCAGGTAGGTGATCGGCACGCCGAGGGTGTCGACGCCAGGTAGGTCCTGTGCGTCGAGCATGTAGCCGCCGGGCTGTGGCATCAGCTGGTCGAACACGGTCCGTTGCAGTGCCTCCGGCTGGTCGGGCATCAGGCCCTGCGCGAACGTGGCGAAGTCGATGCCGATGGTGCGGTCGGGTGCGGCAGCGATCGCGTCTCGGACGAAGCCCTCCATCGGGCCCATTGCCGCGGCCATCGACTCGCCGCGCTGCGGAATGAACGCGCTGAAGTACGCGATGCCGGCCAGCCGGTGGCCGAGCCGGGGTGCTGCGCCGGTGATCGGGATGCCGCCCCAGCTGTGCCCGACCAGGACGACATCGTGCAGGCCGCGCTGTTCGACCGCGGTCACGATGTGGTCGACGGCGTCGGTCAGGCGAAGTCCGGCCGGGTCGTCGCCCATGGTGAGGCCGGGCATCGTGAGCGCCGTGGCGCCGTGACCGGCGGCGCGTACGCGATGTCCCACCGGGTGCCAGGACCAGCCGCCGTGCCAGGCGCCGGGAACGAAGACGTAGTGCATCGAACCTCCTCAGACGAGTCGCCGGACCCTAGCATGGTTCATCAGAGTCGACTCTGATGAGTAGACCTTCATGTGACTGGCCTATGATGAGCCGCATGTCCGCCGCGCCCAACGTCAACCGCCGCAGCGAGTACGCGCGGATGACCCGTGAGGCGATCCTCGACGCGGCGCGCTCGTTGTTCACCGCTCAGGGCTACTACGCGACGAAGGTGGAGCAGATCGCCGAGGCGGCCCGGGTGGCGCCGGCCACGGTCTACGCCGTCGGCGGTGGCAAGAGTGGCCTGCTCCGCACGCTGATCGAGACGAGCGTGAGCTCTGCGGAGAACGGTCGGCTGCTCGCCGAGATCGAGGCCGCCACCGACCCCGGGCAGCTGATCCGGCTCGTCATCGGCGCTTCTCGGACGAGGTTCGGCGAATGGTCCACCCTCATGCGCCAGGTCGTCGCCGCCGCTCCGCAGGAGCCAGCCGTCCAGAAAGCCATGGAGATCGCCCACGAGAGCCTTCGCGGCGGCCTGCGGGTGACCGCCGATCGTCTGGCCGCGCTGGGTGCGCTGCGTGACGACCTGGATGCCGCGGGGGCAGCGGACATCCTCTGGCTGTACCTGTGCAATGCCGCCTACTTCGTCCGCAGCGATGATCTCGGCTGGCCGCTCGACAGATCCGAGGCCTGGCTCAACGTCGTCCTGCCCCGCGAGCTTCTGGCCGGTGAGTCAGCCCGCTGATACCCGGCCGCTCCGGTCGGAGACGGTCGGTGAGTCAGCCCGCTGACCCGGTCGTTCCGGTCGGAGACGGCTGGTGAGTCAGCCCGCTGACACCGGTCGTTCCGGCTGGAGACGAGAAGAACCGGCCAGCGGCAACCGGACCGTGAACGTGGCGCCCAGGCCCGGGTGACCGTCCGCGACGATCGTGCCGCCGTGGCTGGTCACCACCTCCCGCAGCAGCGCCAAGCCGAGCCCGAAACGCCGCCCGTCCGCGCCCGGCCCACGGTGGAACCGGTCGAAGATCCGGTCGGCGTCGGCCGGGTCGAATCCGTCGCCGGTGTCCGCGACCACCAGCTCCGCCGTGCCCGGCGAGATCTGCACGGTGACCGTGATCCGGCCGCCGGGTGTGTGGGTGAGCGCGTTGGCCAGCAGTTCGCTGACCACCCGGCGCAGCGCCGACTCCACCCCGATGACAGGCACCGGCCGCGGCGGTGTGGTCAGGGTGACCGCGGTCGTCCCGTTGAGCGCCCGCTCGGTCTCCTCGGCGGTGAGCCGGGCCAGGTCGACCGGCGCGCCCTGCCGGGTACCGCCCGGGTCGGCGCCGAGACGTGCCGACAGCAGCAGCTCGTCGACGATCTCACCGAGCCGCCGGGTGGTGCCGACGAGCCGGTCGAGGTCGCGGCGGTCGGCGCCGCCGGGTGCGGCCCGGCGGGCCAGCAGTTGGGCGCGGGTGTGCACCTGGGCGATCGGGGTGCGCAGTTCGTGGCTGGCGTCGGCGACGAACCGGCGTTGCCGGCTGAGCGCTTCGGCCAGCGGGGCGACCGCCCGGTGTCCGACCAGCATCGCGGCCAGGATCGCGGCGAGCAGCCCGGCCGCCGCGGCCAGCAGGAACGCGGTGAGCAGGTGCCGGCGGTCGGCGTTCTGGAAACGGGCGTCGAAGACGGCCTGAACGATCGCGTCGCTGCGGGCCGATGTCGCAGCGCTGCTGGCCAGCGCCGACGTGGTGCTGTCGCCGGGCCCGATCGAGACGTTCGGCCTGGCCTGGGTGCGGATCCAGTAGGTGGTGCCGTTCCGGTCGACCTGCCGGTTCTGGGTGACACCGGTGGCGGCCACCGCGTCGACGTCGTCGCGTAGCGGCAGCCCGTCGGGGGCGGCACGGTCGGCGTGGGTGAGCCGGCCGTCCGGGGCGTAGAAGAAGATCCAGCTGCACGCGGGTGGTCCGGCGATGACGCCGTTGCGTACGCCCCAGTCCAGTTCCAGCCCGATCTGTTGCTCCTGGCTGTGGCGTACCACCTCGTAGGCGATCGCGCCGGCCATCGCCACCAGCACCCCGATCGCGAGCCCGACCAGCAGTCCGATCTGCCAGCGGGCGCGCCGGACGGCCCGCAGCTCGACGGTGCCGATCACGTCGTTGCGGATCACAGCGCGCCCAGCCGGTAGCCGAGGCCGTGGACGGTCTGCACCACCCGGCGGCCGAGTTTGCGCCGCAGGTAGTAGACGTAGGTGTCCACGATCGACGCGGCCGCCGCCTCGTCGAAGACCCGGGTGCGCAGCACCGCCCGTGGATGCACCGCGCGGGGCCGGGCGGCCAGTGCCCGGAGCAGGTCGAACTCGCGGGCCGACAGCGACACCCGGGTCCCGTCGGGCAGCACCGCGTCGCGGGCGCCCAGGTCGAGCAGTCCGTCGCCGACCCGCAGCACGTCGGTGGCGTCCGAGGTGCGCCGGCACAGCGCCCGGATCCGGGCGCTCAGCTCGTCGAGGTCGAAGGGTTTGGTGAGGTAGTCGTCGGCGCCCGCGTCCAGCCCGGCGATCCGGTCGTCGACGGTGCCGAGCGCGGTCAGCATCAGCGCGCGGGCGGCGACGGCCCGCGCGCGGAGCCGGGTGATCAGGTCCAGGCCGTCCAGTGCCGGCAATCGTCTGTCGATCACCAGCACGTCGTAGGGCCGGGTCAGGCCCAGGTGCAGTCCGCGCTGTCCGTCCGGGGCCTGGTCGACGTGATAGCCCTCGTCGACCAGCGTCTCGGCGACCAGCTCGCGTAGTTCGGCATCGTCCTCGACGACCAGCAGCCGGCGCATGACATCGAAGATTCCATATGTCCATGGGCCGCAGGCGGCGTCGTTCGACTTTTCATCAAATTCTTAAGGTACGGCCAGCGCCGGCTCCTCGACCTGCGCCGGAGCCCGCTTCTCCCGCCGTTCCAGCCAGGTCAGCACCGGCGTCGTCATGATCGTGGTGATCAGCGCGACCAGCACCAGCACGGTGAACAGCGACGAGTTCACGATCCCGGCTTCCAGCCCCACGTTCAGCGCGATCAGCTGCATCAGTCCGCGCGCGTTCATCAGTGCGCCGACCTTCAGGGCGACGGCGTTCGGCTCTCCGCGCAGCCGGGCGGCGGCCCAGCACGCCCCGAACTTGCCGACGATCGCCAGCGTCACGCAGGCCGCCGCGAACAGCAGCACCCGCACGTCGCTGAGCAGCGCGAACTCGGTCCGCAGCCCGGAGAACGTGAAGAACAGCGGCAGGAACACCGCCGACGCGACCGGGTTGGTCACCGCGATGACCCGGTCGGACCGCTCGTGCTGCGGCATCACCACGCCGAGCGCGAACGCCCCGAACACCGCGTACAGCCCGATCTCGTCGGTGTAGAAGGCGACCAGGAACAGCAGCGTCACCACGCCGACCATCCGCGCCCGGTCGTCGAGCCGTTCGCTTCTGATCAGCGCTCCGGTGACCCGGGGCCCGGCGAACCAGAGCGCCAGGAAGAACAGGACCGCGCCGCCCGCCGTGACGAACGCCGGCCCGGCCTCGCCCGAGGCGAACGCCAGCACCACGGCCAGCATGATCCAGGCGACCAGGTCGTCGATCGCGCCGCTGGCCAGGGCGACCGAGCCGTGCCGGGTGCCGGCGTGCCCGCGTTCGGTGATGATCCGGGCGAGCATCGGGAACGCGGTGATGGCCAGGGCCACGCCGACGAACGCCGCGGACACCCCGATCGACACGCCGTCCGGCCGTAGCGGCACCGCGTCGGCGGTAATGACCACCAGCAGCACGCCGAGCACCAGTGGCGCGGTGACCCCGGCCAGCGAGACCGCGCCCGCGGTGCCGGCCACCCGGGTGACTCGGTGCGATTTGAACGCGTAGCCGGCCTGGAACATGAACAGCACCAGCCCGACCTGTCCGACCACGTACAGCACCGGGAGCAGCGGCGCCGGGAACAGCGCTGCCTGGACCTGCGGGAACAGCAGGCCGAGCAGTGACGGGCCGAGCAGCACCCCGGCCAGCATCTCGCTGACCACCGGTGGCTGTCCGGCCTTGCCGAACAGCCAGGACACCAGGCGGCAGAACATCAGGATCACGGCGACCGCGATGAAGAACCGCGGCGCCAGCTCGGTCGGGGTCACGGGCGGGCCTCCTCGAAATAGGTGGCGCAGAGTCTCTGGCGGCGGGCGTCGAGCACCATCCAGGTGCCGAGCACCAGCTGTTTCACCGTGCGGCCGACGTCGGCGACGGCGTCGGCGCGGCGCAGCGCGAGCAGGCGGCCGGGTGTCGGGCCCGGCCGGCCGATCGGGGTCAGGTAGGCGGGGCCGCGGCTGGGCAGCGACCGGGTGTGCTTGACCGACGACGCGAGCGTGAACCGGCGCAACACCTCGCGGGTCGCGGCGCGCAGCATCACCGGCGCCGCGCCACGCGCCGGGCAGGCACGGTTCGCCGTCACGCCGTACGGAATGAAATGGGCCTCTCTGGTTTTGAGGGTTTTCCAGCGCTGTGGGTCGAAGGTGTCGTCGGCGGCCGGGCCGGTGCGCTGGAACGCGAGGTAGTTGAAGAGCAGCACCGATCCGGCGGGCAGGGTGAGCTCGCCGACGACGATCGGCGCCGAGGTGATCCGGTGGGCGATGCCGAACAGTGGATGCACCCGCAGCGTCTCGTCGATCAGCCGGTCCAGCGAGTCGTCGGACAGGTCGGTGTCGTAGCCGGCGGCGCAGAGCAGGATGTGTGCCATCGCCTCGGACATCTGCACCACCGCGGTGTTGAAGAACGCGCCCTGCAGATACCAGGCCGTCTCCTGGGCGGTGAACGGCGGCGGCAGCACGACCGGGCAGGTGCCGGCCTCGATCCGGGCGAGCAGGTGCCGGGTCAGCCGGTCGCGGCGGCCCATGTGCCGCAGGCTCAGTCCTTTCAGCGCGGTCACCACGTCGTGCGCGTTGGCGACGATCAGCTCCCGCACCCCACTCGGGCAGCTCTCGGCGAAGACCAGCTCGTGGAAGACCTCGGCCCAGACCGGCATGAACAGGTCCCGCAGCCGGATGAACGACGTCCGATCGCGGGGGAGCGGGTCCAGGATCCGGCGCGTCGCTGCGGTCGCCAGTTCGTCCGAGCGGGTGTGCGGGACCGCCAGCACTCGGCGGGTGGTCCGGGCGACTGTCTGATACCGATCACCTGGTTCCAGATGTTCCTGGTGCATCTGCGGACCGGGGGCGAGCCAGTACCAGAACAGGTCGGACAGGCCCGCGCCCCGGCTGCGGCCGTCGGCGGCCGGATCGCTGTAGACGCGTTCGAAGTGTTCCGCGCCGATCAGCGGCCCGGGAACCGGGATGCCCTCGGTCCCGTTGACCCGCCGGAAGATCCACTCACGCAGCCGGACCACCGCGTTCATCCGGCCACCGCCACCAGATCCGGGGTCAGATCGGCCGGTCGCTTCGCTCCGGCCAGCGCCATCGCATGGTCCAGCTCCGCGGTCAGTGTCCGCAATTGATCTCGTACGCCGTCCGCGCCCCCAACCGCGAGAGCGTCGATCACCGGCCGTCCGACCAGCACCGCGGCCGCACCCCGGGCCAGGGCGATCAGCACGTCGGCACCCCGCCGGATCCCGCCGTCGACCAGCACCGGGATCCGCCCGCCGACCGCCTCGGCCACCGCCGGCAGCGCGTCGATCGTGGCGATCGCCCCGTCCAGCTGCCGCCCGCCGTGGTTGGAGACGATCACCCCGTCCACGCCGTGCCGGACCGCGAGCCGGGCGTCCGCCGGATGCAGGATCCCCTTGATCAGGATCGGCAGCCCGGTGATGCCGCGCAGCCACCCGATCCGGTCCCAGCCCAGCGCCGGGTCCATCTCGATGTCGCGGACCCGGCCGGTGTCGTCGCGCATGTTCTCGCAGGCCAGCCCGTCCGGCAGGTCGGTGAAGCCGTTGCGCCGGTCCCGTTCGCGGCGGCCGAACACCGGCGAGTCCGCGGTGACCACCAGCGCCCGGCAGCCGGCCGTCTCGGCCCGCTTCACCAGGCTCGCGGTGAACTCCAGGTCCGGCTGCGGATAGAGCTGGAACCACAGTGGGCCACCGGCCGCGGCGATCTGCTCGACCGGCTGGGTCGCGGCCATGCTCACCACCATGACGGTGCCGGCCGCGGCCGCCCCCTGCGCGGTCGCGGCCTCACCGCCCGGGTGGGCCAGCAGATGGAACGCGGTCGGCGCGACCAGGACCGGGGTGGCCAGGTCGGCACCGAACAGGGTGGTCCGCAGGTCACGGTCGCCGGTGGCGCGCAGCACCCGGGGCACGATCCGCAGCCTGTCGTACGCCGCCAGGTTGTCGCGCAGCGTCCGTTCCTCGCCCGCGCCGCCGGCGAAGTAGTCGGCGTGAACCGGGTTCACCTCAGGACTCGGGTCACGAACGCGGCCAGCGGTGCGACGTGCACGTCCGGCCGGTCCCACCGGTTCTCCAGGTTCTCGGCCAGGTGGTGGGTGGCGGCCGGCACGCCGTCGCGGTAGTGCCTGACCACCGGGTGCAGGTAGGCGGCGTCGTGGGCCTGGCCTGGGGTGTCCTGCGCGATCCGGGACACGGTGATGTCGAACGGGTCGACCTTGTCGTGGTCCGGGCCGTACTCCAGGGTGACCACGAACGCGTCCCGGTAGTCGTGGTCGGCGGTGGCCAGCCCGTGCCGCACGAACCAGTCGACAGGCACCTCGTCGTGGTAGCGCGCGCCCGTCCCGTCGACGGTCACCACGTCGGCGAGGAACCCGAACTGCTGCCAGAGCGCTGACGTGCGGTTCACCCGGGCGATGATCGCGTCGGTGACCGCCTCCGCGGTGCGGTCCAGCTTCTCGGCCGGCCAGGGCGCGCCTTCGAGGATCTTGTGCAGCGCGCGTACGGCGTACCGGAATCCATGAATGAAACCGCTCGTCGACTTCTTGAAATCGCGGACCTGGCTGATCGTGCCGGCGAAGAACAGGCCGGGCACGTTCACCGACTCCCAGGACTCGGTCTGCGCTGGGAACCGGTCGTCGATCGCGAGTTCGGGCCGGCACGAGTCGTCGAAGATCGACGCGTCGAAACGGAACCCGGTGCAGGCCAGCACCCGGTCGTAGTGCAGTTCCTTGATGACCTCGTTGACCCTCGAGAAGCTGAACGCCACCTTGAATCCGTCGCCCTCGCGTTCGATGCTCTGCACCGTGCCGTCGAGGATCGCGTTCGCGGATTTCAGCTGATAGGTGTCGAGGAAGTTGTTGTTGACCGCGCGCAGATGACCGACGAAATGGGTGCGCCAGGCCAGCCGTACCGAACTGGGACCGGCCACGTGGATCACCGTGGTCGTCTCCATCAGGTTGTCCGCGGTTTCGAACGCGGAATTGCCCTTGCCGATGATCAGCACCCGCTGGTCGAGATAGTCCTGCGGGTCGACCGACATCGTGTCGTAGCCTTCGGCCAGTTCGAATCCGGGAATGTCCGGCCGGTAGGTCTGCGAGACACCCGTCGCCACGACGACCCTTTTCGCGGTGTACGCGATGTCGCCGGCCACGACGGTGAACAGCTCCCCGTCCTTGTTGACCCGGGTGACCCGCGAGTTGTAGCGGACCTTCAGCTTGGTCCGCTCGGCGAAGTCGGCCAGGTAGCGCACCATCGTGTCGGCGGCCGGGAAGTAGCGCCCGGTGTAGCGGGTGAACAGCAGGTCCGGGTCGTCGCTGAGCAGCGAGTTCCAGTCCAGCCGCAGGTTCAGCTCCGGATCGTCGGTGCCGGTGTGCGGCTTGTTGATGGAGATCAGTGTCCGGTGGCGCGGATACCGTGCGAAGAAGGCGCCCGGCTGGTCCGCGCCCTCCAGCACCAGATAGTCACGCTTGCCGTCGGCCTCCAGCAGTGCGGCCAGCTGCAGCCCGGCCGGGCCGGCCCCGATGATCACGTAGTCAAGCGGCATGCCGTCGACCGTACGAATCAGAATTCAGAGATTTTTCAGTCCGGTTCACCGATCATGTACGCCATGGAGGACCAGCCGGCGGCGAAGGTAGTGACACTCTGTGGTTCGACCCGGTTCGAGGCCGAGTTCGCCGAGGTCAACCAGCGGCTCACGCTGGACGGCTGTGTGGTGCTCAGCCTCGGGATGTTCCGGCTGCCCGATCTGCCGGACTACGACTGGGCGGTCGACAGCGCGGACCTGAAGGGACGGCTCGGCCGGCTGCACTTCCAGAAGATCCGGATGGCCGACGAGGTGTTCATCGTGGATCCCGGCGGCTACCTCGGTGAGTCGACCCGGCGGGAGATCGCCTGCGCCGAGTCGCTCGGCAAACCGGTCCGCTACCTGAGCCGCGAGCCCCGGTCAGGCCCGCACCAATGACTCGGTGATCTCCGCGGCCAGGCGGACCTCGGCCTCCAGCGGGCGGTCCGGGTCGATCGGCGCGATCGCGTCGGCCAGCGCGTCCAGCAGCTGCGCGCAGGCGGGGGCGGTGGGGGTGCGTGCTCCGACGTGGACGGCCTGGCGCAGGCCGAGCGCCAGGGAGCCGGTGATCAGGCTGAGCAGCCGGGACTGGTCGAGGGCGCGGAGCGCGGACTGCGTACCCAACGGAATGATGTCTTGATTGTGAAGGTTTGTCGGCAATGATTGGATGCTTGCCGGCATCGCGTCGCGGCGGATCTCGGCGATCAGGGCGGTCGAGGCCAGCTGGACGCCCTGCAGGCCGTGCTGCTGTCCGGGCCCGGCGGCGAGCATCGGCGGCAGACCGCCGTTGCGGACCGGGTCGACCAGCAGGTCCAGCTGGCGTTCGGCCAGGTTGCCGAGCTGCGCCAGGACCATGGTGAGCACGTCGGCGGCGAAGGCGGCCGGCTGGCCGAAGAAGTTGCCGCCGTGCACCACCCGGTCGGCGGCCGGGAAGAACAGCGGGTTGTCGCTGACGCTGGCCAGGTCGGCCTCGACCACCACGTCGGCGTAGCGCAGCGCGTCCTCGGCCGCGCCGAGCAGCTGGGGTGTGCAGCGGATCGAGTACGGCTCCTGCAACGGCCGGGTCCCGGGCGGCGTCACCCCGTCGAGCAGTCCGCGCATCCGGGCCGCCACGGTGATCGCGCCGGCGTGCCCGTACGCGTCGAGCAACCCCGCGTCGAGGAACTGCGGGTCACAGCCGAGCAGGTCGGCCAGCACACACGTGAGCAGCTGGAGCACCCGGTGCGAGGATCGGATCCGGTCCAGCGCCAGCGCGGTCGCGGCGGTGGTCAGTGACGTGCCGTTGACCAGCGCGAGCGCGTCCCGCCCGTCGAGCGGCAACGGTTGCAGGCCGGCCTTCTCCAGCGCCTCGGCGGCGGTGAGCCTCGTCCCGTCCAGGTAGGCGTGCCCCCGGCCCCGCAGCGCCTGCGCCGCGGCGCCCAGCGGGATGAGATCACCGCTCGCGCCGACCGAGCCCAGACGCGGCATCGCCGGCGCGAACGTCGTGCCCAGCGCCGCCGCCAGCGCGTCGACCACGTGCGGCGACACGCCCGAGTCACCCCGGGCCAGCGAGTGCGCCCGCACCAGCATGGTCGCCCGGGCCAGGTCAGCATCGAGGTCGGGGCCCTGACCGGCGCCCAGGTGGGCGAGCGTGTTGTCGGCCTGATCGCGCTGGTCGGCGCGGCCCGCATAACCCACCAGCGCCCCGAAACCGGTGGTCGCGCCGTAGACGGCCCGGTCGTCGCCGAGCACCTTGGCCAGGAAGACACGCCCGGCCGTCACCCGCTCGCGGACCGCCGGCCCGACCCGCACCGTGATCGGCGCCCGGGCGGCGCGCAGGTCGGCGATACGCAGCGGGGCCGCCAGATCCACCTCGACAGTCATGGCAGCCGAGGCTAATCAGGACTTCTCAGAACCCTCTGAAATCGGATCAGTAGCTTCCCGCTCATGACGCACGACTACCTCATCATCGGAGCCGGGCCCGCCGGCCTGCAGCTCGCCTCCCTGATGCAGCGCGACGGTCATGACTACGTCGTCCTGGAGGCCGGTGACGCGCCGGGCACCTTCTTCACCCGCTATCCGCGGCACCGGCAGCTGATCTCCATCAACAAGGTGTTCACCGGGTCCGACGATCCGGAGTTCAATCTGCGCTCGGACTGGAACTCGCTGCTCACCGACGACCCGGAGCTGCTGTTCAAGAACTACAGCCGCCGATATTTCCCGGCCGCCGACGACCTGGTGCGCTATCTGGCCGATTTCGCGCAAGGTCTCAACATCGTTTTCGGTACGCGCGTCGAGCGCATCTCCCGCAGCGGCGGACTGTTCACCGTGGTGGCCGGTGACCGGTCGTGGCAGGCCCGCCGGGTCGTCGTCGCCACCGGGGTCTCGCAGCTCTACGTGCCGCCGATCGAGGGCGCCGAACTGTGCGAACGTTACGATACGGTGAGCGTAAACCCGGCCGATTTCGAGAATCAGCGGGTGCTGATCATCGGCAAGGGCAACTCGGCCTTCGAGACCGCGGACGCCCTGGTCGAAACGGCCTCGACGATTCACGTAGCAGGGCCGCACTCGATCCGGCTGGCCTGGCAGACCCATTACGTCGGGCACCTGCGGGCGGTCAACAACAACTTCCTCGACACGTACCAGCTGAAGTCGCAGAACGCGGTGCTGGACGGGACCGTCGAACAGATCACCCGCCGCGACGACGGCGGATTCCGGATCGTCTTCCGCTACGCCCGGACCGTCGAACGGCTCCGCGAAATCGACTACGACCGGGTCATCCTGGCCACCGGTTTCCAGTTCGACGCGTCCATCTTCGACGAATCGGCCCGGCCCGAACTCGCGATCAACGACCGGTTCCCGGCACAGACCCCGGCCTTCGAATCGGTGAACGTTCCCGGGCTCTACTTCGCCGGCACGCTCTCCCAGCAGCGCGATTTCAAGAAATCAACCAACGGCTTCATTCACGGCTTCCGGTACGGCGTCCGCGCCCTCTACCGCATCCTGCGCAGCCGCCACCACGACATCCCGTGGCCGTCCACGCCCGTCGACGCCACCCCGGAGGCGATCACCGACGCGATCATCGACCGGATCAACGTGACGTCCGCGCTGTGGCAGCAGTTCGCCGTGCTGGCCGACGTGGTGACCGTGGCCGACGGGCGGGCTGTGCACTACCCGGAGGTCCCGGTCGCCCACATGTGGCCGGAACCGCTCGCGTTCCTGGTCACCCTCGAATACGGAGCCGGCCACGACCAGGTCGACCCGTTCGACATCACCGTCCCGCGGATCGCCGAGAACGACGCCGCCACCGCCCACCGGGCCAGCTACCTGCACCCGGTGGTCCGGGCCCGCCGCGACGGCGAAGTGGTGGCCGAGCACCACCTCGCCGAGAACCTGGAGAACCACTGGAACATCCCGTCGGTGCACCAGGAGCCACTGGCCCGGTTCATCAAGGGCCTGCTCTGAGCATGTGGCCCGACCCGATCCTGGACCGGCTCGCCACCGGCGGTGACCGCCCGGTCTTCGAGGACGGCGACCGGGTGGTGACGGCGTCGCAGATGCACGAACTGATCCGGCGGATCGCGGCCGGCCTGCGATTCCACGGTCTAGGGCCGGGCCGCGGGGTCGCACTGCGGCTCGGCGTCAACGCTCCGGCCTTCGCGACCACGATCGCCGCGTTCGCCGTCGGCGCGCGAGTCACCGGGATTCCGCCGGGTCTCACCGCCGGCCAACAGCAGTACCTGCTGGAACGTGACGACTGCCTCCTGATCGACGACGCGGCCGTGGCCGGTCTGCTGGACTTCGCGCCGACCCCGACACCGTTCGCCGCGGCCGGCCGTCCGTCGGATGTCGCCCGGATCATCTACACCAGCGGCAGCACCGGAAACCCCAAGGGCTGCGCCCAGACGTACGCCGCAATGTCCGCCGCCTGGGCGCCGCACCCGGACCGCTGGCCCCCGGTGATCGCCGAACTCGCCACCCGGCTCGACCGCTACCTGGTCTTCGGGTCGCTGAGCAGCCAGGTCATGCTGGAGTACGGCATCCTCGCCCTCACCGCGGGCGGCACCCTGGTCGCCGCCCACCCACCGGCGTTCCCGGACGCGTTCGTCAGGCACCGGGCCACCGCCAGCGTGATCACTGTCGGCAAGCTGCACCAGTTGGTCCGCTCCCAGCGCGCCGATCCGGTCGACCTGAGCAGCCTGAAAGCCCTGATGGTCTCCGGGTCGCCACTGGAACCGGGCCGGCTGCGGGAGGCGCTCGACGTCCTCGGCCCGGTCGTCTTCCACGGATACGGCCAGACCGAGACCGGCATGATCTCCATGGCGTTTCCCGGCGAGCGGCCCGAGACGGTCGGCCGGCCTCCGTCCGTCATAGACCTCAAGATCAACGACGGCGAGTTGTACGTGCGAACGCCCGCGCAAGCCTCGTCCTACTGGCGGGAGCCGGAGGAGAGCGCCGAGGTGTTCGTCGACGGCTGGGTCCGCACCCGCGACCTGGCCGCGCTCGACGACGACGGTTACCTGCGCCTGCTCGGCCGGGCCCGCGACGTGATCATCGTCCAGGCCACCCTGATCTACGCCGGCCCGATCGAACGCACCCTGGCCACCGACCCGGCCGTGGCCGAGGCGTATGTGATCGGCCGCCCCGACGACGAGACCGGCGAGGCCGTCCACGCCTTCGTGGTCCCGGCCGCCGGCGCGACCCCAGACCCGACCCGGCTACGCACCCTGGTCGAGACGAACCTCGGCACCGCCTGCATCCCCAAGACGGTGACGCTGATCGACCGGGTCCCGCTGGCCCCGAGCGGCAAGCCCGACAAGACCGCTCTGATTTCCCGCCGGTAATTCAAAAACTGTTACGCGGGACGGCTATTTATAGTCGCCAATCATCGGTGCCGCATTGTCTTGAAGCGAGGAATACCGTCTGGCAACATCGGCCGGGAATGTTAGCGCTCTCATTTTGACATTCGCCGTCCCCACACATCCCCAGAATCGAGGAGCTCGATGAGGAGGGCCCTTTCCGCCGCGCTGATCGCCGTTCTCGGCGTGGCGCTCACCGCGGTCGCCGCATCCCCGGCCCGAGCGGCGACCATCGACACCAGCGCGTGGTACGTGCTGGTCAACCGCACCAGCGGCAAAGCCATGGACCTCTACAACCTGTCCACCGCCGACGGCGCCCGGATCGCCCAGTGGACCCGCAACGACGGCGCCCAGCAGCAGTGGCAGTTCGCCGACTCCGGCAGCGGCTTCTACCGGCTGAAGTCCCGGCACTCCGGCAAGATGCTCACCGTCTCCGGCTCGTCGACCGCCGACGGCGCGGGCATCGTCCAGCAGCCCGACGCCAACAGCACCGCCCAGCAGTTCAGCATTCAGGACATCGACGGCTACGTTCAGTTGATCAACCGCAACAGCGGCAAGGCCGTCGAGGTGCAGAACGCGTCGACCGCCGACGGCGCCAACGTCGTCCAGTACAGCGACTGGAACGGCGCCAACCAGCAGTGGCAACTCGTCAAACTCGGCACCAGCACCCCCGGTACCGGCACCTTCACCAACCCGGTGGTGTGGCAGGACTTCGCCGACGGCGACATCATCCGGGTCGGCGACGCCTACTACTGGTCGGCGTCGACCATGCACTACTCGCCGGGCGCGCCGATCCTGCGCTCCTACGACCTGGTCAACTGGGAGTACGCCGGACACTCGGTGCCCCGGCTCGACTTCGACTCGGCCGCCTACGACCTGTCCGGCGGCCGCGCCTACGTCAAGGGCATCTGGGCGTCGGCGTTCAACTACCGGCCCAGCAACAGCACCTACTACTGGCTGGGCTGCACCGAGTTCAACCGCACCTACGTCTACACGGCCGCCTCGGTCGGCGGGGCCTGGTCGAAGAAGGCGCGGATCAACAACTGCTACTACGACGCCGGGCTGCTGTTCGACAACGACACCCCCTATGTCGCGTACGGCAACGGCACGATCAGCGTCGCCCAGCTGTCCGCGGACCTGACCTCGCAGGTACGGGCGCAGACCGTCTTCACCACACCGTCGAGCATCGGCACGCTCGAAGGCGCACGCATGTACAAGCGCGGCAGCTACTACTACATCTGGCTGACCCGCCCCGCCAACGGCCAGTACGTGCTGCGGTCGACCAGCCCGTGGGGTCCGTACGAGCAGCGCCAGGTCCTTCTTGATCTTCCCGGCCCGATCTCCGGCGGGGGAGTGCCGCACCAGGGCGGCCTGGTGCAGACCCAGAACGGCGACTGGTGGTACATGGCGTTCACCGACGCGTTCCCCGGCGGGCGGGTGCCGACGCTGGCGCCGATCACCTGGAGCAACGACTGGCCGGTGCTGACCACCGTCGACGGCCGCTGGGGCGCCACCTACCCGAAACCGAACATCACCACCACCAAGACGGTGCAGCCGATGATCGGGCCGGACACCTTCACCGCGTCCACCCTCGGGCACCGCTGGGAGTGGAACCACAACCCCGACACCAGCAAGTTCAGTGTCGGCAACGGGCTGCGGCTGTCCACCGCGACCGTCACCGGCGACCTTTACAACGCCCGCAACACCCTCACCCACCGCATCCAGGGACCCGCCTCGACCGCGACCATCGAACTGGACTACTCGCAGATGGCCAACGGCGACCGGGCCGGGCTCGCCATGCTGCGCGACTCGTCGGCCTGGATCGGCATCCGCAAGGACAACGGCGTCACCCGGGTCTCGATGACCAACGGGCTCACCATGAACTCCAGCTGGGCCACCACCGGCACCGGCACCGAAGCCGCCGGGGCGACCGTCACCGGTGGCAAGATCTGGCTGCGGGCCACCGCCGACATCCGGCCCGGCGCCGGACGGACCGCCACCTTCTCCTACAGCACCAACGGCAGCACCTTCACCACGCTGGGGCCGGCCTTCACCCTCAACAACGCGTGGCAGTTCTTCATGGGCTACCGGTTCGGCATCTTCAACTACGCCACCAGCGCGCTCGGCGGCGCGGTCACCGTCAACCGTTTCGACCTCACCACCTAGGTATCAGGAGAAGGAATTCAAGACATCGATTGGGTACGCCCACCGGTGCGCCCTTTGCTGGGGGCCGCGTCGCGCGTACCCGAGGAAGGTTTTGAACCGCAGGTGAGGCCCGGTCCTGGCGGATCATCGCCGGGACCGGGTCCGCCGCCCGTCCGGTGGTGGCGTCCGGCCATGATGCGCCGGTGTCCCGTACACGAATGGTGATCATCGCGGCGGTGCTGTTCGTGGTGGCCCTGATCGGCTGGGCGGTGTTCCTGTCCGGCCAGGGCCTGGAGAACGCCGACAAGTGGGTGACCGTCGTCGGCTTCTTCGTCACCACGGTGTTCGCGGTGGTCTCCCTGGCCGTGGCATGGCCGGCGTCGCGGCCATCCGACCCGGCACCACAGGCGGCGGCAACCGACCAGGTGGCCGACAGCAGCACTGCGACGGCCGACGCCGGTTCCGCGCTCGCTGGCGGCCGGGCCGACCACGGTGGTATCGCCAACAACGGCATCATCAACGGCGGCGTCAGGTCCGAATTCCACGTGCACCATCACCACCGGCCGAGAGTGTCGCGGCGGCTGGTTCTCGGGACGGCAGCGGGCGTCGGCCTCGGCGCTGCCGTCACTGTCGCCTGGCGGTACGGACCTGATCTCGGCCGCTGGAACAAGCCGAATCCATCCTGGATGGGCCGCCAGCTCAGCCCGCCTGGCGCGACGGTCTGGTCCGTCGCTCTCGGCATGCGCCGGGGTGAGCCGTTGGCTGTCGTGGGGCGTCAGGACGGCTCGATCCAACTGTGGAATCCGGTCACCGGCGAAGACATCGGCGCCTTCTCCGGCCACGACGGGCCTGTTTTCGGCCTCGCGATGCTCGGTGGCACAGCGGTGTCCACGAGCACCGACGGCACCGTGCGGGTGTGGGATCTGACCTCCGACCCGCCGCGCGGCACGCCCATGGGTGAAGGGATCACCGGGGGAGTCACCGGGGTCGCGCTCGCCACCATCCGCGGCCGGACCGTCGCCGTCACCGCGTGCCATGACCGCACTGTGCGGATCTGGGATCCCGCAAACCCCAGGCTCAAAGGGCGGACCCTGGGTTCGAAGGTTGCCGCCGCGGTCAAAAGCATCGCTCTGGGCTCCGTCGACGGCCGGACGATCGCGGTCACCGGCAGCGCCGACGGCGCCATCACCCTCTGGGACGTGGAAGGCGAGCGCCTGGTGGGGAAGCTCGGCAAACACGACGGCGAAGTGTGGGGACTCGCCGTCGGCACCGTGGGCGGGAAGCCGATCGCCGTGTCGGGCGGTGAGGACGGCATGATGCGCCGCTGGGATCTGGACGCCGCACAACCTTCCGGCGAGATCCTGATGGAACTTCCGAAGGCCATCAAAACCGTCGCGATCAGTACGGTGGCCGGCCGTACCGTCGCCGTCTCCGGCTGTGACGACAGCGGTGTCCGCATCTGGGACCTCGCCGCCGTGCAGCCCCACGGCCCTGGTCTCACCGGCCCGGAGGAAGCCCCCGAGGCCGTGGCGATCAGCGACTTCGCCGGCCGCCCGACCATCGTGTCCGGCAACTACGACGGCACCATCTGGGCGTGGACCCTCTGACCCACGACCGCCCGTCACCCGAGTTTGCCTCGCTACCGGGACCGCCGCGGCATCGGTCAGTACGCATAGGCTGACCGAGTGGTCGCCGAAGGGGAAGCGGACCCGTCCGAGACGATTCTCGGCGGCGGGCGGTTGACCCCCGGCGTCGTCAAGGTCGGTGCGACGGTGAGACGGCCGAAGTCGGCTTTCACACGGACACTGTTGCTGCACCTTGCTCAGGCCGGTTTCGACGGCGTCCCGAAGTATCTGGGCCGTGACGAGCTCGACCGGGACATCCTGGCTTTCCTACCGGGTGAGGTCCCGCCGAAGTGGCATGCGATGACAGATGACCAGGTCGCGGCCGCCGGAGCGCTGCTGCGCCGCTTCCACGAGGCGAGCCGGACTCTCGCCGAACGCCTCGGCGGCGGGCCGGTGATCTGCCACCATGATGCAGGGCCGAACAACACCGTGTTCCGTCACGGCCAACCGATCGCCTTCATCGACTTCGACTTCGCCGCCGTCGGTGACCCCCTCGAAGACGTCGCCTACATGAGTTGGTCCTGGTGCATCTCGTCGAAGCCGGAACGGGGAGACGCGAGCAGTCAGGCGCATCAGGTCCGCGTCCTGGCCGACGCTTACGGACTTTCCGCAGATCAGCGCGGCCATCTGATGGACGCCGTTCAGGAACGTTTCGTACGCAACGAGCGCTTCTGGACCGCACGCGCCTCCAACGGGCCGCCCGTGATCTCCGGTCCCTCGCCGGCCGAGGTGTTGGCGTGGACAGCGACGGAGAAGGCTTTCGTGACCCGCTTCCAGCGCGTCTTCACCGCCGCCCTGGCTCATTCTTCGCCGACGGACAGCCAGGCCATGAACATCTCGGGATCGGGTTCCGGTGGCGCTTCGCCGTACGGTCCGTGACATGGCACTCTGGCGTCCATCGCCTCGGCTGTCGGGCGGCAGACACCGGGTTATTCGTTCTCAGGCTTGCTGGCGACTTGCGGCTCGCCGAAGGAGAGAGTCAGTGAGCCATTTTCATCGTGACGGTGCAGGTCACGGGCAGTACGGGAGGCCGGTGTCCACGTAGGACGAGGCTCCCGGTAAGACAGCAGTCGACCA
>NZ_JBEZXU010000113.1:0-18233 GCF_040638175.1 Actinoplanes sp. NPDC026670
CCACCCGTTACGACAAGCTCGCCGTCCGGTTCGAAGCCACCGTCATCATTGCCATCATCGACCAGTGGCTCCGAGCAATGTGAAACACGGCCTAGGGCGTCGCCGACGCTGAGGAAGACCTCCAGCGCCTGCGTCTGATAGTCGGCGGAGCGCTGCAGGCGGCCCCGGGCCGACTCGACAGTGCCGAGGTTGCCCAGCGTCCGCCCCTCGCCGATGCGGTCGCCGACCCGCTGGAACGATTCCCGTGCGCGCAGGAGCTGCTCGGCCGCCTCGTCGTGCCTGCCCAGTCGCCCGTTGATGAAGCCAAGACTGTTCAGGACAGAGGCGATGCCGGCCTCGTCGCCGCTCGCCACCGCCGCGGCCAGAGCGTGCCCGTGCAGCGCGAGACCCACGTCGTATCGGTCTCCGGCGAGATAGCGGTACAGCGTGCCGGAGAGCCGTACGGCATGGGCCGGTCAGCCGTGCTCGGCAGCGTGCCGGGCGACCGCCGTCAGACAGTCCAGCTCCACGTCCAGCCAGGCACGGGCCACGCCGGGATCGCTCAGATCGGGCGTGGCGGTGCCCGGCGGCGCGATCCGCGGACGCCGGAACGCCTCCGCGGGATGCAGCGTGTCCATGGCGTCGGCGGCGGTCGCCAGGTAGTGGTCGAACAGCCGGCCGAGTGCCGCCCGCGGATCGTCCTCCGCGGCGTCCGTCGCCAGGCTCCGCGCGTACGCGCGCAGCAGGTCGTGCATCCCGTACCGGCCGTCGCCGAGCGGCTGCACCAGGTGCTTACGGGCCAGAAGCTCCAGGGTGGATCGGGCCGCGGACACGTCGGTGCCGGCCAGCGCGGCCGCCGCGTACGCCTCGAAGTCGGTATGCGGGTGCAGGCCGAACAGGCGAAACAGCCGGGCCGCGACCGGCGTCAAGTGCCGCATCGACCAGGAGAAGACCGCGCTGACGTCGGTACGGGGATCGCCGCCATCGCCCCCGAGCAGGTGCATCCGGCGCTGCTCGTCGGCCAGTTCCGACGCCAGGCCGGCCAGCGAGGTCCCGGGCCGGGCGGCGGCGAGCTCCGCAGCGACGCGCAGCGCCAGCGGCAGGCGGGCGCACCGTTCGACCAACAGCCGTGCCGCCTCGGGCTCCGCGTCGACGCGGACCCCGATGAGCAGGCGCAACAGCTCGTACGCGTCCGCGGCCGGCAACAGGTCCAGGTCCAGTCGCCGGGCGCCATGCCGCACGACGAGCCCGGCCAGCGAGTCCCGGCTGGTGGCCAGGACCAGGCAGGACGCTGTGCCGGGCAGCAGCGGGCGCACCTGCTCCACGGAGGCGGCGTTGTCGAGCACGATCAACAGACGCCGGTCGGCGGTCTCGCTGCGCCACCGGGCGGCCCGCTCCTCGACGCCAGCCGACAGCTCCGCACTGCTCACACCGACCGCCTCCAGCAAGGTGGCGAGCGCGTCGTGCGCGGTCAGCGGCGCGGCCGGGTCGTACCCGCGCAGGTCCACGTAGAGCTGCCCGTCCGGGAAGCGCCCGCGCCACCGGTGCGCCCAGTGCACCACCAGCGCGGTCTTGCCCACGCCGGCGGTGCCGGACACCGACGAGATGACGACAGCGGTACGCCGTCCGGGCTCGCCACCGGCGAGGTCGTCCAACGCTGCCAGTTCCCGGTGCCGGCCGGTGAAGCCCGCCACGTCCGCGGGCAACTGCTGCGGAGCCGGTGTCGCACGTGCGGCGGCGTGGTCGCGCTCCCTCGCCGTAGATCCTCGACCTGGTCACGGGCCGTGGCGAGGGCCCGCTGCTCGGCCGGGCTCGCCCCGAGCAGCCGGATCAGCACGTCGAACCGGTCCGCCGGGGCCAGGCTGGTGCCGCAGAGGTAGGCCCCGACGATGCCGTGTGACCAGCCCGCGGACTTGGCCAATGCCCGGTAGCTCACCCGGTCCGACCCCACCGCCCGGGCTTGCCGCTGCCGCAGCCTGCGCAGCGCAATCGCCAGCTCCGCCAGCGTACGCACGCCCGCCGTGCCAGGCGGTACCTCGTCCACAATGCTCCTTCCCGGAGACGGCCTCCATCAAAGCGAGTTCCGGGAAGGGCCGGGCATCGCCGCTCGGCTCGGTTGGTTCTGTAGGCGATAGCCGTTGGGGACCGGAGACGATCAGCAGTAGACGGTGCCGCAGTACATGTTGACGACTGCATATGCGGTTCTGGTCGCGCTCTGTCCGCCCTGCGAGTAGGTCACGGTGACCGAGAGAATGCTGTCGGTGTCGCTACCGGGAAGCGCGACCGCACAGCTGGAGGAGGTCGCGGTGCAACCGGTGATGATCGACAGGTAGTCCCCGTTGATGGTCCACTGGTAGGTGTATTCGCCAGATGTGTTGAGAACGGCGAAACCCGCGTTGTAACGGCCTGACGGCTTGGTGTTGGTGCAGATGGTCTTCCAGGTGAGGACGGTGCCCGGCGAGAGACGACAGCCGTAGGTCTCCTCACCGAACGCCGCGGCCGGTGACGCCGCGGCAAGGTTGAGCGACGCTGCGGCCAAGGTGCAGGCGGCGGCTGTGGACAGGGCGGAACGAATACGGGTGTTCACATCGGCCTCCACGAACGAAACGGGTCTCGGTCGCTCCGAGTATCGTGAGGTCGGCGGGCCGTTGGCGGTCATCCTGGACACGCCTGGACGCCGGTGGGCACCGCGAGTACGTGAGCGGTCGCTGGCCGGAGGTCGACGTGACTGGCGGATCCAGAGCGAACGAGAGCCAGCAAGCCCTGCCGCAAGTCTGTTGGCTCCACCGTCGTGGTCGCCGCGACGGCGCTGACGGTCTGGCGCCTCCGTGCGTGACACCGATCATGCCGGCACGCATTTTCCGGTATTCCTGCCGTAGCGCCCGATGAGGCGTACAGACAGAAGGGACGACAGCCCGGCCCGCTCTGGAGGATGACTGTGTCCGCTTTCGGCCTTCGGGCGCTGAGTATCCGTGCCGCCCTGCTGGCTTCGGCCGGGCTCGCCCTGCTGGTGGCGCTGTGCGTCGGGCTCGTCGGGGTCTGGCGGACGCAGACCACCGCTGATGCGACCGAGGCGCTGTATGCCGAGTCGTTGAAGCCGTTGGTGCTGGTCAAAGACATGCAGCAGGTGATCTGGCATGCCCGGTGGGCCGGTTTGTCGCAGCTGACCAGCACCGACCCGGAGAAGGCCAAGGGGTACGGCACGGAGGCCTCCGGGCTGTACGACATGATCGCGACCCGTGTCGACGACTATCTGAAACTGCCGCTGGACGACCAGCAGCGCACCGCCATCGCCGCCTTCCAGGCTGGATGGACCAACTACCTGGAACTGCGTAAACAATCCAGCGCGCTCAAAGAGGCCGGAAAGCTCGACGAGTGGCAGAAGTTCCGCAGCGAAAAGCTGACCCCGGCGGTGGTCGAAGCCCTCGACCAGCTCGAACTGCTGGCCGCCAAGTCCGAGGAACAGGCCGCCGCCCAGGCCGCCGACGCGCAGACCGCGGCCGGCCAGGCACGCCTGACGATCGCGGCCGTGCTGATCGCCGGGGTACTGCTGGCGGCGGTGTTCGCCCTGATGATGGCCCGTGCCATGAACCATCGGATCATCGCGTTGCGTGACGTCGTCGCCGCGATGGCCGGCGGCGACCTGACCGAACGCGAAGCCGACTCCGCATCGAATGAGATCGGCGAGATGTCCCGGTCGGTGCATCAGGCGGTCGCTCAGGTACGGGCCACGATGCGTACCGTCTCGGAGATCAGCGGCGGGCTCGCCGCCCGGTCGACGGAGCTCAGCAGCGCGAGCCGCAACCTGAGCCACAGCACCGACGAGGCGTCGCGTCAGGTCGGCACGATCGACGCCGCAGCCGGTGAGGTCAACGCCGGTGTGCAGGCGGTGGCCAGCGGTGCCGAGCAGATGGGCGCGGCGATCCGAGAGATCGCCCAGAGCGCGGCCGAAGCGGCGCTGGTCGCGGCGCAGGCGGTCGACGTGGCCAGCGAGGCCAAGCAGACGATGGTGCAGCTGGACACGTCGTCGGCGCAGATCGACACGGTGGTCAAGACGATCACCGCGATCGCCGAGCAGACCAACCTGCTCGCCCTGAACGCCACCATCGAGGCGGCCCGGGCCGGTGAGATGGGAAAGGGGTTCGCGGTGGTTGCCGGGGAGGTCAAGGATCTGGCCCAGGAGACGGCGAAGGCGACCGAGGAGATCGGCAACCGGATGGCGCAGATCCAGACCGACACCCGGCTCGCGGTGGAGTCGATCTCCGGCATCGGCGACATCATCGAGCGGATCAACGACTACCAGAACACCATCGCCTCGGCGGTCGAGCAGCAGAGCGCAACGACGCAGAACATGACCGGGGACCTGAACCGGGCGGCCGGCGGCAGCGCCGAGATCAGCGGTGGGCTCACCCACGTCATCCAGGTGACCGGCGCGACCCGTGAGGCGGCCCAGGCCACTTCGGTCTCCGCCGACGATCTCCAGGAGAACTCACAGCGCCTACGCGACCTGGTCGCCCAGTACCGCCTCTGAGCAAGTCAACGCGTCCACGAGGCAGGAGTACCCAGCAGAAGCAACCAGGTCGAGACCACTTCCGGCCGGTCTGCCGGCGCGAACCGGCAGGACGACCGACAACGGTCGTTGCTACCTGTCCTGCCGAACCTTTCATTGCGTAAACGGCGGCACAAGGTTCGGCCGCTGCTGCGATGTTGCGGCTGCTGAATCGGGCTGACGGAGATTTGCGAACTGCTGCCTTTTCTCGTTCGTTGTGTTTTCACGACATTCGGCATGGTGGATCGCACAACACTCCCATCCCTCAGGAGGCTTTTCATGGTGAACCGAATGAGCAGGCGAATGGTGGCCTTCCTGGCGGCCACCACGGCGGTGGGAATCGCGGCGCCGGTCGCGGTTTCCAGTGCTTCCGCCGCCACGAGCCACCCGCGTGACAGTGGAGGTGTGGTGGCGCGGCAGGTGCCGTCCCCGCAGCAGATCCGGTCGTTGTTCGACGGGTGGAACCGCGCGCTGGCCACCCGCGACCCGCAGCGTGTCGCTGACCGGTACGCCTCGGACGCCGTGCTGCTGCCGACGGTGTCGAACCAGGTTCGCGCCGACCGGGCTGCGATCGTCGACTACTTCTCGCACTTCCTGCTGAACTCGCCGCAGGCGGTCATCGTCGAATCCCACGTCAACGTGCTGGACGCGACGACGGCCGTCGACAGCGGGATCTACCGGTTCACCCTGAACGGTCCCGAGGGCCGGCGCATCGTCGACGCCCGCTACACGTACGTCTACGAGTTGCGGCACGGCAGGTGGTTGATCGTGGTCCACCACTCTTCGGCCATGCCCGAATAGCGGGGTACGGGTGCAGGGCCGGGGCGGCAGCCGTCCCGGCCCTGCACCGGTCACGCGGGCTGGAAGGTCAGCAGGACGGTCAGGCCGTCGCCGGGGTCGCCGGTCAGTTGTACGGTTCCTCCGTCGTCCTCGACCAGCTGCTTCACGATCGCCAGGCCGAGTCCTGAGCCGCCGGGCCGGCTGCCGCCGCGCCAGAACCGCTCGAATGCCTGTTCCCGCAGTTCGGGTGCTATCCCCGGGCCCTGGTCGCGGACCGAGATGAGCACGTGGCCGGGGTGGGTGCCGGCGGCGACCGTGACCTCCGTGCCCGGTGCGCCGGACTCGAGGGCGTTGGCCAGGAGGTTGTCGAGAATCTGTTCGAGGTGGCCGCGGGTGATCAGGGCGACCGGTCCTGGAGACGGTCCCGACTGTCGTAGCCGGATCTGCTTCTCCTCGGCGGCGGCCCGCCAGGCGTCGAAGCGTTCACCGATGACATCAGAGGTGAGGACCTTCTCGGGTGCGGAGACGTCCCCCTCGGCCCGCGCCAGCGCCAGAAGCCCGTTGACCAGCCTGCTCATCCGTACCACCTCTGCCGTGGCTTGTTCCACGTCGTCACGCAGAGCCGGATCGGTGGCCGCGTCGGAGATGTTGTCGAGTGACAACCGCAATGCCGTCAGTGGGGTGCGCAGCTGATGGGACGCGTTGGCGATGAAGGTCCGCTGTGAGCGGACCAGACTGTCGATGGTGCCGGTGGCGGTGTTGAGTGTCCGCGCGAGAGTCCGGATCTCGGCCGGACCGCTCTCCTGCACCTGGACCGTCAGATCCCCGTCGCGGAGCTGGCCGGCCATCCGGGTCAGGGCCCTGAGCGGACTGGTCACCCGCCGCGCCAGAAGCAGGCCGAGCAGTGCGGCGGCGATGAGGACCCCGACGGCCAGGCCGGCCCGGAATCCCCAGATCTGCCACTGCCGCTGGCGTAGGGGAGCGGACGGGTACGCCACCGCGACGGCGCCGACCACCGTGCCGTCGCCGGCCCGGGCGGGGACGGCGACGACGAGCCCGTCGGCGCGCAGAGCGGGCTGATATCCCCAGGCGACGACCCGTTCGCCGGCCAGTGCCCGGCTGATCGCATCATCCGGGCGGCCCGTGGAGGCAGAGGCGCCGAAGACGGCGGACAGGCGGCCGGGGGTCTGACGTTGATAGGCGTCGGTCAGCCGCACGAGAGCCTGCTGTGACGGCGTGTCCCCGACGGCGACCAACAGGGCGGCGGTGTCCGCTTCCCGGCTCGCCGCGCTGACGGCGTCCTGGCGAAGCTGTTCGGTCAGCACCCAGGCGACCGGGACCGTGAAGGCGGCGATCGCGATCGCGACCAGCAGCACGTAGGTGACGACCAGTTGCCGGATCATGCGGCCGCCAGCAGGCGGAACCCGACCCCGCGGACCGTCTCGACGGAAAGGACTCCGCTGAACTTGCGGCGAAGAGCCCCGACGTGGACGTCCAGCGTCCGGGTGGCCCCGAACCAGGTGGTGTTCCAGACCGCTTCCATGATCTGTTCCCGGGAGAAGAGCCGGCCGGGCTCGGCGCACAGGAAGGTGAGCAGGTCGTACTCCTTCGGGGCGAGGACGACCTCGGCGCCGTCGACCAGCACGCGCCGTGCCCGGTGGTCGATCGTGAGGCGATCCGGTAAAGCCGCGGCGGGTGCCGGCCGGTCGGTGGCCGCGCGCTGGGCGCTGCGGCGCAGGACCGCGCGGATGCGGGCGATCACCTCACGCATGCCGAACGGTTTGGACACGTAGTCGTCGGCCCCGAGTTCGAGGCCGACGACCCGGTCGATCTCCTCGGACCGGGCGCTGATCACGATGATCGGGACGTCCCCGCGTGATCTGAGTTCGCGGCACACGTCGAGACCGTCGGTGTCGGGTAGTCCCAGGTCCAGCAGGACCAGATCGCAGGGGCCCGCTTCCAGCGCGGACCGGCCGTCGGTCACCCACTCGACCTCGAAACCGTATCGACCGAGCCCGCGGCGTAATGACTCGGCCACCGGGTGGTCGTCCTCCACTAGTAAAACGCGCACCGGATCAGACTATCTGCGTCTCGCATCAATGCGTTCTCCTGAGATACGGACGGCGGATGTGTTGGAGAACGTAAGTAGAAAATTACCAAGACTTGTTGTTTCCTTTTCGTGTGGCTGGCCGGTCCAGCTGTGGGCCGCTATTTCGCCAGCGCCTCCACTTTTCGCCGGAGGGTGCGGCAGAACGGTCCGATGAGTGCCGGGTCGTCGAGGAACATCGACGGTTTGAAGCAGATCGTGGTGAAGCCCTGGTCCAGTTGGCGGGGCAGATCGAGCAGGGCCGTGTCGAGGTCGCCGACGTCGTCGTTGCCGTGGAAGGTGGCCCGGATGCCCCCGATCAGCTCCAAGGTGTCCGGGTCGCGGCCGGCGTCGGCGAACGCGGTGCGGACGGTCGTGAGGTCGGCGTCGGTGAGCGGCCCGAACGGGTTGAGCCCGGCGCCGTAGCGGACGAGCCTGCGCAGCAGTGGCGGGTGCATGCCCTGGCCGCCGAACCACAGGGTGGGCCCGCCGGGACGCCAGGGCTGCGGCTCGACCCACACGTCGTCGAAGTGGAAACGGGCGCCGTGATGGCTGACCGGTCCCGGTCTCCAGGCGGCCTCGAGGACCTCGAGTTGTTCGTCGAGGATCCGGCCCCGCTGTGCGAACGGCACGGCGAGCGCGTCGTATTCGTCGCGGTGCCAGCTCACCGTGGGCAGCACCACGAGCCGTCCCTCGGACAGCAGGTCGAGGGTCGCGAGGTCCTTGGCGAGTTGCAGCGGGTGGCGCAGCGGCGCGATGATCGCCCCGGCCACGATGCGGAGTGTGCTGGTGGCCTGTGCGATGGCGGACATCAGCACGATCGAGCTGGGCCACGGCATCGCCGGGTCCTGGTTGCCGGGCGCGGCATAGTCGCGAGGGTTTGCCATCACGCCGTACCCGCCGGCGCTGGGACCCAGGACGGTGTGTTCGCTGAGCATCACGCCGTCGATTCCGGCCTGTTCCGCCTCGACCGCGAGCCGCACCAGGGCGCGCAGGTCGCGGGGTGGCACGAGGGTCCAGTTCTCGGTGAGCACCATCAGCAGCTTCGGTACCGGCATGTCAGAGCGTCCTCTCGTACACCACGGCGCCGTCGAAGACGGTGAGGTCGATCGGCACGTCCGGCAGGTCGTGCGGGTCGACGGTGGTCAGGTCGGCGCCCAGCACGCACAGGTCGGCGACCTTGCCGGCCTCGATGGAGCCCTTCCAGTCCTCGGCGAAGTCCTGCCGTGCCGGGTTGATGGTGTAGGCGCGGATCGCGTCGGCCAGGCCGACACGTTGCTCCGGGCCGCTGACCCGGCCACTGGCTTTGGACTCGCGCAGCATCATGGCTGCCACGCCCTGCCGCCAGTCCGGGGCGGTGATCGGGGCGTCGGAGCTGGCGCAGACGTTCACTGCGGCGTCGAACGCTGCCCGCACCGGCCACTGGTAGGCCGAGCGTGCCGGGCCGACCAGTTCGTCCATCAGGTCGGAGACGGTCCATTTGATCGCCGGGTTCATGTTCACGCCGTATCCGTGTGCGGCCAGCCGGGCCAGGCTGCTGGAGGTGATGAAGTCGCCGTGGATGACGTAGTGCCGGGCGTCGGGGCGTGGGTGGGCGCGGTCGGCGGCGGCCAGCGCGTTCACCACGGTGTCGATGGCGCGATCTCCGGTCACGTGGACGCCGACCTGGTAGCCAGCCGCGTGCGCGATTCGTACCATCTCATGGAGCTCTTCTTCTTGGATTTTCGCCGTGGCGCCGTGCACGCACAGCGACCCGTGGCCGCCGCCGGCGTATTCCTCGGTCATCCAGGCCGTCCGGTTCGGTGGCACGCCGTCGCCGAAGATCTTCACACCGGCCACCCGTAGCCGGCGGGGATCCGCTGACGCCGGCGGTGCGGTGGCCAGGCCGGTGGCCAGTTCGGCCGCCGATCCGCCCATCGGCGCCGGCAGCAGCAGCACCGTGACCCGGGCCGCGAGCGCCGACTCGGCTGCGAGCTGGGCATAGGCGGTCAGGTTGTCGTCGCTGAGGCCGCCGAACAGTGTCTGCCGGCCGCCAGGGCCGAGGCCGGGTTCGGTGTAGCTGGTGATTCCCCGGGTGTGCAATTCGGCGACGACGCTGGTGATGGCGGTGCGGCGTTGCGCGACGGTCGGTTTCGGCAGGTGTTGCTGGACGAGGATCTGTGCCGCCTCGCGCAGGATGCCGGTCGGTGCGCCGTCGTCGCCGACGTCGATCACTCCGCCCGGCGGCGCGGGCGTGTCCGCGGTTATTCCCGCGGCCTGCAGGGCGGCGGTGTTGGCCCAGACCATGTGTGCGGAGAAGTCGTTGAGGCACACCGGGTGGCCGGGCGCGATCCGGTCCAGGTCGTGCCGGTTCGGCAGGCGTGGCGGGTCGATCGTGCATTCGGCGAGGAACCCCGGGTCCCAGCCGAGACCGATGATCCATGTGCCCGGTGGGGTCGCGGCGGCGGCGCGGCCGACCGTGGCGGCCACCTCGGCGATCGATCGGACCGCAGGGTAGGCGAGGTCGAGGGCGAACGGCGGTCGTGACATCCCGTATGCGGCGCCGTGCAGGTGCGAGTCGTTGATGCCGGGAAGGACGGTCCGCCCGGCCAGGTCGATCATCCGGGTCGACGGCCCGGCCAGGCAACGCACGGCGTCGTCGTCGCCGACGGCCACGATGTGCCCGTCGCTCACGGCGACCGCCTGGGCGACCGAGAACCGCTTGTCGACGGTGAACACGGTTCCGTTGAAAAGGATCAGGTCAGGCGCTGCCGTCACGGGCGGGCTCCCTTGGTGGAGTGAGGGGTCAGGTGGGCGAGCCCGGCACCGACGATCAGGGCGAGACCTTGCGCGATGAGCTGCCAGAAGGTGGGCACGCTGAGCAGGGTCAGACCGTTCTGCAACGTGCCGAGGAACAGCACGCCCAGCAGCACACCCAGGATCGATCCGGCGCCGCCGGTGAGGGCCACGCCGCCGAGCAGCACCGCGGTCAGCACGGTCAGCTCGAAACCGAGGCCGGAGGTGCCGGAGGCGACACTGTCCAGCACCGACGCCTTTATCGCCCCGGCCAGAGCGGCCGCCGCGGCAGTGATCACGAACAGGGCTGCGGGGATGCGGCGGATGTTGATTCCGGACAGATACGCGGCCTCACGGTTGACGCCGATGGCGAAGACGTGACGCCCGGCCGGGACGAGCGCGAGGAAGGCCGCCGCGGCGAGCAGAACGGCTGCGGCGAGCACTACCGGCGCGGCGACGCCGGCCAGCCGGGCACCGCCGAGCCAGGCGAATCCGGTTCCGAAGTCGCTGAGCGGGAGCGGGAACAGTTGCTGGCCCAGACCCCGCACCGCGGTGAGCATGCCGAGCGTGACGATGAACGAGGACAGCCCGGCGTAGCAGCACAACACCGCATTGAGGGCGCCGACCGCAGCGCCGGCCGCCAGCGCCCCCAGCACGGCCACCGGTAGCGGTTGCTGTGACTCACCGGCCAGCCACCCGGCCACCAGCCCGCCGAGGGCCAGCGTCGATCCGACGGACAGGTCCAGGTAGCCGCTGATGATCAGCACCGCGAGCGGCGCGGCCACGATGGCGATGGCCGCGGCGTCCAGCGCGATCCCGCGCAGATTGCCGGGGTCGAGGAAGCTGCCGGTGCTTGCCTGGAAGACCAGGATCAGCAGCAGGAGCACCGGCAGCAGGGGATGGCGCAGGGCCGCGGCGCGGCCGGCCTCGGTAAACAACCGCCGGGTGGTCATCGGGTACGCCTTTCGTCGGGCGAGGTCGGTGCCAGGTGTGCCGCGGACAGCAGCGCCGCCTCGGTCAGCCGTGCGCCGGACAGTTCCGCGGACACCCGGCCGTCGACGATCACCAGGCAGCGGTGCGCGAGCGCGACGATCTCCTCGGGGTCGGTGGAGGCGAACAGGACGGCCGCGCCGGTGCCGGCGGCCAGGTCGGCCACCGCCTGGTAGATCTCCCGCCGCGAACCGACGTCGACGCCCTGGGTCGGTTCGTCGAGAAGAAGCAGGTTGGTTGTCCGGGACCGGTTGATCCAGCGGCCGAGCAGCAGCTTCTGCTGGTTGCCGCCGGAGAAGGCGGTGGCCGGCGCTCGCGGCGCGGCCGGGCGTAGCCGCAGTGCGGTGGCGGTGTCGGTGAACAGCCGCCGTTCGGCCCGGCGGTGGCGCAGCCGATGGCGGGCCAGGGGGCGCAGCGCCGGCAGCAGCATGTTGTCCAGCGCGCTGAGCAGGCCGAACAGGCCCTGGCGTCGTCGATCGGCCGGCACCAGGGCGACCCCTTCGGCGAGGGCGTCGGCCGGGTTGCGCGGGGTGATCGTCCGGCCGTCGATACGCACCGTGCCGCGTGACCGGCGTCGCCGGCCGAACATGGTCTCGATCAGTCGGGTGCGGCCGGAACCGATCAGCCCGTACAGGCCGACGATCTCCCCGGCGCCGACCGTGAGGCTCACCGGCCCGAAGCCGGGCCCGGCAAGCCCGTCGACCTCCAGCCGCGGCGGCCCGGCGGCGGGCACGTCGGCCGTCAGCGGCGCGACAGGGGCGCCGGATGTGCCGGCGATCGCCGCGACGAGCGCAGACCGGTCGCGGGCGGGGCGGGTGGAGCGGTGGCTGACCAGTCCGTCGCGCAGCACGGTGACCGCGTCGGCCAGCCGTTGTACTTCGGCGAGCAGGTGGGTCACGTACACCACGGCCAGTCCCTGACCGCGCAGCTCGTCGACGCATTCGGCCAGCACCGTGCTCTCCGCGGTGGACAGCGCGGCGGTCGGCTCGTCGAGCACCAGCACGGAGGCGCTGCGGCTGAGCGCCTTCGCGATCTCGACCATCTGACGTTGCCCCATCGGCAGATCACCGACCCGGTCGTCGGCCCGGCAGGACGCGCCGACCCGGCGCAGCAGCCCGGTCGCGGCCTCGTGCTGGGCGTGCCGGTTGACCAGCCCGGCGCGGGTCCACTCCTGGCCGAGGAAGATGTTCTCCGCCGCGGTGAGCGGCTCGATCACGCTCAGGTTCTGGTAGATGATCGCGACTCCGGCGGCGATCGCCGTTCGCGGGGTGAGACGCGCATGCGGCACGCCGTTGACGTCGATGGAGCCGCTGTCGGGAGCGAACGCCCCGCCCAGGCATTTGATCAACGTCGACTTGCCGGCGCCGTTGTGGCCGAGCAGAGCGTGCACCTGCCCGGCGGGAACATGCAGATCAACACCACCCAGCGCGGGTACGCCGTTGAACGTCTTGACGAGGCCGGTCACTTGAAGACTCATCGTGGGCCTCAGGAGTTCTGTGCGATCAAGTCGTCGATCTTCGCGCCGTCGGCCTGCTGGAGCAGGGTGATCGGGAGGTCGACGCTGGGATCGGAGTCGCCGGCCGCCACCGCCAACGGCACCCCGACGACGGCGTCGGCGATGTCGTTCGGAGCGAGTGCCGCCGACGCCCGGTAGAAGGTGCCCTGTTTGATCGCTACCAGTGACGGGACCGCGCCGTCCTGGCCGCCAACGAAGGTCCGTGCGTCGGTGGGCGCCCGTCCGGCCTGTTGCAGGGCTTTGAACCCGCCGTAGGCCGCGGCGTCGGTCACGCCGAGAATGATGTTGAGATCGGGATGCTTGGCCAGCAGCGCGGACGACTTCGACAGGCCGGTGTCCGGGTCGATGGCCTGTTCCTTCGCCACCACCTCGACACCCGGCGCCGCCCTGGTGAACGCGTCGACCATGCCTCTGGTCCGGTCCCGGCCGAGTTGAATGGTCTCGTCGACCAGAAACGCGACCTTGCCCGTGCCGCCCAGGGCCTCGTTCGCCCACCGCGCTGCCGCCTCGCCGAGCAGGGTGCCGCCCTTGAGGAAGCTGAATTGGATGTCGGCGCTCTGGTTCTGCAGCGTGCCGCCGTAGGTCACCCAGATCAGCCCGGCGTCCAGCGCGGCCTTCGCGATCTTCTCGGTCGCCTCGAACACCATCGGGAACGACACGATCGCCGGGATCCTCTGGCCGACCCAGGTGGTCAGGTTGGTGACCTGCGCATCCACCTTGGCCGCGTCGTTGCTGGTGACGACCTCGACGCCCTGTCGCCGCGCCGCTGCCGTGGCCAGCTTGACCAGGGTGGCGTAGAGCGGCAGCTGGGTGAACGGATAGTCGAAGCCGATCTTCGTGATGGTCCTCGGGCCGGCCGCGGGGGAGCCGGTGGCGGTCGGTTGTGACTCCGGGCCGCTGCACGCGGCCAGGGCGGTGGCAGTGGTCATGCCGCCGGCGAGAGTGAACAGGCCGCGCCGGGACAGGCCCGCGCCGGCCGACAGCAGGGAAGGACGGAAGAAATCGTTCATTTTTGTGGCCTCTCGAGACTCAGCCCCGTGGGGGTGCCGAGAAGCAAAGCGCGGGAACGACCGACGCCACATCCGTAGGAATACCGATCCGTCGGCAGGCGACCTTGTACCGCCATCCCGGCCGCCCTATCGTTAGGGCCCGAACGTTATGCCGTGCTGTCAGCCGGGAGGTGCTCGTGCCCACCCACCACCAGATCGAGGTCGCCACCCGGCTCGGCATGCTGACCCGCGAGCGCGACGTCACGGCAGCGTGCCAGGAGGCGCTGCATGCCCTGGGCGAACTGATTCCCGCCGACGCCGCCACCCTGGTCGGGGTCGACCCGGCGACCGGCAGACATCTCCAGTTCGCCGGCATCGGCTACCAGCCGGCCATCAGCAGCCGGCTGGCCGAACAGTTCGTTCAGACCCGATGGCACCGCAACATACTCGGCAGTGACCTGCCCGAATCCATCTCCGACGAGGCCGGGCAGTCCTTTCGCCAGGGCTGGTTCTACGCCGAGAACGTCCGGCCCGCCGGTTTCCGTGACGCCATGACCGGGGCGCTGCGCCATCGCGGCCGCTACGTCGGCCTCGTCAACCTCTCCATCTGCCGGGCAGACGTCTTCGACACCGAATGCCGACGGCTCCTGGCCGCCGTCATGCCGGCCCTGTCCGCGCTCGTCGACCGGCTGGTGTGGGCAGACGACAGCACCGCCGTGCCGGAGTGGGCGTACGCATCGCTGATCACCGGGGACCAGGTCGTGGAGATCCCCGATCGCTTGCGGCCGTCGATGCTCGACGACGTCACGTTGCGCAGACTGATCGCGGAGTTCGCCTCGTGGCCCGACTCCCGGTTGAGCCTGCTCTGGCTGGTCGGCAGAGATTGGTTCCGGGTGCGGCTGCGGCATCAGCAACTCGCCGGTCTCCGGCCTGCGGTCCTCGTCGAGGCGCGACCCACCGGCCTTCCGCACTCCCTGAGCCCACGCGAGATCGATGTGGTGACCAGGGCCGCGATGGGGCACTCCAATCAGGTGATCGCGCAGGAACTGTTCCTGTCACCGCGCACCGTGCACAGCCACATCGAGCACATCCTGCGCAAGACCGGCGCGAAGTCGCGAGCGGAGGTCGCCGCCACGGCGGTCCGCGACGACCTCGTGCGGCTCACCCCCGACATGTCGCCGGTCGCCTGCCTGCGATCATTTGCCAAGCCGAACACCCCGATGCCCCGGTAGGAAGCCCTTGGGGCAGGGTCCTCAGCCGGCCTGTCGGGCGTAGTGACGTCGTGGTGGTCGGTGCGGGCCAGGTTCGCCGGGCGGGCGCGCGGAAGTCCAGGTGCACGCCGCCGTGCGGTCGCCGCGGTGAACGTGACCGGCCGCGGCGCTCGGGTTTACCCTGCAGAAAGAGGTCGACCATCGCCGATGGGAGGACTGGTGCTGAACGGTCTCGTCGCCTCCGCCCTCGGCTCGTTCATCTCCTACGGTGCGCTGCGCGTGCTCGTAGCCCAGGCAGCCGAGGTACGCCATGCCTGGAATCTGCGCAGGCGGGGACGGACCGCCACCGCGACGACAGTGTCGCTGCTTGAACTCGACGTCGAGGGCGGCGGCCGGGAGGCGGTCGTCCGCTTCGAAGCGGAGCCCGGCCGTGAGGTGCAGGGGACGGTCCAGCTCCCCGGCAACCGCCTACCCGACCTGGCCACCGGTGCCCCTGTCCAGGTCCGGTACAACCCGGCGACGCCGACGGTCCTCGCCCTCGAAGCCGGGCGGCGCCAAGCGCACGCCGAGATCCGGCAGGCCGTGTTCATCTTCGTCCTGATCCCGGTGATGGTACTGCCGACCTCGCTCTACCTGCTCTACGCCGGCCTGCGCATGCTGCTGCCCTGAAGACGTCCCGGTCCGCTATTCGGTGGCGGGTTTCTCGCAGGGATCGAGAGCCGCCGAGTTCGGTTTGCGATCTTTCGGGTCGACGCCCGGCAGAGCGTCCCGCAGCGTCTGGTCCCATTTATCGTCGATGAACTTGCTCAGCTTGTCCCGGAGATATTCACACAGTTTCGGCCGGTTGTTGGGGATCCCGATCCCGTACCGTTCGCTGCCCACCCGGATGTTCTGCGCCAGAGTGAGATCGTCGCCGCCGTGAACGACGAAGCCCTCGAGAATCACCCGGTCGGAGGAGACCGCATCCACCTCGCCGGCCCGTAGCCGCTCCATGCAGCGTTGCAAGGTGTTCTCCGGTGTCGCGACGACGGTCATGTCACCGAGGCGCAGTTCGGTGGTCGATCCGAGCGGGACGCAGACAGACTTGTCGACAAGGTCTTTGCGTCCGGCGATCGGTTTCGTCTTGAGTGTCAAGATGCCCTGTGAATCAGTGAAGTAGGGCCCGACCATATCGATGGTTTCACGCCGATTATCCGTGATAGAGAAATTGGAGATCACCAGCTTTACTGCGCCGTCAGCCTCCAGGGCGCTTATCCGCTCGTTGGTGGTCAGGTTGACGTACCGGACGTCGAATCCCAGTTCTTCGCCGAGCCATCTGCCCAGGGCGATGTCGAATCCCTGCCACACCCCGTTGGAGTACTCACTCCAGCCCGGCAGGTCGGTGTTGATGCCGATCAGAACCTCCCCCGACAGGTACTCGGAGGGCTCAGGTTCCACGTCCGCGCCGGGGCATCCTGCCAACGACGGCATCGTGATGACCAGAGCGGTGGCCAGCATCCACCGCCCCCACCGGGCACGCCTCGAGTAGTTCACGCGCGTCTCCCTTCCCGCGGCAGGCTATCGACGCAGTTGGCTGTCCTTGAACGACACTTTGACGATGCAGATCTGTTCGGCAGGGGCGTCGAGCTGCAACCCCAGTTCGACATGGTCCGTCCGGTCCGGGATGTTGATGGAGCTCTGCTCGTCGTGGCGTGCTGGGACCTCGGTGCCGGCGCGCCCGTCCAGCCGGGGCTCGACACGAAGGATCGACGGTACGACGCAGTCGCTCAGATCACTGACCGGTTGGAGGACCGGCGTGAACACGAGCTCGCCGCCTTTCCACCCGGATGCCGAGTCGATGTCCGGCACGACCACGGTCCAGACCCCCTCGCGCACATCGACCGCGTTGCCGTAGGTGACGTCCAGGTCGGAGAACCATCGGTTCCACACCCACACCGACGACGGCACCAGCAGACTCGCCGCCAGCCCGGCAACGGCCCAGAACTTGACTGCCGTACTCGGCGGACGGCTCTCACCGGTCACCGCCTCCTGCTGCGCCCGAACGGCGGTGCGAATCGTGAGCCCAGTGGCGACGAGAGTGCCGGCCAGGCTGAGCCCCGCCGCGACACTGGCCCCACGTTGCGGCTGCGCGAACATGTAGACGGTGACAGCCACAGCGAGCACCGTCGACACGCCGATCCAAGGACCAAGACTGCTCGCAGGTCGGCTCATGCGTCTTTCCCCGTGTACGAAGCCGTCACATGCCACTCAACCAGCACATCGATGTGCATACATGAGCGGGAACACAACTTCATCACACCATCCATCAGCCGGAATCGGCCGATCAGCCGATTCCGGTGCTGTGCGTCAACCGCGCTCGCCCCGGACCCGGGCCATCGGAGAACGTGCCAACGCCACCCCCAAGACCCGGAAACCCGCCGCTTCCACCTCGTCAAACGTCGCTTGGTGGTTCCGCATGCCCGGTGCCGGTACAGCCGCCAAGATGCCGAGCAGGCCCAGACCGGCGACCGGGCCAAGCACCGCGAGCGGCGCTCGTTCCAGGTAGGTGACGGCGGCGGCGAGCTGGGCGCCCCACTCGGGAGAGTCGTGGCCGGCGCCGAGCCCCAGGAAGCCGAGCCCGGCGATGGTGAGCGCGGTGGCCGGGATCCGGGCGAGGGCGTGTACGACGACCGGCCCGGAAACGGGGGGCAGCAGATGCCGTCTGAGCAGGCGACCCGTTCCGGCGCCGCAGGGCACGTCGGCGCGATAGTAGCCGCTGGATCGAACCTCCTCGGCGAGGCTGCGGGTGTGCACGGCCAGTGGCACCCAGGCGGCCCAGGCCGCAGCGGTCAGCCCTGGGCCGAGAAGCGCGGCGATGACGAGGTCGACGAAGACGGGTGGCAGTGCGTTGAGGACGTCGGCGGTCCCGGCGTCGGCCTTAACGCCGCGCAGGCCGGCGGCAAGGCCGACGAGCAGGGGCATCAGGGTGACGGCGACGGCGGTGCCGACGGTGAGGACGGCGCCGTGGGCGAGTTGTGCCAGCACGTCGCGGCCGACCGGGTCGGTTCCGAGCGGGTGGGCCCACGAGCGCGGACCCAGCCGCTGGTCGAGGCGCACCCGGTCGGCGTCGCGCATCAGCCCGGCGCCGACCGTGGTGAGCCGCAGCGCCGCGGCTAGTACTCCAGCCGCACTTTCAGGTCCGGAGTCTGCGCAGGTAGTGGCTGGTTCGCGCCCGGTATTGATGGCGGCGCCGCCAGTATGACCAGTGCCAGATATGATCTTGCTGGCGGATGGTCGTGATCAGGTGTGCCAGCAGACGTCGGACCTCGCCGAGGGTGAGCGGGATGAGCTTGTCTCGTTCGAGTTCGGGTCCCCTTTT
>NZ_JBEZXU010000114.1:0-17779 GCF_040638175.1 Actinoplanes sp. NPDC026670
GTGGAGGTGCGGGCGCCGGGGGTGCGGCCGCGGGCGGTGCCCCCGGCTCGGCCGAAGGCGCTTCCGGGCCGGGCGATGGTTCCGGCGGGGGTGATGAATCCGGGCCGGCGGACGGCGGGGGCGCTCCGGCCGTACCGCCGCCGGGTGTTGATCTTGGAAAAGGGGAGAAGGCCGGGATCGACTGGGCGGCGATGGAGGAGCAGTTCGGCGACGTGGTGCCGCCGCGGTTCGCGCGGGCCGACGGCGAGCCGGACCCGGTGCGCGGGCACGCCGACCGGGCGTTCGACGTCGAGCGGTCCACCGTGACGCTGGCCGACGTCGGCGGGATGACCGACGTGAAGAAGCGCCTCGAGGTGTCGTTCCTCGGCCCGCTGCGCAATCCGAAGCTGCGCACCCTGTTCGGCAAGAGCCTGCGCGGCGGTCTGCTGCTCTACGGCCCGCCCGGATGCGGCAAGACGTTCCTGGCCCGCGCGGTAGCCGGCGAGATGGGCGCCGCGTTCATCTCGTTGTCGATCACCGACGTGCTGAACATGTGGATCGGCAGCTCCGAACGCAACCTGCACGACCTGTTCGAGTCGGCCCGCGGCCACGCGCCGTGCGTGCTGTTCCTCGACGAGATCGACGCGCTCGGTCACAAGCGCAGTCAACTGCAGTCATCCATGCGGACTGTAGTGAATCAATTGTTGACCGAACTTGACGGTGTTGACGGCGGTAATGACGGCGTCTTCGTGCTCGCCGCCACGAACGCCCCGTGGGATGTCGACTCGGCGCTGCGCCGCCCCGGCCGTCTGGACCGGACCGTGCTCGTGCTGCCGCCGGACACCCCGGCCCGCGCCGCGATCCTCGAATACCATCTGCGGGACCGCCCGGTCGCCGGGATCGACCTGGACGCGGTCGCGGCGGCCACCGAGCACTACTCCGGCGCGGACCTGGCGCACCTGTGCGAGACGGCCGCCGAGTTCGCGATGCGCGACTCGATCGACACCGGCGAGATCCGCATGATCAACCAGGGCGACATGCTGGCCGCCGCCCGCGAGGTGCGCCCGTCCACCGACGCGTGGTTCGCCACCGCCCGCAACGTGGCGATGTTCGCCAATGAGAGCGGCGCCTACGACGACCTGGCCGCCTACCTGAAGAAGCGCAAGATCCGATGAACGCCGCCGCTCGGGCGCGGGCGCTCGCCGGTGTCGGCCGCCTGGCGCAGGCCGAGACCGCGGTCCGGGAGGGGCTGGCCGAGACGCCCGCCGACGCCGAACTGCTCGGCCTGCTCGCCGGCCTGCGGCGGCTCCAGGGGCAGTACACCGACGCCCTGGAGTTCGCCGACGCCGCGGTGGCCGCCGCCCCCGGCCAGTCGGTCGTGCACATCGAGCGCGCCGAGTGCCTCCTGCTGCTGTCCCGGGGCGACGAGGCGGAGACCGCGGCCCGGGAGGCGGTGCGCCTGGCCCCGGACCGGCCGGAACCGCACCGGGCGCTGGCCCGCTGCCTGGTGCTGCGCCGTGCGTTCGGTGAGGCCCGCGCGGCGGCCGGCCGGGCGGTGGCGATCGCTCCGCATTCGGTGCCCGACCTGATGACGCTGGCCGAGGTGGAACGCAACGCCGGCGACCGGGACGCCGCCCGCGCGGCCGCGGCCCGGGCGCTGGCCGAGGACCCGGAGGACGCCGAGGGCCGCTGGATGATCGCCCTCCTGGACGCCGAGCGGCTGCGGGTCCGGGACGCCATGCGCGGCCTGCGGGAACTGGCCGCCGACCACCCCGACCGGTACGGCGCCCCCGCCCTGAGCTGGCCGATCCGCGGGCTGCTGGCCGGCCTGCGCCGGGGTCTGCTCGCCGGGGTGCCGATCGTGGCGGCGCTGGCCGTGGCCGACCGCTGGTGGGATCCGGCGTCCCTGCTGGCCCGTGGCGCGGCGGTGGTGATGGCGCTGGTCACGGTAGGCCTGGCGCTACGGGTGCTGATGCCGGCGGGCCGTCTGCCGTGGCTGTGTGTCGGCCTGCTGCCGGCCCGCACGCGCCGTGCGATCGGCGCCGGGCTGCTCGCGGCGAGCGGTTCGGTCCATCTTCTTCTCTGGTACGCCGTGAGCCCCCACTGGCCGACCCTGGCCCTCGCGGCCGTCGCCGTGGCCGTGCTGCTGGCCGCCGGCGCCGTCGAGCGGACGTGAACAGCGGGTTACATCACTTCTTCTCGTATGAATCTTGCACAAACTGCAAGATCGGCGGATGCTATGCCCCTTGATCGACGGGGGGCGTCATGGCGAGCCAGGCACGAAGGTTGTCCGCGCTACGGGAACTGGCCCTGATCGCCGCCCTGTTCCTGGTCTACAAGATGGCCCGGGTCGCCGCCAACGGCCACGTGGACGAGGCGTTCCGCAACGCACGGGCGATCTGGGACACCGAACGTCTGCTCCGGCTGCCCGGCGAACTGGCCGTTCAGCAGTCCCTGCTCGGCTGGACCGGTCTGATCGAGGCGGCGAACAGCTATTACGCGTACGTCCACTTCCCGGCGACCGCGGCCTGCCTGATCTGGCTCTACCGGTGGCGCCCGGCGCACTACCGGTGGACGCGCAACGTCATCGTGCTGCTCACGGGCGGTGCTCTGGCCGTACACTTCCTGATCCCGCTCGCGCCCCCGAGAATGCTGACCGATACCGGAATGCTGGATCTCGGGCGTCTCTACGGCCCGGCCGTCTACGGCCCGCCGGAGACCGACCAGATCTCGAACCAGTACGCGGCCATGCCGTCGCTGCACGTCGGCTGGGCCCTGCTCGTCGCGATCGCCCTGATCGCGGCCACCAGGAGCCGCTACCGGGCACTGTGGCTGGTGCACCCGGCGATCACGCTGCTGGTGGTGGTCGCCACCGGCAACCACTACTGGCTCGACGCCCTGGCCGCCGCCGCCCTCCTCGCCGGCGCTTACGCCCTGTTGCGGCACCAGCGCCCGGCCGCCGTTCCGGTGGACGTCCCGCGGCCGCGCGCCGCCGTCGACACGGTGCCCGGTAGGCTCGCGGAGCGATGACCAAGGCAGTGATCTTCGACCTGGACGACACCCTCGTCGACCAGGTGACCGCCTCCGGCGCGGCGGTCGTCGCCTGGGCCGCCGGGCTCGGTGTCACCGGGCCGGACGTGACCGCCCGCTGGGCGGCGGTCTCCGAGCGGCACTACGCCCGCTACCAGCGACGCGAGATCACCTTCAGCGGGCAGCGCCGGGAGCGGGTCCGCGAGTTCCTGGCCGCCGAGCTGACCGACGCCGAGGCCGACGGGCTGTTCGCCGGTTATCTGGAACGCTACGAGGCGGGCTGGACCGTCTTCGCCGACGCGGTGCCGGCGCTGCGCCGGGTGCGGGCGGCCGGGCTGACCGCGGCCGTGCTGACCAACGGCGACGAGGGCCAGCAGCGCCGCAAGATCGACCGCCTGGGCCTGACACCCGAGATCGACGTGATGGTGGCGTCGTCGAGCCTGCCGGCCGGCAAACCCGACCCGCGCGCCTTCCAGCACATGCTCGGACTGCTGGGCCTGGCCGCCGACGAGGCGCTGATGGTCGGCGACTCCCTGGACAAGGACGTCGACGGCGCCCTGGCCGCCGGCCTGCCCGCGGTCCTGCTGGATCGTTCCGGCGCCCACCCGGGCGCAGACGTGCGGCGCATCCGCACCCTGGACGAGTTGACGTTCTGAAAAGCGAACTGCCGCGCCGGGGAGAGCCGGCGCGGCAGTTCAGGATGGGGCTTGTTACTTGGCGGCGGCCGCCTTGTACAGGGCCTCCGGGGTGACGGCGCCGGCCAGGAGCCGGCCGTCGTCGGTCAGCAGGACGGTGAACAGCGAACCCGACAGCAGCTTGCCGCTGCCCCAGGCGCCACTCACCGGCTGGAGCGTGCCGAGAAGGCTCTCGGCCAGCTCGGCCGCGTCCGGCTCCTCGGAGCTGTTGTCACCCGGCTTGCCGGCGATCTCCTCGAGGTCCTTGACGCTGGGCCCCTTGACGACGGCGATGCTGGTCCAGCCCTCGCCGACGACCTTGAAGTCGCCCTTTCCGGCGGCGGCCTCGGCGGCTGCCTTCTCGGCCTCCGCGGCGGCCTTGTGCGCTTCCTTGCCGCCGTCCTTCAGCGCGTCCTGCGGGACGGCCTGCTCGGTGATCTTCGCGCCGGCCGGCGGGTTGAACGCGAACTGCTGGGCGTCCGGCACCGCGAAGTTGATCTGCTCGAACGCCACCCGGATCGCCGGCTTGGTGGTGTTCTTCGCGTAGACGTCGACGCGCAGCGGGATGTGCTCCTTCGCGTCGATCGCCAGTCGCACCTGACCGACCAGCGACTCGGTGTCGCGCGGGCTGATCACCAGCTCGTACGCGTCCCGCCCGGCCACCTCGGCCGCACCTGTCGTCTCCACCTTGGTGGTGTCGTCGATCGCCGCCAGCGCCGCGTCGGCCGCCTGCTGCGGGGTGAGCGAGCTCGACGGCGCCGCCTCGGCGGTGGTCGCGCCGGCCGGCAGCTTCAGGTGCGTGCCGGTGTTCTCCTTGCTGTCCCACAGCCACACGTCGGAGCCGTTGCGGATCACGTCGGTCTGGCTGTTCGTGCCGAGCAGCGAGAACCGCATCTTCTCCTCACCGGCGTACCACAGGCGAGCGGTGTTGCTGCCGGCGATCAGGCTGGTCAGGTTGCCACTGCCACCGGTCACGTTCCCGAGCAGCCCCGCGATGCCCGGCAGACCCAGATCGGCGCTCTGCACCACGGTGCCGGAGAAGCCCGACGGGTCGGCGCTCTGCAGATCGACGAGCAACTGTGCGGCGCTGCGGTCCGGCAGTGCCGGGTCCGCGTTCGCCACGATCGTTCCGGCCGCTGCGCCACCCCCGATGACCAGTACCGCCGCAGCCGACGGGACCAACCAGCGCAGTGCCGGCCTGGACCTCAATGCAGACACGATGTCCACCTCCCGAATCTCTGCGACCCACTCTGCCCGGGAGGCGCTGTGATCCGGCTGAGAAGGTCCCCTAGGGGATGCCCTAAGGATAGGTTCATATCCGACAAAGGGGGACTTTGATGGATAGCTACGAAGGGCGGCCGCTGCCCCGGCCCGGCGAGGACATATACGACCAGGGACTGGCCTTCGACCTGGCCACCATGCGCCGGCGGCAGGCGCTCCGGATGTTCGGGCTCGGCGCGATCGCCGCCGGCCTCGCCGGATGCGGCGGCAAGACGGAGACGCCCACGACCGCCACCACCGAGAAGACGGTCCTCACCGAGATACCGAACGAGACCGCCGGACCCTACCCGGGGGACGGGTCGAACGGGCCGAACGTGCTCACCGAGAGCGGCGTGGTCCGCAGCGACATCACGTCCAGCTTCGGCACCGCCACCGGCAAGGCCGAGGGTGTGCCGATCACCCTCACGCTCAGTCTCAAGGACCTGGCCAACGCCGGGGCGGCCTTCGCGGGGGTGGCCGTCTACGTCTGGCACTGTGACCGGGCCGGGGCCTACTCGCTCTACTCCACCGGTGTGACCGGGGAGAACTACCTGCGCGGCGTGCAGGTCGCCGACGACGCCGGCGAGGTGAAGTTCACCAGCATCTTCCCGGCCTGCTACACCGGGCGCTGGCCGCACATCCACTTCGAGGTCTACCCGGACCAGGCGAGCATCACCGACGCGTCCAAGGCGATCGCCACCTCCCAGGTCGCGCTGCCCAAGGAGACCTGCGACGAGGTCTACACCCAGACCGGGTACGAGGCCTCGGTCACCAACCTCGGCCAGGTCTCCCTGGACAGCGACAACGTGTTCGGCGAGGACTCCGGCGCCCTCCAGCTGGCGACCGTCACCGGCAGCGCGGCGAGCGGCTACGCGGTGACCCTGGAGGTGGGTGTGGACACCACGACCACCCCGGCCGGCGGGGGTCAGGTCGGCGGGGGCGGGGCGCCGTCGGGCGCACCGGGCGCGCCGCCGTCCGGCGGGATGGGCGGACCGCCACCCTCCGGTGGCCCGGGCGGCGGGCCCGGCGGGGCGCCACCGTCGGGCGGCCCTCCGCCGAGCCGCTGAGAGATCGCTGAGAGCTGCTCCGGGAAACGGGCGCGCACGTGGCAGGGTGTTGATGTGCGGGTGCTGGTGGTGGAGGACGAGGCGCGGCTCGCCGCTGCGTTACGGCGGGGCCTGCAGGCCGAGGGCTTCGCGGTGGACATCGCCGCCGACGGCCAGGACGGCCTGGAGATGGCCCGGCACGGCGGCTACGACGCGATGATCCTCGACGTGATGCTGCCGCGCCTGTCCGGATACCGGGTGGTGCGGCAGCTGCGCGCCGAACGGCACTGGCTGCCGGTGCTGATGCTCAGCGCCAAGGACGGCGAGTACGACCAGGCCGACGGCCTCGACTGTGGCGCCGACGACTATCTGACCAAACCTTTCTCGTACGTCGTGCTGCTCGCCCGTCTCCGTGCCCTGTTGCGCCGCGGCGCGCAGGCCCGTCCGGTGGTGCTCGCGTTCGGTGACGTCGAGCTGGATCCGGCGGAACGCCGGGTCCTGGTCGGCGGCGCCGAGGTGACCCTGACCACCCGCGAGTTCGCGCTGCTGGAATATCTGATGCGCCGCCCCGGCCAGGTCGTCTCCAAGACCGAGCTGCTCGACCACGTGTGGGACGCCGCCCTCGACACCGCGCCCAACGCCGTCGAGGTGTATGTCGGCTACCTGCGCCGCAAGATCGGCCGCGACCGTCTGGAGACGGTCCGCGGCGCCGGCTACCGGCTCGCCGTCGTCGAGCCGGGCACCCCGGTCGGCTGAGATGCGCCGGATCCGGGAGCTCAGCCTGCGGGCCCGGCTGCTGCTCGTGTCGGCGACCGGCATGACGCTCGGCCTTGCCGCCGGCGGGGTGCTGCTCACCGTCGTCCTCGGCTACGCGCAGCTGCGCTCGGTGCACAGCGACGCGATGAGCACCGCCCGCGGGGTGGCCGCCCTCGTCGAGCAGAGTTCGCTGCCCAACCCGATTCCGGTCCCGGCCGGCCTGCAGGTGCAGGTCATCGACGAGTCCGGGTCGATCCGCGCGGTGTCGGCCACCGCCGACCGGCTGGTGCCGATGCTCTACGCCGACGAGCTGGCCCGCCTCGACGACGGGGACAGCCGCACCATCCCGGGCGAGCGGATCGGCGTCCGCGGTGACGTGCACGTCGTCCAGGTCACCGCCGGGCCGCCGACCTCGCCGCTGCGGATCCTGGTGGCCCGGCCCACCGGGCAGATCACCCAGAGCGTGCACATCCTCAAGATCACGCTGCTGATCCTGTACCCGCTGCTGGTGGCGCTGCTCGCGGCCGGACTGTGGCGGGCGCTCGGCGCGGCCCTGCGGCCGGTCGACGCGCTACGGTCGGGCGCCGAGGAGATCACCGGCGGGACCAGGGCCGGGCGGTTGCCCGTACCCGACTCGAAAGACGAGGTGCACCGCCTCGCGGTGACCCTGAACGACATGCTGCACCGGCTGGATGCCGCCCGCGCGCGTCAGCGCGCTTTCGTCGCCGACGCCGCCCACGAGCTGCGCAGCCCGCTGACCAACATGCGCACCGAGCTGGAGGTGGCGCAGCGCCTGCCGGACGACACCGACTGGCCGGAACTCGCCGACGACCTGCTCGCCGACGTGCAGCGCCTGTCCCGCCTGGTCGACGACCTGCTGCTGCTGGCCCGCTCGGACGAGGGCGTGCCCAGCGCCAGGCTGGAGGAGATCGACCTGGCCCAGTTCGTCGGCGAGGCCGCCGAACGCTACCCGGACGTCGGTTTCGACGACCCCGGCAAGCCGTTGCCGCTGATGGCGGAACCGGACGCGCTCGCCCGGGTGGTGACCAACCTGCTCGACAACGCGGTCCGCCACAAACGCTCCCGGGTCACGGCGTCGGCCGCCGAGGACGGCCCGCAGCTGGTCCTGGTGATCACCGACGACGGCCCCGGCATCCCGGAACCGGACCGGGAGCGCGTCTTCCAGCGATTCACCCGCCTCGACGACGCCCGCGCCCGCGATGCGGGCGGTTCGGGCCTCGGCCTCGCCATCGTCCGGGAGCTGGTGCGCCGGCATCGCGGTTCGGTCACCCTCGCCGACAATCACCCAGGCCTTCGAGTTGAGGTACGGCTACCGAAGTCGTGACCACGAAGGCGGGTGCAGGACGTAGTCGTGGTGCTCGCTCAGGCCGCCGATGCGGTAGCCGCGGTCCAGCAGTGACCGGAAACGGTCACGCACGCTCAGGCGTTCCCGCCGGGCCCGGGCCGGGTCGCTGCGCTGGAGCGCGGTGATGTCGGCCGGGATCGGGATCAGTTCGGCGCCGGGCCCGATCGGCGCGTACCGCCCGGTGGCGGTGGCGGTCAGGTCCCAGTCCACGGTGAGCCGATCCGTGGTCTGGCCGGTGTTGGTGCCGTCGTCGAGCCGGCCGTAGAAGTCCGCTTCGAACGAGGTGGCCGTCGCGCCGATCTTGCACAGGTTGAAGTACGCGTTGCGGGCCACCAACGGGTCGAAGGTCCAGCGCATCCTGCGCAGACCGCGGTCGAGCGCCCAGCGGCGCTGGTGGCGCCGGATCGCCGTCCCGACCCCCTGGCCCTGCCTGGTACTTGTGACGCCGGTGATGTCCACATACAGGTGGTCCGGCGGGCCGGACGGGCCGAGCCCGGCCCAGCCCACGGCACAGCCGACCATGTCGGCGCCGTCGAACGCGCCCGCCACGTAGTTGCCGGAGTGACTGAGCGACCGCAGTGTCGTCGTGCTGATCACCGCGAGCCGCTCGGCCTCGGTGCGGGCCCGCCACACGGACCGGAGCAGTTCGGCAGCCGCGTCGAGGTGCTCCGGGGAGCGCAGAAGAACCACGTTCAGGTCCGGCGGCCCGGTCATGGACTCACCCGGCCCATTCGGCATCGTCGGCGAGCCTGCGGGACAACTCGTAGAACGCCTCCACCGTGGAGCCGTTGGCGACGTCCCGGGCCACCACGTCATTGTCCGAGATGAGCTGCTCCTGCCATTGCAGCAGCGGATCCAGGGGCACCGAGCCGAGCATCGCGCTGCGGCCCACCCGGTGCAGGGCGGCCAGCCGGCGCAGGTCCTCGTCGCAGTCGCGCAGCCAGGCGACCTGCGCCGGCCGCAGACCGCTCAGCTCGGCCGAGTCCGGGTCGACCACCGCGGTGCGGACGAACTTGATCGCCGCCCCGAGCTGCTCGGGGTCGTGCCCGGCCTCCACCCCGGCGTCGAGGATGCCGTTCGGGCCGTGGACCAGCCCGCCCGCCGCCAGGATGTGCTGGCGTGTCCAGCGGTGGAAGACCAGCCACCGGGCGGTCACCCCGCGTAGCGCCCGGTCCGCGGTCGCCTGGAGAACGAGCTGGGCCGAGTAGGAACGGCCGGCGCTCAGGTCGATCAGGCACATGTCGAACTCCTCATCGAGTGCCTGGAACAGTCGCACGCAGCGGCGCAGCGCTTCCCGGTCCGGCGCGAACTCGCCGCCGTCCTGGTCGCCGGGGAAGAGCATCAGCCTGCCGGTACCCGGCGGGCGCTGCCGCAGGCTCCGCCGCGCGGATCTGCTCCACACGTCGATGCGTTTCACCTCCTCGGTCGTCGCCACGCCCCGATCCAGCAGGTACGAGTGGAGGCCACCGTTCCGGACACCGCGTGCCGCCTCGGGGATCTGAAAGATCGAGCCGGCCGTCGGGGACCCGAAATCGAAGTCGAGGTAGCAGACGTCCGAGCCGGCGAGCGCGCTACGAAAGGCGACGTTGCAGCTGGTGACCGACCGTCCGGCGCCGTCCCGGTCGGAGACCGCGAAGACCAGCACCCCTACTCCCCGGCCTCAAATTCCCGGACCGCGGCGAGTTTGTCCAGCTCGCGGAGCACCTCCAGCAGATGCTGCATTGCCGCGCCGGGCTGGGTCCCCAGGATCTGGCGGGCCCTCCTCAGCTTGGAGCCCTGCCTCCACAGGCTGTCTTGCAGCGCCGGCCCGGCCTCGCCGGAACCCCGCATGAGTTCCCTGTCGAACGTGTTCTCCGCTTCGGCCAGCAGTTCGGCGGCGATCGCCGAGATGTTCCGCCCTGGTGGGGGAGCGCTGCGGATCAGGGAGGCCGCGGCGCCCATGCACTGCACCACCCGGACGGTGTGGTACCAGCTCGGCGCGTCGTGGCAGGCCAGGGTCGGGAACACGTTCGCCGGGTCGTCCCACAAGCCGGCGCCTGGGCCGTGCCGCAGCCGGCGGCGCTCCAGGTGGCGCCACACGTCGTCGGCCAGGTTGAGCAGCCGGGCCTGTTCCTGCGAGTCGTTGACCAGCGCGGCGAGGTCCAGGGCCCGTCCGAGCACGAGGCTGGACAACTCGCTGAGACGCCAGCCGACCGGTGGCGCATCCGCGCCGACCTGGGCCGCGCCGCCGAGGTGCTCCCAGCGCCCCGGCCGGTGCAGTTCGAGGGCCGGGTCGTCGGGCAGGGGCCGGCGCCGGATCCGGCCGCGATCGGCCAGGTCCTCCAGCACCCGGGTGACCCGGGACAGATCGGACTGCGGCGCGTTGCGGTCGCCGAGCGCATGACTGACCAGCGACAACATCAGCAGGGTGTAGTAGTCGCTCTCCCTGTCGTCAGTGGTCCGCCAGGGGAGTTCCTCGACGGGCCACCTCTGGTCGCCCAGTGTCGCGATGATCGACCAGTAGCGCTGGGCCAGCTCCCACTGGACCCGGAGGACCTCCTTGATGGCCTGCTGCTCCTCGTTGAGCAGACCCAGCAGGCGGGTCTCCTCGGCGAGCAGATCCCGGATGCCGTCGACCGCCACCACGGTGAAGCAGAGGTAGGGGACCGGCTCCGCGTAGCCGGGCTGGGCGACGCCCCACGACCAGCCACACTCGAACAGGTTGTTCGGACCGAGCCTCAGATCCTCGACCTGCTCGGCGTACACCCCGAGTTCGGTGAGCCCGGCCTCGACGGTGGTCAGCGCCCCGCGGATCCGCCGTACCGCGTCGAGTGGGTGGGCCCCGGGGAAGGCGTTCTCCCGCATCGTCCGTCCCGACGGGCTGTCCGCGTCGAAGACGCTGATGGTGAAACTTCGCTGGAGACCGCCCATCGCGGCGGTGAGCCGTCTCTCGGTGGCGGTCTCGACCCGCGCGATCTCCTCCAGATGGCTCTTGCGCTGGACCTGCTGACGGTAGCCGCGGAGGAAGCGGAGCGCCGACAGGCAGAGCACGACCGAGGTGGCGAAGGAGTCCACCACCTCCAGCCGGAGCTGCTCAGGGGTGGGTCGCGCCTCGTCGCCGGGCGCGGTGGTCAGGTAGTTGCCGGCCGCGAACGTGGGCAGGCCGGTCTCCGGATCCGAGTGCCGTCCGAAGAAGTCGCCGAGCAGGCCGACGACACGTTGCGGGATCTCGACCGGGCCGCCGAAGCCGGCGAGCGCCGTGCAGACGTCGGCGTGGGTCTGGTCGGGACGGTCGTAGCGGAGGCCGGGCAGCTTCTGCGGCGGCAGCAGCAGGCAGAGGAGCAGCTCGGCGTCGCTGATGGAGTTGCTGCCGCCCCGATCCGCCCACCGGAACGACTGGACCGGGCCACACCAGTTGGAGATCGCCTTCCACACCGACAGTGATTCCTGGCGTGGCTGAAGTTTCACAGTGCCCCTCCGCATCGACGGGGTTACTTCCCGTACAACCGTAGTGGCTCTGGTCCTGATAGCGTTCCGCCCCGTGAAGATCGACAGAGCTGCGGCGTCCCGGATCTGGCACGGCGTGCTCGCCCTGATCGTGTTCGCGTCGCTGGTTACCCAGATCACGCTGACCGCGACCCGGGACGGGGAACCCGCCGTCACCCGGTTCGAGCGGCTGTTCAGCTATTTCACCATCCAGAGCAACCTGCTGCTGCTCGCCGCGATCACTGCGCTGGCCGTGAACCCGCACCGCGACGGCCGGCTGTGGCGGGTCATCCGCCTCGACGCGCTGCTCGGGATCGTGATCACCGGCATCGTCTACAGCACGATCCTGGCCGGCCAGAGCGACCCGCACGGTGCCGCCTGGTGGGCCGACCTCGGATTCCACTACATCGCCCCGTGGACGGCCCTGGCCGGCTGGCTCCTGTTCGGCCCACACCGCCGGATCGACGCCCGGACTCTGGCGTGGGCGGCGATCTGGCCTCTCCTGTGGATCACGTGGACGCTGGCCCACGGAGCGGCCACCGACTGGTACCCGTACCCCTTCACCGACGTTCTTCGCCAGGGTTATCCCACGGTGCTGGTCAACCTGGGTGCCGTCGTTCTCATCGCGATTCTGCTCGGCGGGGTGATGCGCCTCCTCGACGCGCGTCTGCCTGCCGGATCACCGACCGCGCCCGAGGCGACGGCTGTCGTCGCGCCGACGCCGGGTTCCGGCACGGAATCCGTAGCTCGCCGCGACACGTGATGCCCTCACTCCGTCAACGGAGGTCGTGTCTACGTGAGTGCACTTACTAAATCGTCAACGGTGTCCGCAGGCTTCCGCCTAGTCTTGATGCGAGCCTGGTGCCGCTTGATCGGTTCCTGCTGACCGGGGAAGGCGTCTATTCGTGAGTGAACGGCTTACCGAGGTCGTGACCACGACGGACCTCGATCACCACATGTTCGGGCTGGAAGACGTTATCGGCGACGGTGTCGACTTCGGCGACCGATGGGTCGCCGCCGGGCCCCACTCCGTGTGGGTGCGAACTCCCTTCGGCAACCTTGATGCCATCTTGAGACTCGAAGAGTGGGACGGCGAGCCCGATCCGGCGCCTGACGGCGACCGCGGCCCCTGGCACGACGCCGTAACGGTACGCATGGAGTACGTAGGAGAGAACGAATCCTTCGTGATAAACCAGGTCACGTTCGGCGGGCAAGATAGCGGATTCGCCCTCAGTGGTCCCGGCTGCTATCACGTTCGCGTGTCGTGCCGGAATGGCAGTAAAGCTGAGCAAGCATACCGGGATGTGTTGGCTCGGTTCGATGAGGACGATTGGAACAGCGAGGCTTGTCAGCGGGCCACTGCTGAAATCGATATCAAAGAAGAGTTCCTCATTCAGTTTTGGCCAGCCGGGATGGCCTGACAACCCTGTCAGTGCCGCCGCGCCAGTCGTCATCCGTACCTGCCGCGATCCGATTACTACCCAGCGTCACGACTGTCGAAGGGCTGGCCGACGCCGGCTCGGGCCGATGAGGAGCGGATGGCTCGGTCTATCCTGCGAGTCATGACTGTCGACTGGCACGCAGGAATGAGCGCTGCATTCCATCCCCGTTAGGTGCCGCACCCGCGGCTCCGAAAGGGGAAACCATGTCTCGCACGGACAAAGACGGTCCGTATCACCCGCGCACCGGCCTGCGGCTGCTCGTCGGCGGCGGTGGTCCACCTCGATGGTTCATCGAGCATGTCTGGACCAGTCGAGAGCGGCAGGCAGCCCGTGTCGCATGCCGAAATGCCATCAAGGAGTACCACGGCGACGGAAACGTCGACACGATCCCCACCATCCAGCAACATCGCCACAACGCCCAGTGGCTCTGGTGGTGATCCCAAGTCCGGATCTGTCGCCGTCCGCGCACTCGCGAACGGCATCGCGGCCGCGGCCGGTCGTGCGCATGTTTGGACGACTGGCTGAGGCTGCCCGAGTGATTTCGCCGGATGTTTGGCGAACACGCGGGCTTGTCGATGAGCGAAGGTTGTGCTTCGCGCCCGTCAGAAGATGTTGTGCCGGAGGCGCAGGTGCTTGCGCATTCGTCGCAGGCATTCAACGCGGTCGAGGTCATCATCGAACTTGTACCCCGGGCTGATTTCGATCTCCACGTCCTTAGTGGCGGGCGGCGCGGCCAGGGCGTCCTTGCGGTAACCCTTGTTCTTGAGCTGGATCTTGTTCACCAGAGCGTCGTAAGCCTCACCCAGCTCTTCCGCGTCCAGGCGTAGCCAACGCCGATGGAAGGCAAGCGCGACCTGGACCTCGGAAATCATGCGAGCCATCTCGTCGCGGATCTCCGCTGTCTCGTTGTGACGTCGCCGGAGGGTGTAGGGCAGTTGGCGGTAGCGCTCAACAGCGTCCAGGGCATCGGCGTAGCGGCGCATGCGTTCCGCTCGCCGGCCGGCAGCACCGTTGAGGAGATATCCCGCAAGTGCAGTCATGGCCGCCACAACCGCGACCACGAGGGGGAAGTAGTCCTTCACGCGGACAAGGATCGGCGAATGGTCGTCAATAGACAACCCCGGCGATTCGCGTTGAGCTCCCTCGCCAAGCCCGGGAGCGGCATGGCGAACATCCGGACCTGCCGCCGATCGCGCGCACTTCGGTTACTTTCCGAAACCTTCTGGTGATGTCGGGTGTATCGATGATGCCTGAACCGGTATCGATAGTGCTCCTGTCGCGCCTCGCCTTTCACCCGGGTCAGGCGTGCCGGGCAGCGTTTCGGTGTGGAGGTCGGCTCAGGATTGCCAGGCGGTGACCACATCGTCCGGTGTCCAAGCGACGTCGACGGCGCCGGCCGGTAGGTCGGTGCCGGATCGGCTGACGGCGATCAACCCGGTTCGTTCGGGGTCGAAGCCTGGAACCTGAGCCGCGCCGTTCTGGAGTTGCCGCAGGTCGTGGGCGTCGAACGGTTTGCCGAGCCACTTCAGCGACCCGCAGAAGTGGATCTGGGAGGCGGTGGGTGCGGTGTCGGCGCCGACCAGGTCGATCTCGGGATTGAACTGGCGGTTCCACCAGCCGCCGACGACCTGGGTCTCCGGCCATGGCAGGGCGCCGGTGATCGCGGCCTGTTCCAGCGAGGTGCGGATCAGGGGTTCGACTGCTCGTCCGCGCCAGCTGGTCCAGCGGTTGTTGAACAGGGCGTAGCCCGCGTCGGGCCGGCCGCGTCGGGCCAGGTTGTGGACGTCGCGAAGGATGGCGAGGTAGAGGCGGAGGTTGGTGTCGGCGACTCGGTACAGGGCCGGTTTGCCGCCGCTGGTGGACAGTGGCTGGTCGGTGGCCAGGATCTGTTTGTCCTCGGTGAGTTGCCTGAGCAGCGGGGACAAGGTGCCGGAGGGGACCTGGCCGTTTCTGCCGCCGGCGGTGCTGGCGATGGTGGCGAAGGCGCGAGTGTCGCCGCCGATTGCTTCCAGGACGCGGCGGGCGACGTCCGGGTTCGGGAATTCCGAGGCGAGAGATTGTTCGGGTACGGCGAACAGCGGTGAGGCCGGGTCGGCGCATTCGTCGCGTAGGTGGTCGTCGGCGCTCGTTCCGGTCGGCCAGCGCAGCAGGGTGCCGGGTAGTCCGCCGGTGATCAGGTGTGCGTCGATGGCGTCGGACCCGGTCAACCCGGTCGCCGTGGCTGTTTCGGCGAGGTTGAGGGGGCCGAGCACGAGGTTGTCAGCGCGGCCGTAGAAGGGGCTGTCGTAGGCGGTGAGGCGCTGCATCATGTGCAGTTCGCTGCCGAGGAGTAGCAGGAGAACCGGGCGGCGGGACAGTAGCCGGTCCCACACGACTTGTAGTTGTCCGTCGAAGGTGTCGTCCTGCTCGGTGAGCCAGGGCATTTCGTCGAGCACGACGATGCAGGGCTGATCCGGAAGCGAACCGGCGAGGATCCGCAGCATGTCGCTCCAGCCGCCGGGAGGTGCACTGGTCGGCAGCAGCGCGTGGTCGTTCGGAAGGTCGGACTCTGCCAGTGTGCTGAGGAACTGGCTGGTCGATTCGGCGATGGAGGCGCCTTTGACGGCGGTGAAGTAGAGGTACGGCAGGCCTGAGCGATCACAGAGTTCCTGAACCAGGCGGGACTTACCGACTTGGCGACGGCCGCGGATGGCGACGGAAAGTCCTGTGCCATTACGGGAGATGTGATCGATCCGCCGCGTCAGGAGAGACAGTTCGGTACGCCTGCCGACGAACACGGCCACCTCATCGCTGTAGATCGGGTCTAGGTAGATTGAATCTACATGGCCGCTGGATTCGGGGTCGCCCTGACGGCGAGCGTTGTTTGATGCCCCTGCCGGACGTCTCCCGCTGGGTTACCCGGCGGTGCTGGTCAACCTGACCTCGGCGTTCGCAATGGCGTGATCGACACGATCGTCAGGGGAGAGCCATGTCGTGACATCCTCTCTGCCCGGCACGCACCGGCCCCGACTCAGTCGCCGGAGATCCAGAGATATCCGCGCGCCCGGGTCGCCTCCTCGACGAGGTCCTGCAGCAACAGCACGTCGGCCCGGAGCTCCGGGTTGCGGCCCGCGATGTCGTCCAGCTCCGCTGTCAGCTGCGGCAGCTGGATCAAGTTGATCATGGTGTCGCCGTAGAGATCGATCCTTGACACCAGGTGGTGCCGTCCCCGGTCACTCGCCTCCACCACGTTGTGCAGCGCGGCGTTCGCCTCCGCGCCGGCATAGCGTCGCTCGTGCACCTGGTCCTCGACGTACACCCCGAACCCCACCGCTGCGCCTCCTTGACGAAAAATGGCCGGCCGGGGCATCGCGCACCCCGGCCGGCCAACCCTACGCGCCGTCGATGCTCAGTCCTTGCAGGGAATCGGGTACATCGATCGCACACCGCCCCACCGGTCCTGAACCACCATGTAACAACTCGTGACCTGTGCGCCGATGTCCTTCGACGTCCGGCCGACCGGTTCGTCGGCCCTCGCCTCACGCTCGTAGTGGCCGTCCTTGTTCGGTCCGTTGCACGGGCACTTGTTCGCCTCGTCGACGAGATCGTCGAGGTCCACCGTGCTGTCGAAGACGCCCTTGCTGTCCACGACATGCGGCCCGCCCTGCACGTGCCTGTTCTTGACGTACGTCTCGGACGCCTCGTCGAGCATCGCCGGGATGCAGTTGGCGTTGTGCACCAGCAGCGGCGTGCCGCCGGCCGCCACGTAGTACGTGTGCATGCCGGCCACGGTGAGGTTGAAGACCGTGGTGACCTCGTCCCGCTCCGCCAGCGCGGTGATCGTGACCGGCTGGCCGGCCCCGTTCGCCACGGTCGAACCGGCCACCAGGTCACCGGCGTCGACCCACGCCTTCGAGGCCGGCACCCAGAACGGGTGGCCCTCGGTGGCGGTGATGACGGTCGGCGCCGTGCGGGCGTCGTGGTCCTGGTCGACGGAGATGTCGACCAGATGCTTGACGCCGGTGCCACGGATCAGTGTGGTCACCATCCGGACCCCGGTGCGCCCGGCGATCGGATCGGTGGCGACCACCTTTTCGCCGGCCTGGATGTCCTCGATGTTCTGGTAGCGCCCGGTGGCGAGCAGCACGCGGGTCCCGGCAACGAAACTGTTGCAGTCCACCGCCGGTTTTCGGAGCTTGTCGAGGATATTCTGGACGTTGCGGAACCGGTCGGAGTTCTTCCACGCCTTGGCCCCGGTCGCCAGCCAGCCCGCGACCGGGATGGCCGAGCCCAGCGACAGCAGGCCGCCCAGCCAGTCGCCGCGGCCGAAGGACACCGCCGCGTCGATGCCGTCGCAGACCTCGCCCGCGCCCGGGATCAGACCGCAGGCCATCAGGGTGAACTGCAGGATGTCGAGGAGGACGTCCTTGTTCTCCGCGACGAACTGCTTGAGGTCGCCCAGCATCGAACACCCGGTGGTGTCCTTGTTGGCCGGCGCGGCGCACTTGGCCGGATTGATCAGGGCGTCGGCGAAGTCCTTGAAGACCGTCAGGCACTCCTTGGACAGGTTCGACGGGTCCAGCGACAGACAGCCCCACGTCTTGTGGTTGTCGGCCGCGGTGCCGTTCCCGCCCGGACCGCTGCCGGGTTCGGTGCTGCGCCGGTCCTTCTCGGCCTGCTTGAGCCGCTCGGTGTAGATGTCGGACGCTTCCTTGGCAGCCCGGGCCGCCGCGGCGGCGTCCGCTCCGGCCGCGTCGGCGTCCGCGCGGGCGTCCCGCTTGG
>NZ_JBEZXU010000115.1:0-17446 GCF_040638175.1 Actinoplanes sp. NPDC026670
CAGCCGCCACGCGCCAGGCGGCTGGCGGCAGGCGCCAGGCGGCGGGCGACAGGCGGCGGGCGGCGGGCGGCGGGCGGCGGGCGGCGGGCGGCGGGCGGCGGGCGGCGGGCGGGGATTATCGGACTCCTGGCAGGGGCTGACCTGTCTTGCCATGTCCGGTAGCCCAACGGATTCGCCTGGTGTGGCCACACCGATCGGCTTTCGTGCGAACCACTCCGTTGCTGAACACTCCACGCGGCTTGCGGTGGGATTTCATGGGCACGGGTGGTCAATGGAGGGTGGTGGTCGCGGTTACGCTCAGCGATTCCCGGGGTGGACCGGGTTTCCGATGCTTGCCGTGCGATGGTCGCCGATAAAACGGAACGGGGGCTCTTTCGATTATATTCCCAGCGGATCGGCGCTATCCTGGTCGAGGTTTCCGATTTGAGTATTCGGGCTCAGTTCAGGATTTATCGGAACGCCGCCTTGCACGACACATTTTCTTGGGGGCCACGATGATTAGGTAGATGGCGCATTTTCGTACCTCGCTTGGGTTTCGGCGGTTGCGTTTCTCAAGGTTGTTGCGGTGGCTGGTTTCGGTCGCGCTCCTGGCTCCTGGCTCCTGGCTCCTGGGCAGGTTGCGCAGGGGACGGAGTGGAGTGCGACTCCCCGGGCTCCCGTCTATCACCTTTGGTAGAGGCGGCTCTGGCTCGTAGACAGAAGTGAGGGGCGGCTGGCGTCCATAGCCTTCTTGGCATGGCTGTCACGTTCATCGGAGACGATCGGTTTCCCGCAGTTCTGTCCATCGCTCGGGCTGCTGCCCAGGACGAGGTCGGCACCGTGCATCTGCTGGCTGGGATGGCCGGTGCGGCTCCCGGCGTCGCGGCGGTGCTTGATGCTTTCGACATCACTCCGGCGGTGCTGCGTGCGGTGCTGCGGGAACGTGTGATCGGTGACGGGCCGGCGCCGCCGGTTGCGGCGGTTGTCCGGGGGCATGCGACTCTTGCGCTCACCGCCGGGGTTCGGGCCGCTCTGGTGCGGTGCGCCGCCTACCATTCGGGCACCCGGACCTCGCAGCAGCTCCTGGCCACCATCCTGGACGATCCCGGCACCGGCGCGGTTACCCTGCTCCGATTCTGCGGGGCGGATGTCGAGGCTGTTCGGCGGGCGCTGCGGATCGGGCAGGTTCCGGTTCGTGCGGAGCGGCTGCCCGCGCCGCTGTGGGCGGTCCGGGACAAACTGATCGGCCGGCAGCAGTACCGCGGGCGTGGTATTCGCGACTTCCTGATGTCGGTGGTGATGCGGTCGAGCGTCAACCACGCGGCGGTCCCGGTCCTGTGGGCGTCGCTGGAAGCCGACGACATGGCGAAGCGTCAGGGCCGGGCGGCTCGCACCGACGATGTGCTGCTCGCGATGGTGACGACGTTCGAAGTGGCCGAGGCCTACCCGCATCTGGCCGGCAGCCACACCAGTCGATATGACGGCGTCCGCACCCTGATCTCCGGCCTGAACCGTGACGAGCTGACCGCCGCGGTCGCGGCCGAATCCGGCGACGACGAGATTCCGCTGCACCGCCTGCTGAAGACGGGGCCGAACGGACCACAGGACACGGAGGCGCTGCTGCGCGCACTCACCGTCCACCCGGGATCCCGCGCAAGCCGGGTGCTCCGATCGCTGGACCGGCATCCGCTGCTTCCGGCACGCCAGCCGGCCACCGCCGGAGCCGAGTAACGCGATCCGGAGTCCGGCCCAACCACCACCCCGGACCGAACTCCGCATGGTGACCTGCAGCGCGAAACAGACCGCACATCACCACACTCCCGCGAGACCCCACCAACGCGGCAACCTACGGCACGAAACAGACCGCAGGTCACCACACTGGCGCGGGAACCTGCCAGCGTGGTGGGCTGCGGCGCGAAACTGACCGCGCGTCGCCACGCTGGGGTGGGGCTGTGTCAGCGTGGTGGGCTGGGGCGGGGGTCGGAGCGTGCGTCACCGCGATGGGGCCGGGCGGCCCGGCGGGTCGCCGGGCCGCTGCGTGGGCTGGTCAGCTGCGGGAACGTGGGAGGCAGCACTTCTTGTACTTGAGGGTGGAACCGCACCAGCAAGCGCCGTTGCGCTCCGGCGGCCACGGGAGACGGGCCGCGCCGGTGGACAGGCTGCGGGTGTAGGCCGCCCGGTTGTCGGCCGATGCCGGGTCGCCGCCCACTCCGGCCAGTGCGGTCAACGCGTCCACCGAAGCCGGCAGCAGCGCCAGGTCGGTGCGGCCCGCGGCGGCCTGGCGGACCAGTTCGTGTTCCAGGCGGGAGCGGTGCTCGGCCCACGTCGTGCCGTAGGCGTCGGTCTGCTTCACCAGGCGGTTGAACTCCGCCTCCGGCCAGAACACCAGGTCGGTGGCCGGGGCCGGGGCCGAGCCGGCGTTCGCCAGTTTGGTCTCCAGGCGCTCGGCCAGGTTGTCGTGTGTGTCGTGCTGGCGGCCCAGGGCGTGCCGCAGCCGGTGCCGCTGCTGGAGCAGGAAGAACAGCACCCCGGCGTCGTCGGCGTCGGACGGCTCGGCGGCGCCGCGGTCGGCGATCACCTGCTCCACCGCCTCGGTCAGCCACTTCTCGGCCTCGACCGCGCGGCCACCGACGGCCAGCGCCGCGGTGATGTAGGCGGGCGCGTCCGGGTACTGGGTGAGCAGCGGGCGCAGTGGCTCCACCTCGGCGAACGCCTCGTCGCCGCGGTCGGTGCGGAACAGGATCCGCGCTCGCAGCGCCCGCGCCGAGGCGACCGGGCTGTCGTCGCGTTTCCCGTACGCCTCGAGGGCGCCCTCCACATACCGCAGGGCGGCGTCGAGTTTGCTGCGGCTCTCGGCGATCTCCGCGGCGAGAGCCAGCGCGAGGCCGGCGTCCTGCGGGTCGGCTAGGCGACCGTCGCCGGCGGCCTTCGCCAGATCGGCGGCGACACCGAGCGGGTCGGCGGCGCCGAGAGCGGACTGCCTGACCTCATTGAGGTCGGCGCTGGTCAGATCTGCTTTCAAAGACACGCCGCCACGCTACTGCGGCCCGACCCGCAACGCTCTTGATCTGAGTCACTCGGCTCAAACATCCCACCGGACGTGACTTGCACCACACCGTGCACCGTTTACGGCGATGTGGCGGATTGATGTTGATCTCCGTACCGCCGCCTTGAGGTTAGGGTGTGCCGTTCGAAAACGGGGAGGACCGAAATGAATCTGCTGTTCACGATTGCCAAGAACCGCTGGGCCGCGCTGATCATCGGCCTGGCGCTCATTCCGCTGGGGCTGGTCAACGCCAACTCCACCGAGAAGGTCACCTGCGGTGACCAGGTGATGCAGCAGGGCGACATCTGCGAGACGACCCGGCGGGGTACGACGACCGAGCGCTCCTTCGACGAGCAGAAGGAGCACGGCGTCACCGGCGGCTACCTCCTCGCCGGGTTCGGCGGGGTGCTGGTGCTGGCCGGCGCGACCCAGTTCGTGGTGCGTGCCCGGCGTCGCGCCAAGGCCGCCGACGTCACGCCGGCCGCCACTGCCTGACGGCTCGGCTCCGGGTGGGCAACCGTGCCCGCCCGGAGCACGTGGCTACTCTGCCGCCATGGCTTTGACTCCGGACGAGTTCTACCAGCACGCGCTCGCCGCCACCGACGACGAGAACCGCCTGCCGCTGTCCCGCATGACCGGCTGGGAGATCAGCCCCTTCGAGCAGGACGGCCTGCGGGTCACCCCGCTGCGGCCGCCGGTGATGCCGGAGGCGCCGCGGCACGGTGAGGATCCGGCGGAGTGCGGCATGTGCGCGAAGCGGGACCAGGGTTTCTGGTTCAACGAGCGCTGGCGGCTGGACCGGGTCGCCGGCGCCGCGGTGCCGCTGATCCTGATGCTCTACCCGCGCGACCACTACGATCTAGCCGATCTGCCGGACGAGATGGCGGCCGAGATGGGCCTGCTGGGCACCCGCATCGTGCGGCACATGCAGGCGCTGCCGCACATCGGGCGGGCCCACATGTACCGCTTCGGTGACGGGGCCGTCCACCTGCACCTGTGGTTCTTCGCCCGGCCCGAGGGCCAGGCCCAGTTCTTCGGTTCGTGGCTGCCGGTCTGGGACGACCTGCTGCCGGAGTACCCGGCGGACGTGGCCGACGCGGATGCGGCGCTGGTCGCCGACGCGCTCGTCGGGTCGTCCGGCGGCTCGCGCACCCCACACGCCTGACCACACGGGCTCACTCGCCCAGGAGACCGACCAGGACACGGGAGATCGTGTCCTCGAATCGCGGCGCCGGCACGAGCGCGCCACCCGACAGCGCCGCGGTCAGGTGGGCGTGCCGGCCCGCCGCGATCACATGGGCCAGGTAGGCGCTCTGCCGGGCGGCTGAGCCCGCGTTGAGCTCGTTCAGCGCGAGAGCGGCGGTGAGCGTGCTCATCACCGCGAACGCCTCCAGTTTCCGGCCGGCGCCGGCTGGATGGGCGGCGAGGACCGCGAGCACGTGTTCCAGCAGGCCGGCGCCGTGCGGGCCGAGCGCCGACCGGGTGAGTACCAGCTCCGGCAGCCAGCCGTGCCGCAGCATCAGCGCGCGCCCCTGCCGGCACACCTCCAGCAGGGCCGGCAGCCAGGGGCCGCCCGGCTCCGGCAGCCGGTAGCCGGCCGCCACCTCGTCGCTCATCAGGTCGAGCAGGTCGTCCCGGCTGTCGACGTAGCGGTAGAGCGACGCTGCGCCGGTGCCCAGCTCGGCGGCGACGCGGCGCATCGACACCGCGGCCAGGCCCTCCCGGTCGGCCAGCGCGATCGCCGCCGCGGTCACCTCGGCCCGGGACCGTTCGGCCGGACGGCCCACGCCGGTACGCCGTTCCCGCAGCCACACCGGCACCGCGTCCATGCCACCCCTCTCTCGATTGCACCGAGCCTACCGCGATGGTTACGGTGTTCGCGAACAGTGTTCTCGAATGGAGGCGCCGATGAACCGGACCCCGTACACGGCACACAACGGCGACGTACGGCTCGCGGCCGATGATCTCGGCGGCGCCGGCGGCGAACCTCTGCTCCTGCTCATGGGGCTCGGCGTCTCCCGATTCTGGTGGCCGGACGGCCTGGTCACGGCACTGATCGACGCCGGGTTCAGCGTCGCCTCGTTCGACGGGCGCGACTCCGGCGAATCCACCCGTTTCGACGACGTGCCGGCCGGTGATCCGGTGACCGGGCTGCTGCGCGGGCGGCCGCTCGCCTACACCGCCGAGGACATGGCCGACGACACGGTCGCCGTGCTCGACGCGCTCGGCTGGCAGCGCGCCCACCTCTTCGGCGTCTCCCAGGGCGGCCTGGTCGCCCAGCGGACCGCGCTGCGACATCCGGACCGGGTGCACACCCTCACCACGTACGCGGCGGTGCCCAGCGACGTTCGTGGTGCGGCCGTGCTCAGATACGTACACCTGCGGTTTCTGGCTCGTCTGGCGCGAATGCGCCATCCGGACGGGCGCGACGGTGACATCGCGGCCGGGCTCGCCCTGCTGCGGGCGCTGGCGTCGCCGGGTTATCCGTTCGACGAGCGGGAGGCCCGGCGCCGGGTGGAGCGGGAACTCGACGCGGGGCTGCCCAGCGGTGTCCGGGACAGTCGCGCTCAGGCCCGGCAGACCAGCGCCACCTGGCACGGCCCGCGGCTGCGCGCGCTCCGCGTACCGACTCTGGTCCTGCATGGCGGGAAGGATCCGCTGATCCGCCCCAGCGCCGGGCGACGGATCGCGGCGTCGGCGCCCGGCGCCCGGTATGTCGAGCTGCCCGGAGTCGGTCACGATCTGCCGCGCGAGATCTGGGCCACTGTGGCCGGTGAGATCCGCGTTGACAGTGCCCGCAAGCGTCCGTACGGTTCGCTGGCTTGATCAATCGAACCGGGGGACATCGATGAACGGCACGGCTCGTCCGGCGTGGGCCTGGGAGGTTCAGACCGCTGCCCTGATGGCGGTCGTCGGCGCCTCCGCGCTGTTCAGCGTGGGCCTGCTGGTCAGTGACCTGTTCGTCAGGTCGTACGTGCTCAGCGGCGGCGAGTCGGAACTGCCGATGATCGTCGAGACCGTGATCGTGCGCTCCGGCGAGATCAACGTGCTGTTCTTCGTGGCGGTCGTCACCTACATCGCCGGTTTCACCTGGTGGCGGCGGGCGACCCGGAGCATGCTGCGGGCGGCCGGCGACCGCGCCGAGGCAGCGACCACACATTGGACGATCCCGGCGTGGTACCTCGCGCTCGGCACCGCCCTGGCGATCCGGTGGCAGAACAAGGCCTCCGATGACTCACCGGAGGCGTTCGCGTCCATGTTGACGTGGGACGCCGTGCAGATTTGCGTACGGCTGACCGGTCTCGTTCTTCTGCTGTTCGGAATCTGGCGGATCCGGGCGCAGGTCAGCGCGCTGGTGGCCGAGACCGGTGTGGCCGCCCAGAAGCCGGCCGGGCCGGACCGGCTGGCGCCGCCGCTGGCTCGGCCGGCCGCGCCCGTGGCGGCTGACCTCGGACCGGCCGACGACGCGTTCTGGCTGCGGGCCGGCGAGATGGCCGACGCGGCCGGCGGTGAACTCGCGCTGCTGGAGACCGCCGGCGCGGCGACTCCCCGGTGGGTGCTGGTGCCGCCGGGCGGGGATCTCGGCGCGGTGCGGGCCGGGCTCCCGGCCGGAGCGGTCGTCAGCGCCTACCCGTCGCCGCCGTCCGCCGCCGGCACCGAGGGGTTCGTGCCAGCGCCCTCGGACTTCTACCACGGGCTGCTCGAGGACGAGACCGGCGAGGTGCGCTACCAGGCGGTCTCGCCGGAGCGGATGCCCGTCTTCCTGAGCCGGGCCGGGCGGGCCCGGCGGTGGGCGCTCTACCCGACCGACAGCGCCCAGGCCCTGCACGCCGTGGTCCGGTCCCCCGCGGCCCGGGAATCATAGGATCCGTCGCGATCAATTGATCCCATGATTTCCCGCACCATGTCGCGCAATTCAACTAATCGCGCTGACTTATCCGTACAAAAAATCTCTCGAATGTTTCTGGGTTTTTAAATAAGGACCCGCCCTCCAACCTGGACTTCGGTTCGAGCCCGGGGATAGATTCCGATTCACCGGATCACCACCGCCGAGGAGGGTGCATCATGCGTGTTGTTGATTCCGCGGTCGCCCAGGTGGCCGACGAACTCCCGGGCAACAGCGTCACCCGGCGTCGCCTGCTGGCCGGCGCCGGGCTGACCAGCGCGGCGCTCGCGGCCACCGGTCTGCTCGCGGCCTGCGGCAAGGACGAGGCGGTCGCCGGGGCGATCGGCAACTTCCCGAAGACGCCGAACTGGAAATTCGTCTTCATCAACCACGTCACGACCAATCCGTTCTTCACCCCCACCCAGTACGGCGCCGAGGACGCGTGCAAACTGCTCGGCTGTTCGTTCCAATGGACCGGCTCGGCCAACTCCGTGGTGGCCGAAATGGTCAACGCGACCAACACCGCGATCAGCGGCAAAGCCGACGGACTGGCCGTCGCGGTGGTCGACAAGACCGCTTTCAAGGCGCCGGTGGACAGCGCGCTCGACGCCGGCATCCCGGTCGTGTCGTACAACGCCGACGGCGCCCGCGAGGACCCCGGCACCAACCGGCTGACCTATGTCGGGCAGGGGCTGTTCGAATCCGGCTACGCCCTCGGGCAACGGGCGCTGACCCAGGTGCAGTCCGGCGAGGTGGCCGGTTTCATCGCCACCCCCGGCCAGCTCAACATCCAGCCCCGCATCGACGGCGCGCAGCAGGCCTTCACCGATGCCGGCGGCGCGGTGAAGTTCACCGCCGTCGCCACGAACGCCGACATCACCAAAGGGCTGTCCATCATCGACGCGTACGCCCAGGGGCACCCCGGGCTGGCCGGCATGCTCGCCGTCGACGCCGGATCCACGCAGTCCATCGGCCAGGTGGTCAAGAAGTACGACATGCGCAACAAGGGGCTGAAGGTAGCCGGCGGCTTCGACCTGATCCCCGAGACCCTCGCCTCGATCAAGTCGGGCGACCTCGACTACACCATCGACCAGCAGCCCTACCTCCAGGGCTTCCTGCCGGTCCTCTATCTGTACCTCTACAAGGTCTCCGGCGGGCTGATCTCGCCGCCGCAGACCAACACCGGACTGCTGTTCGTCACCGAGGACAACGTCACCCCGTATCAGAACACCCGGACCAGGTACGAGGGCTCGACCACCGACGTGAAACTCGTCGACCGGTCCGGCCCGATTGCCCACCCGTGACCACCCTGCTGGCGGCGCCGCGCCGGGCCGGCGCGGTGCTGGTGCGCTGGCGCGAGGCCAGCGTCCTGATCGTCGCGGTCGCCATGGCCGTCTACTTCCAGACCGCCAACGAGGTCTTCCTCACCCACGACAACCTGCGCAACATCGCTCAGGCCACCGCGCCGACCGCGATCGTCGCCGTGGGCATCGTGCTGCTGCTGGTCAGCGGGGAGATCGACCTGTCGGTCGGGGTGGTGGCCGCGCTCGCGCCGTTCCTCGTGCACTACGCCGTCGACTTCTACGGCGTGCCGGTCGTGCCCGCTCTCCTGCTGGCCTTCGCCGTCTCGGCCGGCATCGGGTTCTGCAACGGTTTCATCGTCACCAAACTGAAGGTGCCGTCACTGGTCGCCACCCTGGGCACCTTCTACTTCCTGCTGGGCGTGCTGCTCACCACGTCGCACGCCTATCCCGCGCAGATCCCCGAAGCCGCGCAGGGCCGGATCCAGCAGATCTTCGGCGCCGCCGACTGGGCGTCGCTGACCTGGTGCCTGCTCGTGGTCGCCGGGTTCCACGTCGTGCTGACCCGCACCCGGTGGGGCCTGCACACCATCTCGGCCGGCGGCAATCCGGTCGGCGCGACCGAAGCCGGCATCCGGGTCGACCGCATCAAGATCGGAAACTTCATGATCGCGAGTACGCTCGGAGCACTCGCCGGGCTACTGGAAGCGTTCCGGATCAACAGCATCGACCCGAACATCGGTGGCGGCACCGCCCTGGTCTTCACCGCCATCTCCGCAGCCGTCATCGGCGGCACCGCGCTGGCCGGCGGCTCCGGCACGGTCATCGGCGCGCTGCTCGGCGCACTGATCCTCGCCGAACTGCAGAACGGCTTCAACCTCATCGGGATCAGCGCCAACCCGTTCCAGCTGATCCTGGGCAGCGCGATCCTGATCTCGATGATCGCGAACCAGTACCTGTCCCGGCTACGCCGCACAGGAGGCACGTGATGACCGCACTACAGGTGGAACACGTGGCCAAGAGGTTCGGGGCGCTCACCGCGCTGCGCGACGTCAACCTGCGCCTGGAGAAGGGCGAGGTCCTCGGCCTGATCGGCGACAACGGCGCCGGCAAGTCCACCCTGATCAAGATCCTCTGCGGATTCCACCGCCCGGACTCCGGCCGGATCTCCGTCGACGGCCGGCCGGTCGTGCTGCGCAGCGTCGACCACGCCCGCTCCCTCGGCATCGACACCGTCTACCAGGGACTGGCCCTGATCAACGAACTGACCGTCTACCACAACATGTTCCTGAACCGGGAACTGCGCATCGGCCCGCTGCTCAACAACCGGGCCATGCGCCGGCTCGCCCGCCAACACCTCGCCGACATGGGTGTCGGCATCGCCGACGTCAACGCCCAGGTCGCGAAACTCTCCGGCGGCCAGCGCCAAGCCGTGGCAGTGGCCCGTGCGGTCTACTCCGACGCCCGGATCCTGCTGCTCGACGAGCCGCTCGCCGCCATGGGCGCCAAGGAGGGCGCCCTGATCCTCGACCTGATCCGCGACCTGCGAGACCGCGGCGACGTCTCGGTCATCATCATCGCCCACAACTACGCCCAGGTCCTCGACGTCTGCGACCGGGTCAACCTGCTCCAGCACGGCACCATCACCTTCGACCGCCCCACCGCCGAGGTGTCGATCGAGGAACTGACCGACCTGGTGATCGCCGAATACCGCGGACGCCGCCGGCCCGCGTGACGCCCCGGTTTCAGCGCCACCGTTCGCCAGGGGCGCGGACATACTGCCGGAGGACGTACGGCCACGGCAGCACCGCCAGGAAGATGACGACGAGAAGGCACGAGGCCGTGTACCCCCACGTCTCGTCGTCCATCGAACCGGAGAGCCACACGGGCAGGGCCACCGCGCCTAGCCAGATCACCTTCCAGGCCGACTCGAACAGGAGCAGCGGAATCATCTTCACCGGGTAGCGCAGGCCCACGAACGACAGGAGCGAGATCGCCGACAGGATGCAGTAGACGATGCTCTCCATCCCCCGCCAGGACGAGTCGTGGAACAGCACGACAGGCCACGCCTCGATCGCGAGGCCGATCGCGAGCACGGAGTATCCGAAGCGCAGCGCCCACCGGCGCCGCACCGACACGTCGATGTCTTCCACCTGGGTAATCGTGGTCATGGACCAACGGTAGGAAGGAACCCGGTCGACGCTCATCAGTGGAATCACGGAGGCGGCACTGAGCTACCGTCATGCTGTGGCCACCCGCAGCCGACGACCGGGCAACCTCCCCGCCGAGGCCACGAGCTTCGTCGGCCGCCGCGCCGAACTGGCCGAGTCGCGGCGGAAACTGGCCGACGGGCGTCTGGTCACCCTGGTCGGGCCCGGCGGCGTGGGCAAGACACGCCTCGCGCTCCGTCTCGCCGCCGATCTCGCCCGGGTGTTCCGGGACGGCGCGTGGCTTGTCGAACTCGGCAAGTTACGCGATCCGGCGCTGGTGCCGCACACCGCCATGGCCGCCCTCGACCTGCGCGACCAGGCCGCCGCCGAACCGGGTGAACTGCTGCTCCGGCACCTCCGCGACGCCCAGCTGCTGCTCGTCGTCGACAACTGCGAGCATCTGCTCGACGCCGCGGCCGGACTGATCGGCGAGGTGCTCCGGGCGGCGCCGGGAGTTCGGGTGATCGCCACGAGCCAGGCGCCGCTGCGGGCCGCCGGCGAACACGTGCTGCGGGTGCCGCCGCTGCCGCTCCCAGCGGACGAACCGCTGGAACGTCTGCGCGACAACGAAGCGGTCCGGCTCTTCGTCGAGCGCGCGACGGCGGCGTCCGGCGACTTCGAGCTCACCGACACCAACCGGGCGGCCGTGGCGGACCTGTGCCGGCGCCTCGACGGGCTGCCGCTGGCGATCGAGCTGGCCGCGGTCCGGACCCGGGCGCTCGCTCCCGCGCAGATCCTCGACCGGCTGCACGACCGGTTCGCGCTGCTCACCCGCGGCGCCAGGGCGGCCCTGCCACGCCACGAGACGCTGCGCACGACCCTGGAGTGGAGTTACGACCAGCTGACCCCGGCCGAACAGACGCTGCTGTCCCGGCTCTCGGTCTTCGCCGGCCGGTTCACCCTCGACGCCGTCGAGGCGGTGTGCTGCTTCGGTGACGTGCCGGCGGCACAGAGCGTCGAACTGGTCTCCGCCCTGGTCGACAGGTCGCTGCTGCAACGAGAGCCCGGCGCGGGCACGGCCGTCTATCGCCTGCACGAGTCCATGCGCTTGTATGCCGCCTCGACGCGTACCCCGGACGGTCTCGAACAACGCTGGGCGGACCACTACCTGCAACGCTGCGCACGGTTCGGCGGCGAAGGCCGGTACCGGCTGGTGGAGTGGCTGACCTGGATCGAGCCGGAGATCGACAACGTCCGGGCCCTGCTGCGGAGGTTGTCCGGCGACGGGCGCGGCACCGCCCTGGCCACCAGCCTGATCTGGTACTGGATCACCCGCGCCACGACCGAGGGTGCCCGATGGCTCGACGAATCGGCGCCGGCAGCGGCCTCGCCGTGGACCTTCTTCGCCCGCGGCTTCCTGGCCGTGCTGCAGAACGACCCGGTCGTCGCCGTGCCGGTGCTGGAACGTGGCGTGCTCGCCGCTCGCGGGGCCGGGCAGCCGGACGTCCTGTGCCAGCTGCTCGCGATGGCGGCGATCGCGGCGAACATGGCAGGCGACCGTACGTCCGCCGCGCGGCTGCTCGACGAGGCGGCAACCCTGTCGGCCGGTAGGGACGACGTCGGCGCCACGCTGATGGTGCACCAGGCGCGGACCCTCAACGCGCTCGGCGACGGTGATCTCGAGACCGCCGGTTCCGCGGCCGCCGACGGCGCGCGGCTGAGCCGCCGGGCCGGCGACCTGTACAGCCTCACGATGATGCTGGTGAACCAGGGCTTCGCCGCGCTGCGCTCCGGTGCCGCCGGCGAGGCGGAGCGCCGGTTCGCCGAGGCGCTGCCGATCGCCCGCCGGATCGACGACCGGGTCGCGCAGTGTTACCTGCTCGGTGGCCTCGGCGCGTGCGCCGCGTCGGCTCGCGACCAGCAACGCGCGGCCCAGCTGCTCGGGGCGAAGGACGGCCTGTGTGCCGAAGTCGGCGCGATGATCAACAGTGGAATGGCGCCCGCGCTGTCGGCGGCGGCCGAGTCGGCGCGGGCGGCTCTCGGCCCGGCGCGCTTCGAGTCGGCCCTGCGCGCCGGCCGGCGGATGAGCCGTGCCGACGCGCTGCGGCTGGCGCTGCGTGAGGTGGCCGCCCCGGGCCCGGACGGTCCGCTGGGCCGGCGCGAGAAGGACGTCGCCGGGCTGGTGGCCGAGGGCCTGAGCAACAGGGACATCGGCGCGCGGCTGTTCATCTCCGAACGCACGGTCGAGAGCCACGTGCGCAACATCCTGAACAAGCTGGGCTTCCACTCACGTGCCCAGATCGCAAGCTGGGTCGCCGCCCCCGACAGCTGAGCCGGCCTCGGTGGCCACTCAAGTCGGGGCCGCGCCGGCCGATGGTGCAGATCATGAGACTCGGCCGGCAACGCGGTGCCGGCATGCACCACAACCTGGTGCATGCCGGTTTCGTCGTACTGGTTCTCGTCGCGGTGGCCGCGTGGGCGTTCGGCGGCCTGGCCGTACGACTCGGGGTGGTGACCTTGATCGGCGCGCTCCCGGCGGCCGGGATCGCCGTCGGGATGCGGATCAACCGGATCGTCAACCGCACCGCCTGGTATCTGCTGCTCGCGGCGTCGGTGCTGTTCACGGTCTTCAACTACCTGTGGTTCGTGCAGCTCGGTCTCGGCCGGGACGCCGGGGCCGACGGGCCGGCGAACCTGGTTCTCCAGGTCCTCGCCTACGGCAGCATCATGCTGTCGGCGTTGCAGGTGATCCGCAAACACGGTGAGGGCGACCGTGGCGGCATCATCGACGCGACCCTGCTCGGCGTCGGCCTGATCACGCCGGTGTGGGAGTTCCTGCTGCGCCCGCACCTGCTCGAACTGCAGGTGTCGGGTCCCAGCCAGGGAATCTATCTGCTGAAGATGCTGCTGCTGATGGGCACTCTCGGCGCGCTGCTGCGGATCGCGCGGACCGCCGGCACCGCCCGCACGTCGTTGATCTACTTCTTCATCAGCATGGGCGCGACCGTCGTCAGCGTGGTGTCGTCGTTGTTGTCGACCCGGCCGGGAAGTGACTACTACTCGCCGTTGGTGGACCTGTTCGCGATGATCGGCTACCTGGGGCTGGCCGCGGCGGCGCTGCACCCGAGTTCGACCGAGTTCACCCAGCCGGCCGGTTGGCGCCGGAGCCGTCTGCGACCGGTGCGGCTGTCGCATCTCGGGCTGGTGCTGGCGATGGTGCCGGTCGTCGGCAGCGTTCCCGAACTGTTCGGCGGGACCACCGACAACCTGCTGCTGACGTTCGGCACGCTGCTGGTGATCCCGCTGGTCGTCTCCCGGATCGGGCTGCTGATGGCGGAACGGACCGCCGACCAGGAGGCACTGCGCTACCAGGCACACCATGACGAGTTGACCGGGCTGGTCAACCGCCGCCGGTTCTTCGCCCTGCTGGAGGAGGCGGTCCGCTCCGGCGCCGGGGTGGCGGTTCTCTACTGCGATCTGGACAAATTTAAAGCAATCAATGATATGTACGGCCACGAAGCGGGCGACGAGGTGCTGCGTGTGTTCGCCGACCGCCTGCGCGGCACGCTCCGGGATCAGGACATCGCGGCCCGGATCGGCGGCGACGAGTTCCTGATCCTGGGCACCGGCACGACGTCCGGCGACGCGGACACACTGAGGCGCCGGATCGAGGACGCAACGTCGGCGCCGGCCGTATGGCACGGGCACGAGTTGTCGTTCGGGGTGACCGTCGGCGTCGCGTACGGGATCGGCGCGGACACGAGCGCGGACGGGCTGATGTCGGCCGCGGACGCCGACATGTACCGGCGCAAGACCACGGCGGCTTGGACCGCCCCACCGATGGAGGGCATCACGTCACGCTGAGGCACCAACTCCGCACCGCACCCCGGACACCCATGAAGCCGGGCGCGGCAAACGGCGTCTGCCGACGAGTCAGCGCGCAAAGCGTCGAACGGATTCCCGGGTCACGGTGAACTGTTCAGTGCCGTCCTCCGCGGAGATGCCGTCGACGGCGGTCGAAACGATCAACATCGCCGGGTTCTGAAGGTCGTCTTCGGGGAGCTCGCGAACGACGATGCCGCGAATGCCGATGGTGGCCGGCAGCGATGAGTGCGGCTCGAAATCTATGCCGAGGGCCGGTGCCTTCTCGACGAGGGACCAGACGCGGCCCGCAGCGTCGGTGACGCTGGCGCGTACCCAGCCAGGAAAGTCATCGGATTCCCAGCCAAGAACGCGGCACTCGAGCAAGACCTGATCACCGGGCCGAACTCGGGAGCCGGTGCGGCCGTCAACGCCAAGACAGGCCAAGACGGTGGACAGGTCGTCATTGAGGAACAGGTGGAAGTGATAGGGCGGATCCGCGACGTCCACAGCTCCCAGACGTACGAGCTGATCCCCCTGATCGTGCAGTTTCTGCAAGGCGGCGGCGAATCCGAGTGTCGGGATGCCGGACCGGCGGGTAGTCCTCTGCCGCCGGGCGTAGATGTGTGCCAACGCCGACGCGGGCTGCACACTCTCGTTGATCCAGATCGTTGCACCGTCGAGGACAGCTCGGCGGCATGCGGTGCAGGCCTCGTCGTCGCGTTCGAGCAGCGCGGCCAGCTGAGCGGGGTCCACCACTCGAACCTACGGCAAGTGGGGCATGTGCGACCGCATGCTCGGCGGCAGGAGCGGGCTGCTTTGATGTGTTCGTCAGAGCTACGGTCGTGCGATGGACGACAGGCAGCCGCCCGGCGATGTACCGATCGAACGGCCATGCGGAACGTGCAACGCCGCGGCTGGGGTGTTGGTCACTCAAACCGTGGTCGGGGAACGGATCGCTTGGTCCGTTTCTTTACGTTGCCGTCAATGTGGCGCCGCTGAAGAACAGTGTGGCTGGGACGTGATGCCTGACCACTGGCGCGAGATTCTCGTTGCCCAGGACGGCCTGGCCAGGGTGCACGCCGATCTGCAGAGCAGCCGGCCGCTGAAGGTACGGCTGCTCTCGGTCTTCCGGGACCAAGGCTCCACGATCGCTGAGGCCCTCATGGCATTCAAGTCACTGACCGGGGCCGGGATCGTCGGCACGTCCGCCGAAATGAGGCTTCTTGCCAGACTTCTGACGAATGCAGGCGCGATCGTGTCGCTGACACCAGAAGCTCGTTCGCATCCTGGCCGGCCCGGCCATGACACGAGCCCGATTCGCGGCGGATCCGGATGACGTCGGCTGCCATGCCATGATGCGGCATGGACATTCAGCGCGAGGAGCCCCTGCCATTCGCTGATCCCGGTAAGGCGGCAAGTGCCGAGTCCGCTGACGTGGTCCACGCAGCCGGAGCGCCACCTTCGCCCATCAGAGACCGCCACTGGGACGATGACGAGGGCATCCGGTGGCATATGCGTGGCCGGCCGATAGAGGCCTATTACGCCGCGGTACAACAGCAACTGGAACGAGTTGGCCTGCATGTTTTGTACGCTGACGGCTCCGCGCCCCGCGAGGTGTTCGGCGAACAGCGTAGTGCGCTGATCGAACGAGTGAAGCGGTCTGTGGTCAGCGGTGCCGAGCCTCCGAGCGATTTCTCGCTAGCCGATTTCCGGACGGAAGATCACCGAGTCATGCTGGTCATAGAAGAGATGTATTGACGATGGCGGCTGGCCCTCCGGAATGATCGATCGCGCTCTACTCGGCAGATGATCGCGTCATATGGGTGCCGTGAAAGCACGAAGCAAGCGTCGTCTCCGTCGACGGAGGATCAAGCGTCGCGTCGACGAACGGACCTCGTACCGGAAACCGGCCTCGACACGACAGCGGCGTCGCCTCGGGCGGGGCCGGCGATCCGGCAAGCGACGAGTGTCGAGGAAACGAAGCACAGCACCGAGCAGCGTCGCGATGAGGACGCCGGCTTTCCGGCTCTCGTGGTCCTGGCACGTTCGGGTACGCCCGGATACATGACCCCAACCACCAGGTAAATGGCGGGCAACGTACGGCGGAGCGATCGATGCCAGGCCGCTTCCGGGCGGACAGGGATCGATGACTGCCACTATCCTGCCCCTGCAGTCGGATTTTCGGCCTACCTACGGGGGTAGTAATGCCTGCGGCTTCTGCTGCACGTCTTCGCTTGGGGCTACGTGCCCTATGGGCGTTCGTCGTCCTCGCTCTGTTCGTCCAGATCGCCGGCTCCGGTGTGTCCGCCCAGGCGGCCTCGGCCGACATGTCGATCACCGCCATCCGCGGCGTCGCCGTGCTCGACGCGATCAAGGGCACACCGTCGATCCGCCGGGCCGCCGAGACCGCGCTGCTGGGGACCGACCAGGACCTGCGCACCTACTACGACACCGGCTTCACCGCGGCCCAGCAGGCCGACCAGCGGGCCGCCGCACAGTCACTCGCCGCCATGGACGGTCCGTCGGTGCGGGCCGCCGCGCTCACCGCGCTGAACGGCTCCCCGTCCCAGGTCGAGTCGTTCGTGCAGGGTGGCTGGACCTCGGCCTGGAACGCGGACGAGCGCCAGCGGGCCTACCGCCTGATCGAGTCCGGCGGTCCCACGGTGCGAGCCGCGGCCCAGAGTGCGATCAACGGCGGCACCGAGACGATCGCGTCGTTCCTGGCCGACGGCCTGGACGCCGCCGAGCACGCCGACGACCGGCTGGCGGCGACCCGGATGCTGACCGGCGGCCCCAACACCAGCGGCCCGGTGCTCAACGCGGCCGCGGCGACGGCGCTCAGCGGCACTCCCGAGGAACTGCGGGAGTTCCTGCGCTGGGGTCAGTTCGTGGCCCGGGCCCGCGACGCCGAACTGGCGTCCATCAAGAGCCTCACCGAGCAGGCCAAGCAGGCCGGCGAGACCACGTCGCGCGAGGCCAACCTGGCCGAGGAGTCGTCGGCTCGGGCCGGCAACGCGGCCGCCGAGGCCAAGAAGGCGGCGCAGGCGGCCGAGGCCGAGGCACGCGCGGCCGGCGGTGACGCGAAGAAGGCGTCGGCCGCGGCCGGCCGGGCCGCGGACGCGGCGGAAGGCGCGGCCACCGCGGCGCGGGAGGCGATCGCGGCCTCGAACGCGGCGATGCGCGCGGCCAGCGTGGCCGCCGACGCGTCCCGCAAGGCGAC
>NZ_JBEZXU010000116.1:0-17012 GCF_040638175.1 Actinoplanes sp. NPDC026670
TTCGGATCCTGTCTCGACAAACCGGAACCTAAGGCCTGCAACGGCGTGCGCCTGTCTAAACCCCTCAAACCACCCACACATACGACCGGAGAGCCCGAAAAACTTTGAAAACTAGTCCGTTAATTCGTTTGCTCTCCCGTGTAGGGCAGGCATAGCCTCAGGACACGCCTTAGCGAGCAGTGGGTTCGCTGGGGTTCGACTTCGAGTGCAACGCAATGGAGGAGGTGGCCCCGATGAGGATCGACATGAACATGCGCGTTCCGTCGATGCTGCTGAACCCTGCCTGCGCTCTGCCCGTTTCGCTGCCCGCCACCGCCGCCCCGGCGTGGATGGCAGCTGAGCGGACCCAGGTCGAGCTCGTCCGGATCCTGCCGACATCGGCAGAGTCCGTCCCGGCTCCGCGGGTGCACCAGGTCCCGGCCCAGGCCGAATTGGGCAAAGCGACCCTGGTGAGCGTCGAAGGAAACAAGGGCACCACTGGCTTCAAGGGCAGCAACAGCACCATCTCCAGCAAGCGCTACACGGATGGTGATGGCGGCGCCCCGCCTCGAGGAAGGCCGGTCTGATACACAGACCACCGGCTCACCTCGAGGCCGCGGAACCCCTAACCGGGATCCGCGGCCTCGAATTATTTTCCGGCCGAACCGGCTGGATGAACGACCTGAACAACGATCCAGAAGATCGAGAAGAAGAGAGAGGTGACCGGGCTTTATGAGTCTGGCGCTGGCCCCGATCGACATGACCGTCGACCTCGAGGCAAACCTGCCCTGTCGGAAGTTCGACCCGGACATGTGGTTCTCCGACTCCCCGGCCCAGCTGGAGCTGGCCAAGTCGCTCTGCGGGGACTGCCCGCTGCGCGCCGAGTGCCTGGCCGGTGCGGTCGACCGTGCGGAGCCCTGGGGTGTCTGGGGTGGCGAGATCTTCGAGCGTGGCGCTGTCGTCCCGCGCAAGCGGCCCCGTGGCCGTCCGCGTAAGGCCGACGTCGCTCGCGACGCCGAGCTGGCTGTCGAGGTGGAGGAGCGCCTCGCCGCCAACGGCCTCGACACCCGCAGCTCGGTTCGACTGGCCGCATGAGATGACCACCCTCCCCATGACCGAGATCGAGATCCGAAAGCCGAGAACCGAAATGACTTCGAACGGAGACACCAAGATGAGACTCATCCAAGAGGCGTTGTCGAGGGCTCGAATGCCTCGGCCTCAGAGTGACCGTGCACCTGAGGCTTACCGCTCCGCCCGCCGTATCACGATGGACGCCCGCAGCCGGACGTCCCGTGAACTCGGCGCCGGACTCTGACAACCAAATTCGATGAGAAACGGCCCGTCCGCCGATGCGGACGGGCCGTTCCCGTTACCAGCCTCAGTTGTACGGCGCCCCCGAAGCCGGCGGCCCTTGCGGCCGGTCGAAGTCGCAATAGACGGTGATAAGGGTTTTGTCGAGATCGGCCGGCTGCGGGATGCCCGGGTTGGTCAACTCCACCCGTTCGCCCGTCTTCTTTCCCGGTCGGCACGTGTCCCGAGGAGAGTTGTCCAGGCTGCCGCCGACGACGGCGCCGGATTCGCTTCGAAAAACCAACGAGACACCACGAGAGACCATGCCGATCGGTTTGCCCTGAGACACCGTCTCGCAGTTTGTCGACTCGACGTCGAACTCCATTGAACCCAGCCCGCTTGGTTCCGTCCGCCCACTCCCGGCGACGATCGTGGCGGTCGATTCACCGAAGCCGTCGGTGCGATCGCCGCGATCGATCCACCGGCCTACCTGGATGTCGATCGAGATCGTCTTGAACTCGTTCTCCCCGCGTCGCGTCGCGTCGTCGAGCAGGTTGGCATTGCCCACAGCGATCGTTCTGCCTGGCAGGATCACGGGCACCACCTGAGTCCGGAACCGTTGATGAGACTCGTTGATCACGGATCGACCCGACGGGTCCAGCGCGTCGAACGTGACAAGCGTGCGGTAGGCGACCCTAGTCGTGTCGTTGCGCAGCAGCACACCCATGCTCGCCATCGGTCCTCGCTGCGAATGGCCTTGTTCGACGATTCCTATGCCGGATGAGTCTGCGGCAGTGGTCGCAGCCGGGGGTGCGGCCAACTGGCACGTGGACGTGTCCGGTGAGGTACCCTCGCCATTCGCCTGAAAGATCATGAAACTGGCCGCAGTCAGGCCCGCGATGATCAGGCCGGCAGCCAGCAGCCATTTCGTTCTCATCCTCGTTGGCCTCCTGTCGCCGGCACTGCCCGCGGCCGTTCCGTCCTGCTCATACGTTGTGGCCCAACCCGTCCGACGTCAGGATGGTCCTCGAAGTCTGGTCCGCGAGTGCTGGACGAGGAAAGGCGAACAGGTCCCGCTGGGTAGCCAGCGTCTCCGATGTGACGAGCATCGCTTCCGCGATGGCATGTTCTCGTTCGAGGACGATGTAGGTCAATTGATACAACGCCTGCCGGATCTGTTCCACAAGGGCCCGAGGCGTCTTCGCGTCGAACAGAACCGCCGGTCCTTCTCCGGAGAATTTGTCCAGTGCGGTGCCCGCGACCTGTGTGATTCCACCTGCAACGGTGAACGCGATGGCGGCGCCGCCGCTGGTCACCACGCTTCCGATCGAGAGGACGGCGGCGGCCGCAGACAGCCAGAAGACCTGTTGGTCGGTGTCGAAGCTGTTCATCGATACGAACGCGTTGATCGCCTGGTGGGCCAGCTCGTCCACGTTGTTTCGGCACGCGGTCCAGAGCGCCTGCTCCGCCTCGATGGCCGCCATGAGAGTCGCCACCAGGCTGAACTGTGCGGCGACCCGGTCCTTCCACGGTTCCACGAATGTGGACTCAAACTGCCGTGCGGCGAACCCCTGCCACTCGAAAATGGTCTTGCCGACGGTTTCCATGCTCGCCATCTCGAAGTTCGGCGGCATGACGACCCCGCGCGACGGGTCGAAGGAGCCACTGCCGCTCGACAGCGCTTCAGCCGCGGTGCGCAGCTCTCGGTGCATCATTCCCAGAACCTCGGGGTCAGGCAGGTTGAGGAACGGCTCGAACAGTTCCGCCAGCCCTTCGAAGTCCGCACGAAGGAACCGGATGATGTCGGCCGGGACCGGATTACTGTCCTGGAGAGAGATGTACTGTCCGTCGACGAGAACGAAACCCTTCTCGTCGAGGGCCGCCTTCATCGCCAGTTCCTCGAGGTGTAGGGCGTGCTGCCAGAGATCTCCGTAGCTCATGGCGTGCCGTCCGAGGTCTCGCCGAATGTGGTCCCGTCCCGGCCCTCGGCCCGGACGATGTTTCTCTTCTGCTCGGCGATGGCCTCGGTGTTGATCCTTTCGGCCTCCTGATATTCCAGGGCCGCCATGATCAGGACGTCGCCTGTCGCCTCCAGGCTTTCCGCGGACTCCCGGAGCAGGTCCACCGTGGTGTCCGCGAGGTACTGCCAAGCCGACTTGGCTTCACCGAAAGGGCCGCCGAGCAGTTGATCCCGCCAGAGAACGTCGACTCGGGTCTCGGCCGCGGCTATCCGTGTGATCACGGACCGGTAGTGGGCGGCCAACGGCTTGAGCTTCATCTCGCCCGCCTCCCAGAGGCGAGTGCAGTCGGCTACGAGTTCCTTCTGCCGCTCCGTCGGTTCTTCCGCCATCGCCCCGCTCCCGTGCCGAACCGCCATCCCTTACATCGGGATACACCGATGACCTCGGACGGGTTCAGCACACGACGCCGATCGCTGCTCAGGGGACGGGGGCGAAGCCGGGCAACCACTTCTCCAGGATCTCGCGGTAGGCGGCCTCGGCCTCCAGCTGACTGAGGACACCGATCGAACCGAGCGTCACCCGGTGGATCAGCAGGTAGGACGGTGGCAGGTTGAGTTTGCGGCTCAAGGCGTACGCCGGACCCCGCGGATTGGCCAGCCGCCCGGCCTCGTTGCGGATCCAGCTGCGGGTGAACCGGAACCGGTCGACGGCGACCGGCTCGATCATCGGGAGCAGGAAGTCGAGCAGGGCCTGGGCGTCGATGTCGTCGGCCGCCTTGACGAAACCTTCTTCGCGCAGCCCGTCGACGACCGCCCGCGCCTCGCCGTCGAGGGCCAGCCGGACGAGGCGGCCGATCGGCTCGGGGTGGCCCTCGGGGAGGCGGGCGACGGCGCCGAAGTCGATGACGCCGAGCCGGCCGTCGGGGAGGATCCGGAAGTTGCCCGGGTGCGGGTCGGCGTGCAGCAGCCCGGCCCGGCTGGGCGCGGAGAAGTGCAGGATCGCCATCAGCCGGCCGGCCTCGTCGCGGTCGGCCTGGGTGCCGTCGGCGATGACCGCGGACAGCGGTGTGCCGTCGACCCACTCGGTGACCAGGACCTGCGGCGCGGACGCCACCACCCGGGGCACGAAGATCTCCGGGTCGTCCTGGTAGGCGGTCGCGAACGTGCGCTGGGTCTCCGCCTCCATCTCGTAGTCGAGCTCCTCGACGATCCGGTCGCGGAGCTCGGCGATCAGGGGTTTCATGTCGATGCCGGGCTGAATGATCTTGAACATGCCGGCCAGCCGGGAGAGCTGTTTCAGGTCGGCGACCAGGGCGTCGCCGGCTCCCGGGTACTGCACCTTGACCGCGACGGGCAGCAGTTTCGGTTTCGCGTTGCGGCGGGCCGGCGGCAGTTTCCAGACCGCGCGGTGCACCTGGCCGATGCTGGCGGCGGCGGCCGGGCTGTCGTCGAACTCGGCGAACAGGTCGCGCCAGTCCGGTCCGAGCTGCTCGGTCAGCGCCTTGTGCACGTTGGCCACCGGCATCGGCGGCGCCGCCTCCTGGAGCTTGGTGAGCGCCTGCCGGTAGGGCCCGGCCATCTCGTCGGGCAGGGCCGCCTCGAACACCGACAGCGCCTGACCGAATTTCATCGCCCCGCCCTTGAGCTGCCCCAGCACGCTGAAGAGCTGCTCGGCGGTGCGCTGCTGGATGTCGGCGGAGATGACGTCGGAGGCGATGCCGACGGCCCGTTTGCCGAGGCCCAGGGCGGCTCTCCCGGCGAAACCGAGGGGGAGGGCGGCGAGCTTTGCGGTCCGGGACGCGGCGCGGCGCGGTATGTCCGTCACCAGATCATTGTGACCGACGGGTCCCCCTCACCCGGCCCGTCGCAAGGTGGTTTGGTGGTTATGCGGTGAAGGTCCGGTGAAGGTTGGCCTCCGGCGACCCCGCCGGCACACGCAGGTGGGATGCGTCGTCCAGGTCCGGCGACGGAACCGGCCGGGCGCGGCGATCTCCACCGCGGCGCTCAGCGTCTCCGGAACGCCGCCGTCCAGGAACGTGAGGACCTCGCCGGCCGCGTAGGCGGTGGCGGCCATCAGGGTGGCCACCGCGCACGGCTCGGCGCCTCCCGGCGGAGCCGCCTGCGAGCCCGTCCAGCCGTCGTCCCGGTCTCTGCGGTGCAGGTCGACGCAGATCAGGCAGGGTCCGCCGGTGGCGGGCACGAGAGGGCCGATCACCGCCACGCCGTCGCGGATCGCGACGGCCAGGTGCGGCTGTCGCCGCGCGGCGAATCCGGCGGCGAGGAGAGCGGGCGGCTCGTCGTGGGCGAGTTGCACGACCAGAGACGCGGTCGTACGGCGTACCGGATGAACCCCGGTGCCCGGCGCGGCCCGCAGGATCGCCGCCTCGACGGCGCCCCGCCGGGGTGTGCCGACGTCCTCCGGCCGGAGTGGTGTCCCGGTGATCTCGGCCGCTCCGACGGCCCCGGACAGGTCGGGCTGGACGTGCCCGACCCCGGCTTCGGCCAGCGCGACCGCGATGGTGGCGCCGAGCCGCCCGCGCCCGCTGACCACGACCCGGGCCGCCCGGCGGTGCCGCAGGACACGTGCCGGGGAGAGCCCGTCGCCGGGCTGGAGCCGGGGCCCGGCCGAGCCGAGGGCGAGCGCGGCCGCCTCGCAGGTGAGCCGGTCCCGGGTGGCCGTGGACAGGGCCGGTGGCAGCAGCGCCGGTAAGGGCAGCACCAGCCCGGCCGAGTGGAGCAGGTCGAGCAGGGCGAGCGTCTCGGCGGCTGGCACGCCCAGCTCGGCCGCCCGGGCCAGGACGAGACGCTCGGAGTGCTGCCCGTCGAGCAGGTCGAGCACTCCGGCGGCACGTGGATCGGGCAGTTGGAGGACGACGCCGTGTGCGGGATCCAGGCCGACCTGGAACTCGCCGGGCCCGCGCCAGAAGCGGGGGAGCCCGGGGATGAGGGTCGGCCGGGGCAGGGGTGTCCGGGTCATGAGTGACAGGGTGTCACTGCGAAGCTGCGGAGTGATGATGTTATCCACAGGCCCTCACGGCCCTGGTGAGGGTTGTCCACAGCTTTACGAGAGTTATCCACAGGTGCTCTTGTGGCTCACTTGACACAACGTGTCTGAGTGAACACGGTTACGGGTGGAGCGTGCCGGGGAGGGCGGCCGTCTTCGGCTGTCCTCCCCGGATCTCGTTCACGCCTTGGCCTTGCCCAGGATGCGGTTCATCGTGGTGCCGCAGACCGGGCACTTGCCCTTGGCCATGTTCATCCCGGTCTTGGAGACCGCCACCTCGCCCTGGAAGTCGCGCTTCTCCTTGCACTTCACGCAGTAGCCGTTGTACGTGTTGTCGGCCACGTTTCCTCCTCGTCGTTTCGTCGGCCGCCCGGCCCGATGCCCTGTTGCGGCGGCGGGCGCGAACCTGCCACGCGGATGTGGCCACCCGTCCGGGGCGGTCACTTACCCAGGTCAGGCCGGTTCCATGTCAGCGCAGCGTCGGCGGTGTCGCCGACGACGTGAGTGTGCCGGTCCTGCGTACCCTTTTTGGCCAGTTTTGCCGGGACACGCCGACGATTCCCATCGTAAAGGCATAAAACGGACAGAAATGTCGGTTGGGCGTGTGAGTTGATGATGGTCTAGGTTGACGGGTGTCACCGATGTTGCCGGTGGGGAAATTTTTTTCGGGTATATGCGGGCGAAGTGCTCATATACCGCGACCGTCATTGTCCGTACTCTTGCGGTAACCGGGGTGCGGCGGATTAGCGTCTCAATGTGAACCCGAATCTGGGCCGCGCGAGCCGGTAATGGCCCGCGTGCGCAAGCCTGTCGTGGAAGTACGGCGCAGCCAGCGCCGGCGACGGACGGTGTCCGCCTATCGCGACGGCGAGCGAGTCGTGGTGCTCATCCCGGACCGCTTCTCCCGCGCGGAGGAGACGGAGTGGGTCGAGCGCATGCTCGCCCGTCTGGAAGCTCGCGAGGAACGGCTGCGGTGCACCGACGCCGAGCTGCTGGCCCGCGCCCACCGCCTGATCAGCCGCTACCTGGCCGATCACGCCGACCGGGTGGTCCCGGCCAGTGTGCGCTGGGTGACGAACCAGAACGGGCGCTGGGGCTCCTGCACCCCCGACGACGCGACGATCCGGATCTCGCACCGCATCCAGGAGATGCCCGATTGGGTCATCGACTACGTGCTCCTGCACGAGCTGGCCCACCTCGTCGTCCCGAGCCACAACAACCGCTTCTGGGACCTGGTCAACCGCTTCCCCAAGGCCGAGCGGGCCCGCGGCTACCTGGAGGGCGTCTCGGCCGCCGGCACCCTCGTGATGGCCGAATAAGATCAGGCCGGGCGAGACCTCAGCGGTCCGCTCACCGATGATCCGGCGCCTCCGGCGATCGCGGGGGTACGCCGTGCGCGCCCACCCCCGAACACGCTGAGTAGGGTGGCGCCTGTGACGCGGCGTGTAGTGGTGACGATGCTGGTTCCGGTGCCGTGGAGCCCACCCGGTGTCGACCTGGCGGCCTGGCGTGCCGCGATGGCCGAGGACGTGGTCGACCTGCTGGCCCGCCTGGCCCAGGCCGAGGCCGCGATCGCCGCCACCCGGGACGACCTGGCGCTGGCCGGGGAGATCGCCTGGCCGGGCATGCGGATCTACGAGATCGCCACCCCGACGGTTCGTCCGGTGCTGGCCGCAGCCGCCGCGGACGGGTTCGAGCAGGCCGCCGTGATCGCCGGGGACGCGCCCGACGTACCCGGAATGACTCTGGGAAAGCTTTTGCAGCCCCTCGACGCAAAGGCCGTGGCGGTGGCGCCGGCCGGTCCCGGCGGGGGCCTCTTCGGTGTGGCCGCCGGGCTGCCCGCGCCGGACTGGCTGGCCGACCACGATCTGGACACCGCCTCCGCGCAGCTGCTGCGCAGGACGGCGCCGTCGCCCGGCGAGGTCACCTCGACCCCGCCGTGGCGGCGACTGCGCGGGCCGGCCGATCTGGCCGGCCTGAACCCCGCCCTGGAGGGCTGGGATCACACCCGGGCCCTCCTCGGCGGCTGAACGCGCTGGTCAGTCCTCTTTCGGGCCCTCGCCCAGGTTGTCCAGCTCGCTGATGTCCCAGTCCGAACGGTTCCGGGCGAAGGCATCCGGGTCGGCGAAGTCCTCGTCGGTCGGCAGCAGGTCCGGGTGGTCCCACAGCGCGTCCCGGCCGGCGATGCCCCGGTGCTCGGTGACCGCGGTCCACAGCGCGCCCGCCTCACGCAGGCGGCGTGGCCGCAGCTCCAGGCCGACCAGGGCGGCGAAGGTCTGCTCGGCCGGCCCACCGGCGGCCCGGCGGCGGCGGAACGCCTCACCGAGCGGCACCACCGACGGCAGCCGATCGCCGGCGGCGGCGTCCACCACCTGACCGACCCAGCCCTCGACCAGCGCGAGCGCGGTCTCCAGCCGGGCCAGACCGGCTTTCTGCTGCGGGGTGTCCTCGGGCGTGAAGATGCCCTCGAGGGCCATCGCCTGCATCGACTCCGGGTCGGTCGGGTCGACGCGGCTCATCGCCTCCTCGATCGCCTCCCGGTTGACCGTGATGCCGTTGGCGTAGGTCTCGACAGCGCTCAGCACGTGCGCGCGCAGCCACGGGACGTGCCCGAAGAGCCGCTGGTGGGCCGCCTCGCGCAAAGCCACGTACAGCCGGACCTGGTCCTCGGGAAGCTCGAGGCCCGATCCGTACGCCTTGATGTTTGACGGAACCAGCGCCGCGGTGCCGGCCGGGCCGAGCGGCAGCCCGATGTCGCCGGCTGAGAGGACCTCGGCGGCGAGCTGGCCGAAGGCCTGCCCGAGCTGACCGCCGAAGAGCGCGCCGCCGAGCGTGGCGACCATCGACTGCATCGGGCCGAGCTGGAGGCGGGCCTCCTCGGGAACCAGATCGCCCATCGCGCCCACCATGCGGCCGGCGATCGGCTCACACAGCTTCTTCCAGACGTCGAGGGTGTTGTAGATCCACTCATTACGGTTCCACGCGACGGACTTGTGGATGCCGGTCGGGAGCGCGCACACCGGATCGAGCCACAGGTCGGCGAGGCGCAGGGCCTCCTCGACCTGGTGGCGCTCCAGCATGTTCACCGCGGGGTCACCGGCCGCCGAGAGCTGGCTGGCGGCGACCTGACGGGCCAGGTCCCAGTTGACCGGGCCACTGCCGGGCGCGGCGAACATCTGCTGCAGCTGCGCCATGAACTGCTGCATCTGCTGCGGGTCGGAGGGGTCGGGCGGCTGCGCGCCCGGCAGGGAGAAGCCGAACGGGATATCAGGCACGACCCCAACGGTACGCGCGAAAAGCCCGTAGCGGACGGAGGGAGGTATCAGCTCAGAGAGAACTCAGACAGGGTGGGTACGCTCACGCGCATGAGACGTCGCGGTGTCACCGTCATCCTCGGCGCCCTGATCACCGCTCTGCTGGCTGCCGGTGTGATGGTCGCACCGATGCCCTACGTGGTGCTCAAGCCCGGGCCCACCGTCGACACCCTCGGTGTGCAGAACGGGACCGAGGTCATCCAGGTGGCGAAGGGCGAGACCTCGAAGTCCGCCGGCCAGCTGCGCCTCACCACGGTCAACGTGCAGTCGCAGGTGGAGCTGGTGTGGGCGATCCGCGGCTGGCTGAGCGACTCCGACGCGGTCGTGCCGCGTGAGCTGATCTACCCTCCGGACCGCAGTGAGCAGCAGGTCCAGGAGCAGAACGCCCAGGAGTGGAAGGATTCGCAGAGCAGCGCCGAGAAGGTCGCGCTCCGCAAGCTGGGCTACCCGATGCAGGTCTACGTGGGGAAGGTCACCACCGGCGGGGCGGCTGACGGCGTGCTGAAGGCGGAGGACGTCCTCAAGTCGATCGACGGCACCGAGATCACCCAGGACAGCCAGGTCGCCGAGCTGGTCCGGGCCAAGCCGGCCGGCACCGCGCTGACCGTCGCCTACGAGCGCGACGGCAAGGCGGCGACCGCGCAGATCACCTCCAAGGCGGACGCGTCCGACGGCAAGCCGCGGATCGGCATCGAGATCGCCACCAAGCAGTCCGACCCGCTCGGGATCAAGATCGATCTCGACAAGATCGGCGGCCCGAGCGCGGGCCTGATGTTCACCCTCGGCATCATCGACAAGATGAAGCCCGAGGACCTCACCGGCGGCAAGATCATCGCTGGTACGGGCACCATCGACGACGACGGCAACGTGGGCCCGATCGGCGGCATCCCGCAGAAGCTGGTCGGCGCCGAGAACGCCGGGGCCGTGCTCTTCCTGGTCCCCAAGGACAACTGTGCGGAGGCGCTGCGCAACGCCCGGCCCGGCCTCACCATGGCCGAGGTGGCCACCGTGGACGACGCGCTCACCGCACTCAAGACCTTCACCGCCGGAAACGACCCGAAGCCGTGCTCGGCTTCGTGACCGCAAACGCCGGTAGTGACGGGACAGTTCTGCCGCGTATAGAAGCTGGATGCGACATCGTAAGGTGAAACACCGGCCAGACGAAGTGTGGAGCCAACGTTGGTCATGCGTAACAGTCCTCTACCGAGGATGAGCCGGCGCGGTCGCGTGACCGTCGGCGTCCTGGTCGGGGTCTTCATTCTTTTCACGCTGCTCGGTTGGGGTATCGACGCGTACACCGACTACCTGTGGTTCGACGAGGTGCAGAAGACCGCGGTCTTCTCCGGGGTGCTGACCACCCGCCTCGTCCTGTTCCTGGTGGTCGGCGCGGTGATGACATTGATCGTCGCCGGCAACCTCTACCTGGCATACCGTCTGCGTCCGCTGCTGCGCCCACATTCAGCGGAACAGGCCACCCTGGAGCGCTACCGGATGATCCTGGCGCCCCGCCTGGGCACCTGGATCGCCGTCACCGGCATCGTCATCGGCTTCTTCGCGGGACTCTCCGCGCAGAGCCGGTGGAGCGACTGGATGCTGTTCCAGAACGGCGGCTCGTTCGGGGAGACCGACCCCCAGTTCGGGGTGGACATCTCCTTCTACATCTTCGAGTACCCGCTGTGGCGTTACGTGCTCGGTCTCGGCTTCACCGCGGTGGTGCTGTCGGTGATCGGCTCGCTGGCCGTGCACTACATCTTCGGCGGTGTGCGCCTGCAGGGCGTCGGTGACCGGATGACCACCGCCGCCCGCGCGCACCTGACCTCCCTGGTCGCGGTGTTCGTGCTGCTCAAGGCGGTGGCGTACGTGCTGGACAGGCGCGCGCTCCTGCTCGAGCAGCACGTGTCTCCCGGGCTGTACGGCGCGGGCTACACCGACGTCAACGCGCTGCTGCCGGCCAAGGAGATCCTCGCCTACATCTCCGTGGTGGTGGCGATCGCGATCATCGTCTTCTCCAACGCTGTGATGCGGAACCTGGTCTGGCCCGGCGTCTCGCTGGCCCTGCTGGCGATCTCGGCTGTCGCGATCGGCGGCATCTACCCGCTGGCCGTGCAGAACTTCCAGGTCAAGCCGAGCCTCTACGACAAGGAGGCGGAGTACATAACGCGGTCCATCCAGGCCACCCGGTCGGCGTTCGGGCTGGAGAACACCGAGGTCTCGGAGTACCCGACAGGCGACGGCCGGCCACCGGCGGACCTGGCCACCGACACCAGCGCGCAGAACGTCCGGGTGATCGACCCGCAGCTGGTCTCGCAGGCGTTCACCGTGTCGCAGCAGTCCCGCGGTTTCTACGACTTCGGCGAGAAACTCGACGTCGACCGCTACACGATCGCCGGCAAGACGCAGGACTACGTGGTCGGCGCCCGTGAGATCGACGACGAGAAACTGACCGCGCAACAGAGCAACTGGCTCAACCGGCACACCGTCTACACCCACGGCTACGGCCTGGTGGCGGCGCCGGCCAACCAGAAGTGCGACACCGGCCTGCCGCTGTTCGCCTCCGGCCTGCTCGGCAGCGAGGGCGGCGAGGCGAACGTCAACAAGTGCATCACCCCGACCCAGGAGCTGGAAGCCCAGCAGCCGCGGATCTACTACGGCGAGAAATCCACCGAGTATGCGATCGTCGGCCAGGCCGACGGCGGCAACAACGTCGAGTTCGACCGTCCGCGGGGGCAGAGCACCAACTCCGGCGAGGAGTACTACACGTACTCGGGCAAGGGCGGCGTCGAGATCGGCTCGTTCTTCCGCCGGATGATCTTCGCGATCAAGAACACCGAGAGCAACTTCGTGCTCTCCGGCGCGGTCAACGACAACTCCAAGCTGATGTACATCCGTCAGCCCCGGGAGCGCGTCGAGAAGGTGGCCCCGTTCCTCACCATCGACGGCGACCCGTACCCGGCCGTCGTCGACGGGCGCATCGTGTGGATCCTCGACGGTTACACGACCGCGAAGACCTACCCGTACGCCCAGAAGATCAACCTGGCCACCGAGACCGAGGACCGGCTCACCGGCACCGGGTCGTTCGCGCTCGCCCGTGACGACGTCAACTACATGCGCAACTCGGTCAAGGCGACCGTCGACGCGTACGACGGCACCGTCACCCTGTACGAGTTCGACGACAAGGACCCGATCCTCAAGGCGTGGAACAAGGCCTTCGGCGGCGACCTGATCGTGCCGAAAGCCCAGATCCCGCAGGCACTCGCCGACCACTTCCGCTACCCCGCCGACCTGTTCAAGGTGCAGCGCAACCTGCTCACCAAGTTCCACGTCGAGGACTCGCGGACGTTCTTCTCCGGCGAGGACTTCTGGCAGGTGCCGAACGCGCCGGACGCGCCGCAGAGCGGGTTCCAGCCGCCGTTCTACCTCAACGTCAAGCTGCCCGAGCAGAGCGAGAGCCGGTTCCAGCTGACCGCCGGCGTCACCCCGCTCAAACGGGAGAACATGGCGGCGCTGGTCTCCGGCTCGTACATCAACGGCGAACCGAGGCTGGAGATACTCCAGCTACGCGACAACACCATCGCGCCCGGCCCGGTCCAGGTGCATCAGCTGATGGTCAACAAGGAGAACATCGCCAACCAGCTGACGCTGCTCAACCGCGGCGGCCAGGCGTCGGTCCTCTACGGCAACCTGATCTCACTGCCGCTGGGCAACGACATCCTGTACGTCGAGCCCGTCTACGTGAAGAGCAGCCAGGCCAACGCCGCGCCGCTGTTGCAGAAGGTGCTGATGTCGTACGGCGACGGCGGTTCGTACGTCGTCCTCGAAGACAACCTCACCAAGGGCCTCGAGGCACTGGCCGCCCTGGGCAAGTCCGGCGCGCCACCCACCACGTCACCGACCACGCCGACCACACCCGGCACACCGGGCGCCTCACCCTCACCCAGCACCAGCGTCTCTCCGTCCAGCCCGCCGCCCACCGAGGTGCCGGCAGACGTGGCCGCAGCAGCCGCAGCCGTCGACAAGGCCATCGAAGATCTGAAGGCCGCAAAACGCTCCGGCGACCTCGCCAAGGAGGGCCAGGCGCTGATCGACCTCGACAACGCGATCAAGCGCTTCCAGGACCTGCAGAAGACGACGCCGGCCAGCACCACCACAAGTCCCACACCCACACCGAGCGGGTGAGCATCGTCTCCGGGGGCCGTTTTGCGGCCCCCGGAGCCCGTGCGCTAGGCTCTACCTACCGACGCGGGGTGGAGCAGCTCGGTAGCTCGCTGGGCTCATAACCCAGAGGTCGCAGGTTCAAATCCTGTCCCCGCTACGAGTGCAGGGGGTCTCTGTCCGCGGAGTGCGCGGACCGGGGCCCTCTTCGCGTTTCATCGGGGGGCCGAGCCCCCCGAACCCCCGCGTTACGGCTGGTGTCACGTCCCAGTCGGTCACGCTTACTTCCGGCCATGCGGCCTGACGGCCTCGGCCCGCGCCCGGCGCGGCGGTTCGTCCGCTCACGGTTACTTCCGGCCACACGGCCTGGCGGCCTCGGCCCGCGCCTGGCACGGCGGTTGTCCGCTCACGGTTACCCTGGCCACACGGCCTGACGGCCTCGGCCCGCGCCCGGCACGGCCCGCGTGGGCACCTGCGGCTCGGATCGGGGCGTATGTCACCACGCTGCTGGCCCCCGCGGTCTGCGTGGGCACCTGCTGCTTGGATCGGGCCGTATGTCTCCGCAGCGCCGAGCCGGCCAGCCTGCGTGGGCACCTGTGGCTTGGATCGGGCCGTTTGTCACCACGCTGCTGGGGCCTGCGGTCTGCGTGGGCACCTGCGGTCCGATTCGTGCCGAGGGGCACCACGCAGATCACTGCTGTTGGCGGGGTTGACGGAGCTTGGAGCCTTTACCGCGCGACATTCGGCGCGGCGTTGACGAAGCACAAGCAGCGTCGGTTGGTATTCGTCCACGTTGGTCTCTTTGGGGCGGTTGGCTTCGTCTGTGGCTAGCGTGTGACGCTCGTTACCGGTGAGCGTTGGGTTCGCGTGGAGTGCGTCTGGCGCGGGTCTCCTTGATTGCGGGGTGATCCTCGGGGCGGCCCCTGCGTACTTCGGAGCCCTCGAGCGGCATTCATCGCCACGCCCGCCCTCCTGACCCCGTTGGCCTTTCGGCTGGGCTGAGTTTGAACTGCATCGGGGCTGGCTGATGTGGGTGGGCGGCGACCCAAAGATCACCTAAAGCGGTCTGTGCGATCTTCTCTGGGCTTTGTTGGAGTGCTGGCCGGGAGGCGATCGTGCGGGTTCGTTTGGGTGTTGTGGCCGGGATTCTCGCGGCTGGGGCCGTGGTGGGTGGTCTTGTCGCTTCGGTTGCGGGTGGGGTGGCTGCGGCCAGCGGGTCGAACACCGTGTTCGTCAACGGGGGCGGGGTCGGAGGCGGCAGTGGGGTAGTCGTGGAGCCGGAATCGGGTGTGGCCGGTCTGGCCAGTGGGTCGAACACGGTGTTCGTTTCGGGTGGGCGCGAGGCGAGCCTCGTGGAAGCGGCGCCTCTGCGTGGTGGGGAGACCGGGACCCTGGTTGCCGACGGGACCGGGGGTGGGACCGGGACACCGCCTCGCGGTGGGATGACTGGTGGCACCGGGATCTGAGCTTCGGGGGTTCCTGGGGCACTGACCAACAGGGCACCCAAAGGTCGATCGCCATCATTTCGGTGGCGCCCCTGTGCAATGAATCTCCGGTTCGGTGGGCGTCACGTTGATCTCGCCTCATGGCGACCACACAAGGAGACCACCCTGTTGCGTCGCAACGTGTACACCCTTCTTCTGGGCGGGAGCCTCCTGCTCGGTGGTGCCGCTGGTGCCGTACCCGCGCTTGCTGGAAGTTTTGGGCCGTCAGGCCCGGTTCGTCCGTCGGCTACGCCGGCGACTCCGGTTCCGACGTCGGTTCGTCCGTCCGCGCCGGTGAGCCCGGCGCCGTCCTCCTCCGGTCCGGTGAGCCCGGAGCCGACGCCGAGTTGCGGCAACTGGCCAACGGTCTGGCCGGAGTGGACAAGCACGCCTGGCATCGAAACGCTCGGCCGCAGAAGGCCCCCGACCTCATCGACGCCGACTCCGCCACCCGCGACGCCGTCGACCTCACCGGCCACCCCACCCCCGGCCTCCCCGGGAATCCCACCGCAGACTTCACCAGGAACCCCGCCGCAGACTTCGCCGGCGACTCCTAAGCCGTCGTCCTCGCCGGTGCCTCGTCCGCCGTCGTCACCGGGGACTCCGCCGCTGACCTCACCGGCGACACCCCAGCCGTCCTCCCCGTCTTCGTCGGCCACGCCTCCGGCCACTTCGCCGCCAGCTTCACCCTCCAGCGAGCCGCCGACCTCGCCGCCTGTCGAACCGTCGACTTCGGCCTCAGGTCCGGGGACGGTGACAAACAGCCCGGCCCCAGGTGCCAGCCCGTCGGGAACCTCACCTTCGCCGAGCGCCCCCGCATCCGCGTGCGTGAGCTCCGCACCGGCGACATGATCCAAGCCCGGTGATACCGAGAGGCCCCTTGTCCGTGAAAGAGACGCGGCCGAGGGGCCTCTCGCGCTTTGCCGGCCAAAGCTGACCCGGCAGAGTTCAGCCATCAAGATCGACATCCGCGAGTGCCCAACCAACCTGCCATTCCGGCAGGCGCGCACCTGACACCGACCCCGCGCCGAATGGACGAGCGGCCTCTCCGCGCGACAATCCCGAACCCGGTCCTGCGATCCCTGGCCGAGGGGTGGTACCACCGGGCCAGCTGTCAGGACTGGGGCCGCTCGATCTCGGAAGACCTTTCGAGGTCGAGGTCCGAATCTCCTGCTGATCTTGTCGAGTTCCGCGAGACAGGGCCCGACCGAAATCAACAAGATCGCGGTGGGTGGGCGGGCGCAAACCTCAGCTCCGAGAGTTCTCTAGAGCTGATAGGTCCTGGAAACGAGCCATCCGGCAGGCTTCTGATGGGGTAGGCAACCGCCGGCGGGTGAGCACTCAGAGAGCCTTCGCGTCAAGCTCAGCCAGCTCGACTCGGTCACGGTCGGGATCGCGCAACGCCACTTAGCTTAAGTTGATCTTGCGCGGGCGCACTTCGGGTTCCAGGGGCTTGACCTGCACGCATGCGGCTGCGGCATGAATTGTGGCCGCGCCGGACGCCGCCGGTACCCGCCGAGAACCTGCAGGTAACAGCCTTGATCAACTTGAGCTAGTGGCATTGGGGATCGCGAGCCGTCGCCCAACACCGGAATACGGGCGGTATTACATGACTGGGCGACGGCCGGTGAGGGTTCCGCAGCTCGTTCCGCGAGGCCTGCTGCTGCCGGGTGGCATGGGTCGGCAACGTCGACCAGCGCACACATTGGCCGTGCGTGTGCGCCTGTCCTGCCCCCTGTCGCCGCTTCCTGAAGAGTGACCCCGTAGGGATCCGCGAAAGTTAACCCCCTCTTCCTTGATCTTGGAAGGGGTGCTGAAGGTGGAGGACT
>NZ_JBEZXU010000117.1:0-16723 GCF_040638175.1 Actinoplanes sp. NPDC026670
GGCTTCGACGTCATGCTGATGTGTGCTCCTCAGGGCCGTCCAGGAAGAGTATCCCCTGGTAGACGGGCTGTCTCACATCAGCGTGACAGGGAGGGAGAGTTGCTGCTGGACGGCCCGCAGACGGTCCAACAACTGCTGACGAGAGTGGGCGTCGAGGCGACCAATCTGTCGCAGCAGCTCACGGTCTTGCGCCAGACCGGAATCGTGGTGTCGTTTCGTGACCGAGGCCTGGTCGCCTACCGACTGCGGACACCGGCCGTGGCGGTCCTTCTCGCTGCCGGCCAGCAGATGCTGCACGAGATACTCAGCGACCGCGATGGCCTGTTGACGGAGCTCGAGACCGACCAAGGCGGCGCCCAGCCTGGCAACTGACCCCATTCTGAAGCGGTCACCTTCGGCTGTGCCGGCATGGCCATTGCCTCACTGAAGTCTCAAGCGCCTCCGCGCCTGTCGTAGCCAGGACCGCCATGGCGGGGTCCACGGTGATCGTCATGGCCGATCGGTGACGGCAGCCGCACGCGCGGGCCTCGGAGGCTCGCCCGGGCCGGTCTAGCGGCCGCCTGCCGTCCGGTGCGCTCATCGTTCAGCGGCAACCCTGCCGACAACTGTATAGACCTTCAAACTTCGATAGTTGCAGAAGTATGCAACTTGATAGATTGCGTGCTGTGTCCGCGTCGACTCACGGCTCGATCACCGCGATCAGGCCAATGCAGTGCCAAGCCGCTACAGCTGTGAGCGGCCACGAGTTCGAGGTACTCCTCGCCCAGCGGCATCGAACGGGGCCGCCGTTGCGCATCGCCCGGTGCGAGCTCTCGGCAGACCACACCGGCCATCACATCTCCTTCGTCATGGCTGCAGAGCATGGCGAGAGGTGGTGGTGGGTCCGCTGGAGCCACTCACAGCACAGAGTTCTATGCCTCGACGTCTGCGCTGGCGTGTCAAACCCTGGCGATGATGACTGCCTGCTGCCGGCCTTTCACGAGGGACCACACAGCTTTGACCTAACCCCCGCGCACTAACTTGGCCGACGGGAAGCCGGGACCGCCTGTCACATCGCGGACAGCCGGCGGCTGCCTGGTTGAGGCTGCAAACTGCGGGATCTCCCGCATCGAGTTCGACGCGACGGAGGGCGAGGGGCACCACGCCGCCCGATCCTGCGGGCAAGTGGCGGCCGTGGCCTCACCCCGGCGGGTCACGAGGGCCGTGCCCTGGACGAATCCTTCATCTGGCGACTCTGCGCCGACAGCCGAAGACGTTCGACAAGCGGTATCCGCGGGGGAGTGCCTGAGGTGATCCTGTCTGGTCCGGCGGCTCACGGGGCTGTGCGAGATCACCTGGTGGGTTGGCAATGTTTGCAAATTCGTTGCTCTGCAATTGCGATATTTATCAAATCGAGAAAGTCAGCTTCACAGTCCGTGCGGTATGCGAACACCATGAGAACGGACTGGTAGGGGCCTCGCTCGTTGCGGGGCGCCGGTGGATAGCTCACGTCCGAAGTGGGCGGAGGTCTGACCATGATTTTGGACGAATCCGGCGAGGAGTTGCCGCCGGCCCATTGGCTGGGTCATGTGACCGGATATCCGGACCAGTCCTCCATCCCGGAGTTGTTCGCCAGGCACGTCGCGGCGGCACCCGCGGCAACGGCGGTGGCCGATTGCCGTCGTCGTCTCAGCTATGCCGAACTCGATCGATGGTCCGACGGGCTCGCCGTACGCCTCGACGAAGCCGGGGTCCGCCCCGGTGACGCAGTAGGACTGCTCGGTGAGCGCTGTCTCGAGGCCCCCGCCGCGATGCTGGCAATCATGAAGACCGGCGCGGCCTACGTGCCACTCGACCCGTCGGATCCGGAGGTCCGGCTCCGAACATTGATCGCCGAGACCGGCATCGAGCACCTGATCCGGCTTCCCGGCACCGCCGGCGTCCTCGAGGACGCCTCCTCCCTCGATGTCGCAGAGCACCGTGACGGTAGCCCGTGGCGTCCGAGAACCGAGATCCACGGCGGCGATCCGGCGTACATCATGTTCACTTCAGGATCCACCGGCGCGCCCAAGGCCGTAGCGGTACCGCACCGGGCAGTGGCCCGGCTCGTCATCAGCACCGACTACCTCCAGATCAACCCGGCCGACCGGGTCACCTACACCGGCCACCCCACGTTCGACGCCACGGTGTTCGAGATCTGGGGAGCCCTGCTCAACGGCGCCCAGCTGCTGATCGTCGACCACGAGACTCTCCTGGAACCCGCCCGGCTGGCCCGGCTGATCATCGAGGAGACGGCCACGGTCATGTGGCTCACCGCCGGAGTGTTCCACCACTGCGCACGCACACTGCCGGCCATGTTCGCCCCGCTGCGCTGCCTCATCGCCGGCGGCGACGTGCTCGATCCGGGCCTGGTGCGCCGGGTTCTACTGGATGGGCCGCCTGATCGCCTGCTCAACGGCTACGGACCCACCGAGAACACCACCTTCTCCACCACGCACCACATCACCGATGTCCCGGCCGGCGCCGCACGAATCCCCATCGGACGCCCCATAGCCAACTCCACCTGCCACATCCTGGACGCCACCGGCGAACCGGTGCCGATCGGCGTGGAAGGCGAGCTGTGGGTCGGCGGTGACGGCGTCGCCCTGGGATACGTCAACGACCCCACCTCGACCGCTGAACGCTTCCTACCCGATCACCGCGGTCACCGTCGCGCTGCGCGACTGTTCCGCACCGGTGACCGAGCCCGCTGGCTGCCGGGCGGCGACATCGACTTCCTCGGCCGCCTGGACCGGATGGTGAAGATCCGTGGCTTCCGGATCGAGCTCGACGAGATCGAGGCGGCACTCGCCGGCCTGGACGGCGTCGCCGCCGCTGCGGTCACCGTCACCGGCGGCGACGCCGACACCCGGACCGTGGTCGCCTTCTACCAGCCGGCACCGGCCGAGAGCCCGGCCGGCCCGGCAAGCCCGACCGTTCCCGAGATCAGGGCAGCGCTGGCCACCCGCCTGCCAGGATTCATGCTTCCCGGCCAGATCGTCGCACTGGACCGTCTGCCCCTGGCCGCCACCGGCAAAGTCGACCGGGCGTCCCTGACCGCCCTGGCATCCGCCGCTGTCCCAGGCCGGTCACCGTCGTCTCCGGCACAGGCGTCACGGCCCTGGACGCCGATCGAAACGGGAATCGCCCGGCTCTGGGTAGATGTCCTCGACGTCGAATCCGGCGAGGTCGGCCTCGACGACAGCTTCTTCGACCTCGGCGGCAACTCGCTGCTGGCGGCACGCCTGTTCGCCCGGCTGCAGGCGATGTTCGGCGTCGACGCGACCCAGAGCCGGCTGCTGACATCCCGGCTGCTGGCAGATCCGACACTCGCCGGCTGCGCCACCGCCGTACAGCAGGCACGCGCCGGCCTCCTCGCCCGCGACAATGCCGCACTGGAATCCGACATCCAGCGCGAGAGCGGAACCAACACGGGCTCAACAGCGCAACCCGAGAAGACCACCCCGCCGCCGAACACCGCACGACGACACGCGCCGGTCCTTCTCACCGGCGCAACCGGCTTCCTCGGCGGCTACCTGCTACGCCAGCTCGTGGACACCACCGACGCGGACATCTACTGCCTGGTCCGGGCCGAGGACACCGAGCAGGCCCGCCTCCGGTTGACCGCTGGGCAGCGAAGATACCAACTCGGCGACCTTCCCCCAGCCCGGGTACGACCACTACCCGGCGATCTCGGCCTGCCGAATCTCGGGCTTCCCGCCGCACGATTCGACGAACTGACCGACCGGCTGGGCCTCATCCTGCACGCCGGCGCCTACGTCAACTTCACCTACCCGTACTCCCAACTGGCACCAGTCACCGTCGGCGGAACCCGCGAAATCGTGCGCCTCGCCACACCGAACCGGGTACCCGTGCACTTCGTATCCACCCTGGCGGTACTCGCCGGCTTCGGCGCAGCGGGAGTATCCGGCGTCTCCGAAGACACGCCACTGGCATACCCGGAACACCTGTTCATGGGCTACCCCGAAACCAAATGGGTGGCCGAGAAGGTCCTCGGCCGCGCGGCGAGCGCCGGACTGCCCGTGGGCATCCACCGGCCCTACGAAATCTCCGGCGACCTCACCAGCGGGGCGTGGAACCTGGAGAACGCCACCTGCGCACTGCTGCGACTGATCGTCGACATCGGGTCGGAACCCGACGCCGACATCCCCCTCGACCTCGTGCCGGTCGATGTGCTGGCGGCGCAGATCGTCTACATCGCGACGCGCTCGCCCGCCGCGAGTCGCACCTACCACCTGACCAACCCGAAGCCCGCCACATTACGGGACATGACAGACGTCCTCCGCCGGCACGGCTACCGGATCCAGCCGCTGCCGTTGCGGGAATGGGTGACCCAGGCAGTGGCGTTCGTCGCCGACAACCCCCGACACCCGTTCACCCCGTTCGTGCCGTTGTGGGTCGACCGGAGCCCGCACAGCGGGCTCGTCGTCAAAGAGATGTACTTCACCGCCAACTTCCCCCACTTCACCCGCCACAACACCGAGCAGGCTCTAGCAGGGTCAGCGATCTCGATGCCCCCGGTCGATACCGACCTTCTCGACCATTACGTACGGTTCTTTCGCCGTTGCGGCTACTTCCCCGAACCGGCATGACCAGCCCCGGTCAGTTGCCGCACCTGGCGGTCGTCTTCGACTTCGGGTCCGCCAGCCCGATGAGCATCCTCGCCGCAGCCCGAGGCCTCGCCGAGATCATCTTCGTGTGCGACCGAAGCCTGCCCCACGTTCGCCAGCTGTACGACGACATCCGGCCGCTGGCAGCCGAGCTCGACAGCACCGGCCTGACCGACGAGCAGATACTGACCCACCCCGCCTGCGCCGACCTGGCCGGGATCGTCACCTTCAGCGAGAGCCAACTCAACCGCACCGCAGCGCTCGCAGCCCGCCGCGGGCTTGCCTTCCACACCCCGCACACCGCGGCGGCGATGACGGACAAGTACCTGCAACGCCGGACGCTCGCCGAAGCAGGCGTCCAGCACACCGCATGCCATCTCGTCAGCGACCTCGCCGGCCTCGGCCCGGCCCTGGGCGCCGTCGGCTTTCCGGCAGTCCTCAAACCCCGCACCGGCGCAGCGAGCGCACGGACCTGCACGATCCACAACCTCGGCGAGGCGCACGCCCGGTGGCAGGCCTTCACAGACCCCGCCGCCGGCGCCGCTGCCGACCAATTCGTCGTCGAGCCACTGCTGCCCGGCGACTCCTCGGCCGCCGGGCAGGGCTGGGCCGACTACGTGTCCGTGGAGTCGATGACATCGCACGGCGACATCCGCCACGTCGAGGTGACCGGAAAGTTCCCCCTGGCGCCACCGCTGCGCGAGACCGGCTACGTGGTCCCCAGCACGTTGACCCCGCCCGTACGAGCCGAGGTGCTCACGCTCACGACCGCAGCCCTGACCGCGCTCGGCGTACGGCACGGGATCACCCACACGGAGATCAAGCTGACCCCCACCGGCCCGCAGATCATCGAGGTCAACGGCCGTCTCGGCGGCTACGTCGCCGACCTGGTCAAACACGCCCGCGGATTCGACCTGGTGCGTGCCGCGCTCACCGTGGCACTCGGACGGCAGGAAAGCCCACCGACGGCGCCGTACCGCCGGCACGCGTTCCAGTACTTCCTGATCCCGCCGATGGAGGCGGTCGCGCTGCGGCGATTCGACGGAACCGACGAACTCACCCGGAAACACGGGATCCGCCTCGTGGAGGTCCTGGCTTCGCCGGGCACGGCACTGGATTGGCGGCAGGGCACGCTCACCCACATCGGCATCGTCCACGGATCGGCGCCCGATCACCGGACCGTGCAGGACCTGGTGGACCTCGTCAACCAGACCCTGCACATCGAGTTCGAGGCAGCGCCCGACGGGCCGGAAACCACACCTGCCGATTACGGAAAGTGTTAACTTCAAAACTCTAGGTATCTTGAATTGTCGGGAGCTGACATGGGAGCCACTCCCGCGGTCACCGGGCAGTCCAACAAAGGTCAAACCAGCGACAACACCGTCGCCGAAGGCCCGCACCCGCGGGCCGCGACCAGCGCCGGCGCGACAGCACGGCTGTCGCGAGAAGCCGTCCGGCTACGGAACCTCTTTCACCACCGCGAACCGGGCCCCGCGGAAGTCCGCCGGGCTTGGGCCGCCGCCCTCATGGCAAGCGCGATCGCCGGCTGGCTGTTCATCCACCAACACGACAGCCGGGCAGTGAAGACACACGACAGCCGGGCAGTGAAGACAGACACCCGAGCCCGCAGCGGCCTGCTCGGCACCTTCGGGCTGTACGCCCTGAACGCCCTCATGCGAGCGAACAAGGCCCGCCGGCAAACTGTTCGACGCCCTCCAGCGCCTGCACACGACCGCCGACTTCGAAGGCGCCGGCATCGGACTCGCCATCGTGGCTCGCATCGTGCGCCGCCACGGCGGCCGCATCTTCGCCGAGGCCGAGGTGGACCACGGCGCGACCTTCTACTTCGACCTGATGGCCGGGTAAGGAAACTGCGATGACCTCCGGCGGCAAGATTCTCATCGTCGATGACCGCCCCGACGACGTGACGCTCACCCAGCGGGCGCTGAGAAGGAACAACATCACCAACGCTGTGGACATCACCACCGACGCATTCCTCGACGCGGTACGCGGGCTGGGCATGTACTGGCTACTGGTGAACCGGCCGGCGGGAAAACCCCATGACTGACGAGCCGGACGACATCCGGCTGCTCCTCATCGAAGACAGCGAAGACGACGCCATCCTCGTCGTGAACCGCCTCCGGCGAAGCGGCTTCCACCTCGACTACGAACGCGTCGAGACCGCCGACGCGATGAGCGCCGCCCTCCAGCACAGAACTCCCGACATCGTGATCTCCGACAACGGAATGCCGGCATTCAACGCGGCAACAGCCCTCCAACTGCTCCGCGACACCGGCCTCGACATCCCCTTCATCGTCGTCTCCGGACAGATCGGCGAGGAATCCGCCACCGCCCTGATGCGCGCCGGCGCCCACGACTTCGTCCTCAAAGACAAACTCGCCCGGCTCGGACCCGCAGTGCAACGCGAACTGCGCGAGGCCCGAGACCGTCAGAACCGCCGACGGGCCGAAGCAGCCCTGCGCACCAGCGAGGAACGATTCCGGCTCGTCGCCGAGAACCTCCAGGACGTTCTCTTCCGATTCCGGCCCGGCCGGACACCAGCCCTCGAATACATCAGCCCCGCCATAGCCACGATGACCGGACTATCCCCGAACGAACTGTACGAACAGCCGGAACGTCTCTTCGACACCATGGATCCGGCCGACCGCGACATCATGCGACAGTCATGGCAGTCGCCACCGGACGAACCCATCACCGTGCGCTGGTCACGGCCCGATGGCACCTGCGCATGCGCCGAACAACGCCTCGTCGCGATCTACCGCGCCGGCGCCCCGGTCGCCGTCGAAGGCATCCTGCACGACATCACCATGCAAGTCGAAGCCGCCGAACAACGCCGAGAACTGGAACGACAACTACATCAAGCAGAACGACTCGACTCCCTCGGCCAGCTCGCCGGCGGCGTCGCCCACGACTTCAACAACCTCCTCGGAGTCATCAGCGGCTACACCCAATTCGTCCTCGACGAACTCGGCCCCGACCACCACTGCTGGCCCGACCTCGAAAACATCGATCACGCCGCCCGACGGGCCGCGGCACTCACCCGCCAACTCCTCATCTTCAGCCGCCAGCAACCCTCACAGCCCGAAGTCGTGGACCTGAACGCCGTCGTCACCCAGATCCAGCGCCTGCTACGCCGGACAATCGGCGAGGACATCGAATTCCGCACCGAGATCGATACGAACCTCGGCTGCGTCACCATCGACCCGAGCCGCCTGGAACAGATCATCATGAATCTGGTCGTGAACTCTCGTGCAGCGATGCCAGACGGTGGACACCTGCTGATCCGTACAGCAAGCGAACGTCACCTACCCGTCACCGCGATCGGAACCCGGTCGACATCCGAACACTATGCCTGCGTGACCGTCGCCGACACCGGCTGTGGAATGGACGAGGAAATCCAGCGACGAGCGTTCGAACCGTTCTTCACCACCAGAAGCACCGGCCAGGGAACCGGCCTCGGACTCGCCACCGTCTACGGCGCGGTCCAAGAGGCATCAGGAGCGATAGTCATCGACTCCGCTCCCGGCGCCGGAACCCGGATCACCGTCTACCTGCCGGCCACACCGCACCCGAAACCCGCAACCGAACCCGACACCACGACCAGCAACCCACACCGAGGCCACGGTGAACGAATCCTCGTCGTCGAGGACGACCACGACATCCGTGCCATCACCCGCCGAATACTCACCCGCGGCGGATACAACGTCACCGACGCCGCCACCCGCGACGAAGCACTCAGAATAGTCCACGACTGGACAAACCCGATCGACCTCCTGCTGTCCGACGTGATCATGCCCGGACTGCCGGTCCTAGAATTCGTGCAATCCGTACGCGACACCCGCCCGTCGACCCGCCTCGTCTTCATGTCCGGCTACACAGCCGACAACGACCGCCGGCTACCCGAAGGCGTACCCATCATCGACAAGCCATTCGACGCTGCGACACTCCTGCAACAGATCGAAACCACACTGAACAGAAATACCACCTGATCCGTACAGCACCACCGGCTGGCTCCAACGACGGCGCGATACATCGGGCTTCGGCGAGCAGCCCGTCGGCCTGCCCCGCGTGGCCGGGAACCGCTACGACGGTTCCCGGGCGAGCCGGTGGTGGTCAGGTGGGTTGGCCGGGTGTGGCGTGGTGGCGTTCGTCGGCGCGGGCGATGAGGGTGGTCAGTGCGGTCATGGGCCGGCCGAGCCGCTTGCCTTCGGCGGCGAAGTCCCGCAGCACCTGCATGTCCTGGGCGCGGACCTTACCGCCGTGGTGGAAGCCGTTGAACGCGGCAGTATCCAGGGGCAGCATCTGCTTCTCCTGCCCGAGGTGGATCTTCGCGGTGATCTTGGGGCCCATCACGGCGGCGGCGATCCTGCCGAACAGGCCGTTACGGGGCAGAGACAGGATCTCGCTCTGGGCGCGGCATGCCAGTGTCCAGAGGGGTTTGTCGGCGATGACCTGGCCGACCGGTGGCCAGCCTGCGATGTCGCAGGCGGCGTAGACGGTGAACACGGCGGAGCCGATGACGTCGGCGATCTTCGGGTTCAGGTAGCCGATGCGAGAGGTGGCGCTGCGGTCGTACAGGGCGGCGAAGCTCGTGGCAGCGGCCTTGTTGCTGGTGGCGATGGTGAAGCCGGTGCGCTTGGGCGGGTGGACGTAGCAGATGTCGGCGCCCGCGATCAGATCCGGGTCGGCGCCGGCCGGGACGGGCAGGCCGGCGGAGGCCTGGTGGGCGAGCATGCCGAGGAAGCCGAGCAGCAGCCTGTCGCCGGGCAGGCGCATCGTGTCGAGGTAGTGCCGGCGCAGGTCGACGCCGATGCCGTCCATCAGCACGACGGTGTCGCTGCCGTGAATCAGGTCGCCGACCGCGCGCAGGGTGGCGGTGCCCTGGTCGGTGCGGCTGGTGTGCCCGTCGAGGGTGACGATCACGAAGTCGAGGCGCCGGCCGGTGAGTGCGGCCGCGTCTTCGACAACCCCGTACCCGTCGAAGGTCTTCACGGTGTTGTCGTTGTAGTCATAGAGCCGGCGCGGCGCGGAGAACGCGGCGGCGCGGCCGGGGCGGACCAGGAAGGTGACCTGGGCGCCGGCCAGGTGCAGGTGGTAGCCGAGGGAGAGGCCGACGGCTCCGGCGCCGACGATCAGCACGGACGATTCGCTCATCGAGAAGCCTCCGTGGAAACCCCCGGCTTTAGCCGTGGGGAGGAATCGGATTTCCTGTGGAGCAGGTCAGGGATAGCCCATCCGCCGTGAAGGCGTGTGGGCGTCTGGTCAGGCGTTGCGCTGGTCCTCGACATACTTTCTTCACAATCTCCGGGGTTGCGCCGCCGACGGTGGCGACGAGGTAGCTGCTGGTCCACAGAGTCGGAATACGGGTGCGGACCTCGGGGAACTGCTGCCGGATGAGCGGCCCTTGATCTGCTTGACCAGGCGGTGGATGCCGTACTGGGGGTCGCAGGTGACCAGCAGCTGCACGTGGTCGGGCATGGTCTCCAGCTCGGTGATGGGTGCGTTCCGCTCGTCGCAGACCTCGCGGATGATCTGTTTGAGCCGGGTGTCGACGTTTCCGGTGATGATCTTCTGCCGGTATTTCGGGCACCGGACGTGTTAGGTGCTGCGGTGTACGGTGTTGTTGTTCGATCTGATCTCGTCCACCGCGGCAGCAGATATGGCTTCGATTTGTATGCTGTCCTATGTGGACGAGACGGTGCGTTACACCTACCGGCTGCGGCCCGGCCGGATCGCGGAGGCCGCTCTGCTGGCCGAGTGGTCGCGCTGCCGGTGGCTGTGGAACGAAGCCGTCCACCAGCAGAAGACCGGCCGCAAGCCGACGTTCGGGAAGCTGTCGAAGCTGCTGACCGAGGCCCGGTCCGTGAACGCCTGGCTGCGCGATGGTTCGCAGAACGCCCAGCAGCAGATGCTGCGGACCTACGGTGCAGCCTTGAACGACTCGTTCAAGGTCAAGGGCCGGGGCCGTCCGAAAGTGAAACGGCTCAAGGACGCCCTGCCGTCGCTGGAGTACACCCGCAACGGGTTCAAGCTGGTCGGCGGCCGGCTGCGGCTGCCGGGCAAGGTGTTCGTCCCGGTCGTCTGGTCCCGGGAACTGCCATCCGGCCCGTCGTCTGTCCGCGTCTACCGCGACAGCCTCGGCCACTGGTACGCCTCGTTCGTCGTCAAACGCGAACAGGCCGAGATTTCGGCCCCGGACCTGCCCGGCATCGGCGTGGACTGGGGCGTGAAGACGACCGCTACCACCACCGACCCAACGTTCGACCTGCCGCATCTGGGCCACCGCCGCCGGTGCGCCGCGGAGTTGGCCAAGGCCCAGCGCAAGATGGCCCGCCGCCGCCGGCCCCAGGGCCAGCCGCAGTCGAAGGGCTATCTGACCGCGAAGCGGCAGGCCGCCCGGATCGCGAAGAAGGCGGCCCGGCAGAACACCCACGACGCCCGCGCCTGGGCCAAGACCGTAGTGACCCACCACAGCCTGATCGCGGTCGAGGACTTCAAACCGAAGTTCCTGGCCAAGAGCAGGAACATGGCCCGCAAAGCGGCCGACGCCGCGATCGGCGCCTGCAAACGTGAACTGATCGACAGTGGCGAGCGGGCGGGCCGGAAGGTGGTGCTGGTGCCGCCCGCCTACACCACGATGACCTGCTCCGGGTGCGGCGAGAGAACCAATCTCCGCCTCGGACTGGGCGTACGGATTTTCGAGTGCACGGCCTGTGGCTACACCGCAGACCGTGACCTCAACGCCGCGAGGACGATCCTCGCCACGGCTGAACGCGACCGTGCCAGTGCCGACGACGTAAGACATCAGATCGCCTCCTTCCGGGAGGATTGGTCACATGCGGTCCGAGCTGGAAATCCAGGGCCATCCGGCCCCGGAGGAAACTCCCCCGGATTCATCCGTGGGGATCGTTAAGACGCTCGCTTTCAGGGGGTGCTGGTGCGTGGGGTGCGCAGGCCGAGGGTGCGGCGCCCGGCGTCGAGCAGGTGGCGGCGCAGCGCGGTGTGGTCGAGGTCGTGGTTCTGTCCGGCGGCGCAGGCGAGGCCGGACAGGACGATGTCGGCGCGGATCCGGCCGCCGGGGCCGGGCTCGACGGCGGCGAGCAGGGCGGTCAGCCGTGCGGTCAGGTCGCCGACCTGCGGGTTGCTGATCAGGAGTTCCCGGGCGCCGGGGTCGCCGTTGAGGATGGGCAGCAGCTGTCGGTGGGTCAGCACGGTGTCGACGAAGCCGGTCAGGGCGTGCTCGGCGCGGGCGTGTGCGGTCCGCAACGTTGCGGCGGCGTCGACGGTTGCGGTGAGCTGTACGCAGAGCGGGGCGACCACGGCGGCCATCAGCTCCTGCCGGGACCGGAAGTGGTGGTGCACGGCGGCTTTGGTGACGCCGAGCTCGTCGCCGATCATCTGCAGCGAGGTCCCGGCGACGCTGTGTCGGGCGAACAGCCGGACGGCGGCGTCCAGGAACCGCTGCCTGCTGCCGGACGTCTTCTCCGCCGCTGGCATTGGCGCTCCTCGTGATCGGTGGTCTCCGGACAGCCGATGCTAGCCGCGGAAACATCCCTCAGATTGCTTTACGATCGTAAAGTGCTCTACTTCACGATCGTAAAGCCATCGCCGTGCCTTTCGGCGATGGCTGGGCAGGCCTGGGTCACGCAGGTCTCCCGGAACCTGGTCATGGGCCTTGAAGGCACCGGCTGTCAGGTGAGGTACCTGATCCGATACGCGGGCGTCCGGACCCGTCGTCCATGAGCAGGCAACGTTGTCTGCGCTGGAGAGGTCTACCGTGGCTCGTTGGCTGATTCGGCGGGTCCTCTTTCGACCAGCTCAACGGATGATCGGCGTTAACATCCTTGAAACTCCTCATTGACTATCTGGACTCGAGCGGGTGTACTTCGAGACAACGTTGTCTCCCTTGAGAATCACCCGGTGCACCGATCCCGCGAAAGCCGCCCCACGACCGTGCAGGGTCCCGGTGAACGCAGCCGAGTGGCCCCCGACAGTCACCGTGCTGGGCCGCCATGAACGCCACGAGCAAGTGCCTTTCCCCCACTCAGTGAAGGTGCAGCTTGATGCCCACGTCCCCGGCGATGACTCGCCGTCTCACGTCCGCGATGTTGTGCACAGTGATTGCCTTGGCTGGTTTGGTGGCGAGTCCGATCAGCGCGGCACAGGCCGGAGTAGCTACCGACTATCCGGAGTATCCGTACTCCCCGACCGATTACGACGAAGCGTTTCGCGGTCAGTTCCATTTCAGTCCGCAGGGCGGCTGGATGAACGACGTCAACGCACCGCTGTACTACCGGGGTACCTACCACCTGTTCTACCAGCACAATCCGCATGGACTGAACTGGGACACCATGCACTGGGGACACGCCACCAGTCCTGACCTGGTGCACTGGACCCAGAAGCCGATCGCCCTGGAACCCGGAGTCCACAATGCCACCCTCTTCTCCGGTGGCGGCTGGGTCGACACCGGCAACGTGACCGGCCTGAAAAGCGGTGACCACGATCCGATCCTGCTGTACACCAACACCAACGGCGTCTCCATCGCGTACAGCACCGACGGCGGCGACCACTTCCAGATGTACGACGCCGGCGGCAAGGTCATCTCGACGTCGTACGAAAGCCGCGATCCCAAGGTCTACTGGGACGCGGCCCGCAACCGCTGGGGGATGGTCTTCTGGGCCAACGACGGCGGCAACACCGGCAAGTTCTACAGCTCGACCAATCTGCTGTCATGGACGTATCGCGGCGAGTATCGGGCCGACTGGCTGTTCGAGTGCCCAGACCTCTTCCAACTGTCGGTAGACGGCCAAACGGGCAACCAGAAATGGGTGCTGACTGACGCATCGGGTGAGTACGTGGTCGGCTCGCTCGACGGCAACGGCGTGTTCGTCCCGGACCCGGGTTTCGCCACGCCGCAGCGGATGGACGAGGGGCGAGGCGCCTTCGATGGATCGTTCTACGCGGGTCTCACCTTCACCAACCTTCCGACGAGCCGGGTCGTCCAGATGTTCTGGCAGCCCGGCAACCGCGGCTCCACCTGGACCGGCAACGCGTCCTTCCCGGCGCAGCTGGGCCTGCGTACGTTCCCGGAGGGGGTGCGTGTGACCCGGCTGCCCGTCGACGAGATCGCCACGATTCGCCAACCGGCCCAGACGTGGGGAACGCGGACGATCACGGCGGACGACAGCACGGATCCGTTGAACGGCATCAATGCGGACACCTATGAGCTGATCTCGGAATGGGATCTCACCGGCGCCACGGCGACAGAGTTCGGATTCCGGCTGCATCAGCGTCCGGACGGCTCCAGTGACCGGACGATCGCCTACAACCGGGGCCTTCAGCAGATGGAGTGGAAGCCGCTCACGCCGATCGACAACAGGATCAAGATGCGCGTGCTGGTAGACCGCGGCCAGGTCGAGGCATTCGGCAACGACGGGCGACTCTCGTACACCGAGAACACCGACTTCGACTCGGCGGCCAACAGCTTGGGGATCTCCGCGTACGCGGCCGGCGGCAACGTCAGGTTGGTGTCACTGGCATTTCACCGTCTCGACAAGATCTGGATGCCCACGAACGGCGGAACCGGGGTGATGCGGTGGAACGGCACGAACAAGTGCATGGACATGGACCCGGCCGGGACGAACGCCGCCGCCGTCCGGATCTGGGACTGCTGGGACGGCCCGAACCAGCAATGGACCCACCACCTCGACGGATCGCTGCGCAACGGAGCGATGTGTCTCGATCAGCCGAGTGAGGTCATCGGAAACACAGCTCAACTGCAGGTGTGGGCATGCAACGGCTCGGCTCAACAACGATGGACCCGGGTCGGCAGCAGCTACCGCAACGCATGGTCAGGTCGATGCGTGGATGTAGCCGAGGGAGATGCCACCAACGGTCGCCGCTTGCAGATGTGGGACTGCGTCGGAGGCGCCAATCAATCCTGGGGACATCCCGTCTAGCCAAACCCAGGAGCCGAGGGCGCGTTCGCTCCGCGCCCTCGGCTCCTGGGCGGGATGTCGCGCCCGGTCTTGCGTTCACGGTCGTGATGCCGCAGAGACGGATGTCCGTTGCGTGAAGGGGGTCACATGCGGCGCCTCTACCTGGTTTTAGCGACAACCTGTCGTAATCTTTTGCGACAGGTTGTCGAATAAAGGGGCGTGGGTTGTGACGGAACGTTCTCAGAAGCTGGTTGTCGTGACCGGAGCCTCCACGGGCATGGGCGCCGCAACCGCCCAGGAACTGGCTCGGCAGGGGTTCCACGTCCTGGCCGGGGTGCGACGCGACCGGGACGCCGACGGCATCCGGTCAGCCGGAGTCGAGCCGGTGATCCTCGACATAACCGAACCCGAGCAGGTCCAGGCACTCGCCGCGCGCGTCGCCGCCGACCCACGCGGCCTGCACGCGCTGGTGAACAACGCCGGCATTCAGGTCAACGGCCCGGTCGAAGCCCTGCCGCTGGAGCAGTGGCGGCACGTGTTCGAGGTCAACCTGTTCGGGCACGTCGCCGTCACGCAGGCGCTGCTGCCGGCGTTGCTGCACAACAGAGGCCGCGTGATCAACATCAGTTCGATCGGCGGTAAGGCCGCCCTGCCCACCTACGGCGCCTACGCCGGGACGAAATTCGCCCTGGAAGCGGTCAGCGACGCGCTGCGCCGGGAGGTCGCCACACTCGGCGTCGCGGTAGTCGTGATCGAACCCGGCGGCGTGCGCACCCAGATGGCCACCCGGGCAATCGCCACAGCCCAGCAGGTGGCCGCCCGGATGACACCCGAGCAGGACCAGCGCTACGGCGGCCTGGTCCACGCGATCAACGCGCTGATGGACACAGGCACCGCGTCGGGTCTGACCGCCGACGCCGCAGCCCGGGTCATCGCCACCGCCGTGACGGCCCGCAGACCACGGACCCGCTACACCATCGGCCGTGACGCCGCCCTGATCACCCGGCTGACCCGGCTGCTGCCCGACCGCACACTCGACCGCATCGTCGCCGCCACCCTGCGCCGGCACTACCCGAACAACGCCACCGCATGATCCGCCGAAGCCGGCGGCCGGTGCACAGGGCCGCCCGGCCCGGCCCACGCGCATGAGACGCCCTGAACGCCGGGCGCGCCGGGCGGCAGACGCGGGGGACAGCCGGCGGACCCTGTCGGGGAGGATGATCGGATGCCGCGAATCCGGGCCGCCAGCATCGGCGAGCACAACGAGATGGTGTGGGCCGCCCTCGCCGAGGCGCTGCGACAACTGGTGCACGAACAGGACTACGAGTCGATCACCATGGGCCACATCGCAGCCCGAGCCGGCCTCGCCCGCAACACGCTGTACAACTACGCCCGCGACAAGCGGGCGCTGGTCCTCGCGTTGACCCAGCGCGCAGCCCGGCCCGCGATCGAGCAGGTCGCCGCGATCGCCGCGCGGTCCGCGGATCCGGCTGCGGACCGCATCCGTGAGATCGTCGAGGCGGTCCTGGCAGCGTCCACGGACCCGGCCATGCATCTGATGTTCCGCCCGGGTTCCGGCCCGATCGTCGCCGACGTACCCAAGGAGCCGCACAGTCCGTTCCACGCGATCGTGGTCGAGGTGCACAACGTCGTCCGCGATGGCATGATCCGCGGCGAGTTCCGCGACCTTGACGACGTACCTCTGCTGGTGCAACTACTGTCCGGTGTCGTACGGGCAGGCGCTGAATGCATCGGCCGGGATCCGGCCACCTTCACCGCCACCGTCAGCGCAACCTGCGACATCGTCCTTGCATCCCTGCTCCGCAACCCGCGATAACGCCGGCCGAGCCTGCCGATGCTCCGCCCTTCTCGTGGCCGCATCAGCGATGGCATCAACCGGCGTTGCGCTACCGCTCGGCAGCGGCCGGGCAACTCGGCCAGCAGCGATCTGCCGGCCGGGGTCCCGGTGTCATCGACGGCACCCCACGACGCCTCGCTTGTGGCGCACCTACGACGATTCGGGACTGTAAAAACAACGGTGTAACTCCTGATCAAGGAGACGCACCTGATGACCATGACGACTGACGCCGTGGATACTGCCGCGGTGGCGAAGAA
>NZ_JBEZXU010000118.1:0-16489 GCF_040638175.1 Actinoplanes sp. NPDC026670
TCAACGCCTTCGACCTCGCTTTCGAAGGACGCCTCACCGCAGGCCGCAACTGACCTTCACCAACATCGAGTTACACCGTTTTCTTGACAGTCCCGACGATTCGACAGGTATGTCCGGTGAGCTGCTCACGGTGGGCGGCGTGGCGGGGGTCGATGGCACTGAGGTTCGGGCTGGGGATGGGGAAGCAGATGCGCTCTTGGACGGTGCCACGGACGTCTTGGTAGGTGCCGGGGCTGAACCGCCGCACAAGATGTAGGAGCCGGTCCGCCCCCAGGTGCAGGTGTGCACGGTCGCACCCTTGTCGGTGCGGAGCGTGGCGGTGTCACCGGTGTTGTTCCATACGTAGTTCCCGGACTGCCAATAGCGGTGTCCATTCGGGCGGCCGTCGGTTCCTCGCCCGGTGTGGACGATCCGGGAGTGCCCGGCAGGGAGGGTGCCGGACAGTTTGTAGGTGTGGCCGCTTTTGTCGCGGATGGTCCACCCGGTGAGCGTGACCGTGGTCGTGCCGCGGTTGGTGACCTGCACGTATTCGGCGTTCAGGCTCGCATTGGTGCGGGTGTCGGTGCCCGGCGAGTTGTAGTAGAGCTTGGTGAAGCGAACGTTGGGCACAGCACTGGTTGCTGCGGATGCCATGGTGATGCCGGCTGCGGTGACTGCCAGGGTGGCGGTGATGATGGCGATCCACCGCCACCGCTTCCGGGAGGCGGGTGTGGACGGTGTGGGCATCCGGCCATGTTTGCAGCCCAGCGAGGCGGGCGCAGTGCCGCGAATGGGTGGTGGTGAATGGCCGTCCGGTCACCGGAACTGTCTAGTCCCGTCGCCGCTCAGATTCCCAGGGCTTCTTCGTAATCGTTGAGTGCGTCCGCATCGCGGTGGCCGGCGGTGAGGAGAACAGCTCGATCGGTCAGTGCGCTGATGAGCGCCGGACGGCCGGGTCCGGGGGAGTGGGCGAGGAGGCGGCGGGCGGCCTCGACGCTGTCGTCGAAGGCAGGCAGAGACGGTTCGAGGAACCGGTAGCCGTGATGCCACAGCCAGTAGACGCCGGTGCGGATGGCCAGGCGGCGCCGCAGAGTGGCGTGTTCGGGCAGGCCGGATTCCCGGCGGGCCTTGCCGAGCAGGGTGCCGGGCTGGTCGTCGGCCGGCGCGTCGCAACGGGTGATTCCGGATTCGGCGAAGTAGCGTTCCCGCAGATCGGGTGACCATTCGGCGGGGCAAACACCGAGGGCGGGGCGTGACTTGCCGATGGTGTGCGGCTCGGCGTCACGGGCCTGCACAGCCAGGAGTACGCCGGCCTGGGTGAACTGGGATCCGCCCCAGCTCACGGTCTCCGTGGTGGCGGCCATCCGGCGGAGCAGGCCGAGTGCTTCCCGCCGGTCGGCGTCGGCGTCGGCGGCGCGGCCGGCCCGGTCGAGTAGATGCGCATGCCAGATCAGCGTGTGGAAGACACGGCTCGGAGGTGTCCGGTCGATCGCGAGGTCGGCCCGGTCCTCGTCGAGGACCGTACTCAGCGTGGTGATCGCGGCGCCGGTGTCGCCGGCGGCGTCCTGTTCGGCGGTCAGGCTCAGACGCTCCCCGGTGTACCTGGCCCAGCTGTTCTTGCCCATAGCGAGGTCGAGGAGTTCGGTGAGGGCGGCCGCCGCTTCGGTGTGCCCGCCTTCCTCGGCCAGCCCGCAGGCCCAGGTCCGCAGGCTCCAATCGATCCAGCCGCTACTCTCCCCGGCAGCGAAAGCGAGGCGGCTCGCCGCGGCCATCTCTGCACGGACCGCGAGTCCTTCAGCGCGCCGGCCCAGCTCGTACAGAGTCCTTTGATAGGAGCCCAGGACGTCTGCGATGAGGTCACCGCGCCGACGTTCGCCGGGTGGTACGGCGCGGGCGGCGGCGCTCGCTTCCTCCAGGAGCGGCAGCCGGGCTTGCGGCGGGCAAGGCCGGCCGGCCGGGTAACTGAGCGAAACCAGCGCCTTCGCCAAGCGGGCCTGGTAGGAGCGGGGATCGGTCCGGGTCAGGATCCGATACGCCTTGACCTTGTCGTACGGGCTGGGCGCCGATGATCCGATCAGGATGGTGCGTGCCCAAGTCTCGAGTTCGTAGTCCACGGTGTCCTGGCCGCCAGTGGTCACCCGTTCTCCCTCCGCTGTTGTGCCTGGCGAGCCTAGAACGAAGAAACCGCAGGTCAACACGGCTATTTGCCCGAATGACCGATGGTGATGTGCACGGTATGCTTTTGACAGCACCAACCTCGCCGCCGAGCCGGAGACGGACCTGGTCGGCGCGTGATCCACGAGGCGGAGGTGCCGTACAGCACCCCCGCCTCCAGGATTGTCAGGACCAGACGCCGGCGATCGGCTCCGACTTGTAGATCTGGATGACTTGATTGGTGTCTCTGTCGATCAGCCAGACCCGTGCACGAACGCTGTCCGCTCCCTGCGTGTTCTCATTGAGGGCGCTGCCCGGCACCTCGATCTCGAAGTCACCGCTGAGCCCCGACTCAGCCGAGGCCCCCAGCCCGACCAGCGGAATGGTGAACAGGACCCGGTCGTTGCGGGTGATGGCGGCGACGACGAACGGGTCCCCGGGGTCGTCGATGTACTCCTGGGCTTGGGCCAGGGTCAGGCCGTGCACGTCGATGCCGACGTGCACGACGTATCGGTTGTTGCCCACCCCGTTGATCCACAGGCACATGTAGGCCTTCGGCGTCTGATTCTGCTGGTTGCAGATCGAGGCGGCCTGTGCCGGAGTGGCCATCGGGCCGAGTACGACGCCCAGCCCCACGACGACCGCCGTCAGCCAGGATTTCACTTTTCTCACTCTGATCATCGGTTCTCCCACGAGGTATCGGTGCGCTGGTAAGCCTCGTCGTCGGCCGGGCACCGTGCCGTGGTGCTGACCCGCCGCTGTGGGAGGGATATCCCTACCGGCTCAGCGGCAGCGTTACCGTGACAGTCGTCCCCCCGGCCCGGAGGGCTGCCCAGACTCCAGGTCCCGCCCGCTGCGACGACCCGGCCGCGGAACCCGGTCCGTTTCGCACCGCCCACGCCGTCGTCGCGCACCCGTAGCCGCAGACCGCCGTCCTCTTCGGTGACGGTCACCGACATATAGGTGGCCTCGGCGTGCTTGAGGCATTGGTGATCGACTCACAGGCGACAAAGGTCGCCGTCAGGTCTACCGTCCCCGGCCGGCGGCTCGCCTCCAGCAGAACCGGCAGCGGAAAGCGCCCGGCGACGGACCCGAGCCCGCGTCGAGCCCCATGTCGTTCAGCACTGCGCGAATCTCACGGCTACCTATGCGGGAACGCCGCCTTTCCGCGAGCTCGTTCCACGCAAATGCCGCAGATTGAGCTCGCACCGTCCATATGCCGGACACCGCATGTCCAGCGGTAGCAGGGCCGCTGTGCTCTCGCTCGGCCTCTGGGGCACCGCTGCCTGAGCAACTGCGAACAGGGCATAGCAGGAGCGTGCTGAACCTGTGACCCGTTGCCGATGTTCACCACTTCGAGGGTTCGCGACGGCTCCGTACGGTAGATCCATGCTCCGACAGCGGGGTTGCCTGGTCCGCCGGGTCGGAGAGTCTGGCCTCTTCGTGCGTCGGGGGTGGTCGGGTGCCGAGGGGATCGGTGACGTTGCAGCATGCAGCAGTGCTGGGCCGTAGCCTCTGCTCGGCGCCGGCTGTGGTGGAGCCGGCGTGACGGCGCCGGCGGCCGTGATTTTCCTCGGGGGAGGGGATTACCGGTGCAACCTGGGAACCTAGAGGTCGATGTCGAGGTGCTGCGCGGTGTCGGCCGCAACATGGCGGACGTCGCCGCGACGTTGCGCGAGAACGTGACGGCCGCCTGCCTGATCCAGGATGGCCACCCTGAACCTGACCCCAGAAGCTCAGTAGTTCGGTGTCCGGCGGGCCTCTTCCAATGTTCGTCTGATGAGGGCATCGCGGTCAGCTTGTTCCTGCTGCGCGGAGGGTGGAGTAGGGGATTCAGCTGGGACCACCCGATGATGCTCAGATACCCGGAGCCCATAACCGCATCTGGACGTGGATTTGATGATGAGCGGCGCGGTGATCGGTTCGGGCCAGACGATGATGTGGAGTCGCACGGCAGAGTTGTCGACGACCTGGTCGTATTGTTGATCACGACCGAACGCGTGCAGTCGGAGACGGTACGAGCCCGGGCCGGACGTGCTCAGTATCGGAGGGGGCGGCGGTTCAGCGCCGGTTGAGTAGTGCAGTTGCGCAAGTGTCAGCATTCCTCCCGGTACGTCGACGCTTACTTCCGCGATGTCATCCCACTCGGTGGTAGCACCCCACTGATGATCGGCTTCTAGCGGAGGCCGTTCATCGCAGACAGCAGCGCTGACGGTCACTGTGCCGCTCTGGATACCCGCGTCGATGAGGAGTGCGGTCGGCATGGTTCCGGCGATGCCGCTACTCCAGTCGAGCAGGTCATAGCGTGGCGATGCTTCGCTTGCATCCCCGACCAGGAAGCAGTGATCCTGCACGACTACCTGCATGGTGGCGACCATGCCCGTCTCCCATCGTCAAACATGCGCTGCTGCGGACCATTGACCGATGGTCCGCAGCAGCTTGCTGTGTCAGTTCGAGGATAGGTTGTTGGCTCAGCTACTGATATCGACCAGGTACGGGTCTCCGGCCAGCACGCGGTAGTCGTAGTAGAAGGCCGCCATCAACGCACCCTGCGCATTGTTCTGGCTTGCCGTGATCATGCAGGCACTCGCACCACTAGCGCCGGTGACGTTCGTCGGCGCGGAAATATTGCAGCCCGGGAAAGTCCGCAGCGTTCCGCCGAAGGCAAGGCCTTCGTACGTTGACGCCAGCGGGTACTCGTCGCAACTCTTTCCCGTGATACTCGGTGCGCCGCCGCAGGCTCTGCTCCGGTTGAGATCGACCGTGGCGGCCGTTTCATTCCTGTGCAGTGGTGCGTCGAAGCCGTGCCCGGGGAGTCCCGAGGCCTGGGCGCGGGCCACGTGAGAAGCCAGTTCGGGATAGCTTCCCTGGCTGTAGAACACCGTGGCCGGGAACCAGAACACCACACAGCCGACCCGACGCGGCCGGAAGCCGTTGGCGCCAGTGGCGTTGTCACAGGCGATCTCTTGCATGTCGAAGGATGCCGACGCCGCCGGGTGAGCAGGAGTGGTGAAGGTGACTTGCCAACTGGTCGTGCAGGATCCGAGTGCGCCTACCGCTGTCGCGGTGGTCTCCGCTCCGGCAGTTCCGGTCCGCATCACGTTGTTGATCGGGCTGATCAACTGAGGGGTGAACTGGGGCGCGCCCAGTGTATGGCAGTCACCGTCCACCCCGAAGGTAGCCGAGATTGTCGCTCCGGCGGCGGCGCCCCAGCCCGAATAGGGCGCGATTCCGATCTGGTGCTGCCAGTTGGGAAGGTCAACGGCGGAGAACGTGTAGTTGAACACGTTCATCGAGACCTCACCGGTGATGGTGGTCACCCCGTTGACGGTCTGACGCGTCGTGTAGATCAACCCGCCGCCTTCGCACGCTTCCGTCCGAGAAGCGGAAACCGGCGTTCCGGGGCTGTCGGCGCACCACTGCGGAAAGGGAATCACTGAAGCCGCACTCAGTTGAGGCGCTACAGCACGAGCCTCAGGCTTGATCGGTCTCACGCAAACCGAGACTTTCCCGGTTGTACAGGTTTCCTCCGCCATCAACGACGGCGAGACGGTGACGGAATGCCGGGTGTAATCCGGAACGCTGGCTGGCTTGGTAGCAATGCCCGTGCTGCCCGAGTTCGCAGGCGGCGTGGGCACCACCGGTTCGGCCGAGGCGCCGGTAGGTGCCATGACGATGATCGCGGCAGTCATGGCTGCGGCGCTCAGGACGCGCAGTCCTCTGCTCGTACGCAATGCGGATCTCCCTCACGGTCGATGGGGCGTTCGTTGCGAGCACCAGGATCCGACCACAGCCTCACCGAATACATCGACCCCTATCACTTCATGTCATGAGATTGACCCAGGTGGGTGGCAGTGCCGTAATCGGAGATTGCGAGGCCAGTGCGCCAGCCGTGGTGAATCAATCCCGGCTTCTGGTGACTTAGATCACGCATGCGGCTACCGATTGTGACCGGTGACGGGTGCTGCTTGGGCCGGCGAGCAGCAGGTTGGGTGCGCAACGGTGGGTATGGGCCGCAGCCCGGATCCTGCTGGAAGCTGTTTCTCAACATCGCCGTGGCGCACCGGGCCGAGGCGAGCCGGTGACCGGGAAAGGCGTGGATCGAGGACAGAAGCCGTGACAGCGGCTCAGGGGGCTCGTATGAAGAGGGTGTGTCAGCCAATGGCTACGTGATCAGCACGGGCCCGGACGGCCGACTGGTCGGGATGACCCCGGACGGCCTGGGTGCCGTGATGCTGGCCGCGGCAGCGAGCCCGCGGATGGTGCTGCACGTCCACGGTGGCCTGGTCGACGAGAATGCCGGGCTGCGGATCGCGGAGAGCCTGACCCCGGTCTATCGCGGGGCGGGCGCCTACCCGGTGTTCGTCGTGTGGCGGGCCGGCCTCGGAGAGATCGTGCGGAACAACCTGGTCGAGATCGCCCGGGAGGAGATCTTCGAGCGGTTGACGAGCCGGGTGCTCAGCTGGTCGGTCGGCTGGCTGCGCGGCCGGGCCGAGGGTAGCCGGTCCAGTGGCGCGAGTCGGCCCACCGAGCCGGAGCTCGCCGAGCATCTGGCCGCCCGGCGGCGGTTCGACGACCCGGACCAGGGCGAGGAGCCGTTCGCCGATGAGGAGCCATTCCCCGGCGAGCAGATCACCGCCGCCGAGCAGAGCGCCTTCCTGACCGAGCTGGAGACCGACCCCTACCTGACCCAGTGGGTGACTACAGTGGCGCCCCGCGCCGAGGCGGGCGCCCGTGGCGGCATCGATCCGGGCACCGGGGTACCCACACGGATGGACACCGAGGTGCTGGCCGAGATCACTCCGGACGACCCGGACGGCGCCCGCGGCGGCGGGGTGGTGACCGTCTACCTCGCCCGCAAGGCGCTGCAGGTGCTCCGCGCGGTGATCGGCCGGTTCCGGGACCGGACCGACAGCGGGCTCTACCCGACGGTCGTCGAGGAGATGCTGCGGGTGTTCTATCTCGGCGCTGTCGGCGCGGTGCTCTGGTCGACGATGAAGAAGGAGACCGAGGACGCCTTCCGGCCGGGCGACGACCGGGCCGGCACGCTGCTGCTCAGCCACCTGGCCGCCGCGCACGACGCCGGGACGCTCGGCCGGGTCACGCTGGTCGGCCACTCCACCGGGGCGGTCTATCTGGACAACCTGCTGCTCGCCGCGGACCGCGGCCGGTTCCAGGTGTGCTATCTGGCGCCCGCCTGCACCACCGAGCACTTCGCCCGGACGCTGGACGCCGCGACCGACCGGATCGGGCGGTTCCGGATGTTCACCATGACCGACGAGGCCGAGCGCGCCGACCGGCTGGCCGGCGCCGTCTACCCACGGTCGCTGCTCTACCTGGTGTCCGGTCTACTGGAACGCGATCGTGGCGCATCCGCCGTGGTGCCGGTCCTGGGTCTGGCCCGCTATCTCACGCCCGGCGGCTCGGCCGCGTTCCGGCTCGACTCGGTTCACCCGTACACCGCGGGTCCTGATCGTTTGATCTTGTCGCCGACCGGAGCACAGGCGCTCGCCGGCGCGCGCTCCACAGCCGTCCGGCACGGCGACTTCGACGACGACGCGCTGGTCCGGGACAGCCTCGCCCATCTGGTGAGGTCGTGGTGACCGTCAACCCGCTGCACTTCGCGCTGGCCGTCGGGATCAGCCGCTATCCGGGCGGCTACCGGGAGCTGCAGGGGCCGGTCCAGGACGCGACGGCGTTCGTCAGGTGGCTGCGCAACCCGGACGGCGGCGGTGTCCCCGACGGCAACATCGAGGCCTTCCTCAGCCCAGCCGGCGAGGACATGACGCTACGTGACGCCCGGCCCGCCAAACAGGCGATCGACCAGGCACTGTGGGACCTGCGGCGCAGAGCGCTCGCCGCAGTCGCCGCCCTGCCAGAGCACGAGCGCGCCGCCGCCCGCGCCTCCAGCCGGCTCTACATCTTCGTCGCCGGTCACGGGATCATGCCGGGCGACGGCGAGACGGCCCTGCTGGACGCCCGGGCCGAACCGGATCGGCGCACCAACCTGGAGCTCAGCGCCTACGCGACCTGGTTCCGGCGCGACGGCGCCTTCGCCGAGGTTTGCGTGTTCGCCGACTGCTGCCGCAACTTCGAGCTGCTCGCTGTCGCCGGCGGACCGGACTTCGACAAGCCGGCCAGGCTCGGCGGCCCGGTGGTCGTGCTGATGGGCTGGGCCACCACCGATGGCGCGCTCGCTTTCGAGGACGACGGCAGGGGCTACTTCAGCCGGGCGCTGATCGACGGGCTGGAAGGCAACGCCGCCGACGAGAGCGGCCGGGTCACCGCCGCCTCACTGCACGGCTACCTGAGCACACGTGTCGCGGCGCTCACCGCCGGGCGGCCACGCCACCAGCAGCAGGCCGTCCGGATGCCGGTGGAGCAACCGATGGTCTTCGGCCCGGTGCACACCCCCGGACCGTTCCGGCCAGGCAGTCCGCCGCCGGGTCCAGGACGCAGACCCCGTCGCGTACGGATCACCTTCCCGCAGGGGTTCGACGACGAGGTGGAGCTCGTCGGACCGTCCGACATGACGCCGTTCTGGGACGCCTCCGCCGGACCCTGGACGATCTGGCTGCACGACGGGCTGTGGACGGTCCAGCGCGCCAAGACGGCGGTGGACACCAGCGTCTTCCGCGATCATGGCACGTTCACGGTGGCTGGGAAGGACCTCGATGTCGCCCTCGGTCAGTGAGCAGTTCGGCACCCTGGAGGTGCAAGCCGCCGGCGCGCGCATCGAGGTCGTTGACCCCTGGTTGCGGACGGTTCCAGGCAGCGGCGGCCGGGATCGGCTGGAGTTGAGCGTCCCCCGGGGGGCCTACCGGGTGACCGCACATCTGGCCGGCAGCAGTAACTCCGAGGTCGTCGTGGTGCGGCCGGGCATGTCCAGCCGGGTCGAACTGCCGGTGCGCTTCGATGCGGCGGCGCCGGTGGCCGGCACCGGCACCGTCAACGAGTCGCACCAGGGCCTGGCGTCGCAGTTGACCTCGACTCCGGTTCGGGCTGACGCCCGGCTGGTGGTGATCCTGCGCGGTCTGCGCGACCGGGAGATGGCGCCGCTGCCGTCGGTTCCGTTTGCCCTGATCAGGCCGTTCGCTGGACCGCAGCTGCCGACCGAGAGAGTTCCGGAGGGCCACCTGCCGGTCCGTGCCGTCGGATGGCGGGTTGATCGGGAATCGGGTGGAGTTCTGCTGCGCTGGGAGCTGGGGCACGGCCGGCAGGTGGAACACGCGGTGTGGCTGTGCAACGGCTGGCAGACCATCGTGTTCGTGCCGCAGGGACCGCACGGGCCGTACCTGCCCGGCATGTCGATCCACATGATCCGTGCCGGCCAGGCCTGGGATCCGAACGGGCCGGGCGCGCTGCTTCTAGAGGCGGCGCTGGCCGACCTGCGCGCCGGTTCTACCGTGGAGCCGCCGGTCGAGAGGCCGTACGACAATCCCATGCGAACCCTGGTGACGTACGCGGCCCGGCTGCGCGCCGGCGAGCGCGATTCGCGGATCTTCGGTGTCACGGAATTGCTGTGGCAGATGCTGGGCAGGCACGCTGACGTCGAGGCCCTGGCGCTGGCCGGCGTCGGCCATCCGATGTCCAAGGACGAGCCGCTGTGGCCGCCGATGTTGGCTGCCTCGCTCGATCTCGTGCTGGGCAGCTCACTGCACGCGCAGGTCGCCGGGCCGGGAAGCGTCTGGGAGGACGTGTCCGGTCAGCGATACGGGAGCAGCCCGTGGCTGTTGTGGAACCCGGTCGGCCTGAATCTCGAGGGCTCCGCGCTGTCCGGTGGGTTCGAGCACCCGCCGGGCGTGCCGGGTCCGTCGGCGCCCGCCGTGGCACGGGTGGGGAACCTGCTGACCGACGTCGCTGGCGTGCTAAAGGTGTCGCCAGCCGAGGCGGGGGCGCGGCTCGGTGCAGCGGAGATCGCCCGGCGTACCGGGATGACCCAGGACCTGGTCGCCCGCTGCCTGGCCATTCTGACCTGAGCGAGGTGACGGCATGGCGCTCGGCACGTGCCCATCGCCGGCTTCACCGGGCAGATGTGTCATGCGGAGGCGGTCGCCGGTGGGGTGTACCGGCTGCGCAGCGAGTTCCCCGACGACGTGCTCCAGCGGCTGCGGCTGCGCTCCACCGGCGACGGCGCTGTGACTCTCAACCTCTGGGACACCGCTGGCTGAGCAACTACGAACAGGGCATAGCAGGAGCGTGCTGAACCTGTGACCCGCTGCCGGTGTTCACCACATTGAGGGTTCGCGGTGGCTCCGTACGGTAGATCGATCTTCCGACAGCGGGGTTGCCTGGCTTGTTGAGGTCGGAGACCCTGGCCTCTTCGTGTGTCGGAGGTGGCCGGATGCCGAGGGGATCGGTGACGTCGCAGCATGCAGCAGTGCTGAGCCGTTGCCTCCGCTCGGCGCCGGCTGTGGTGGAGTCGGACGTGACAGTGCCGACGGCCGTGAGATTCCTCGGGGGAGGGGATTACCGGTGCAACCTGGAAACCTAGAGGTCGATGTCGAGGTGCTGCGCGGTGTCGGCCGCAGCATCGCGGACGTCGCTGCGACGTTGCGGGAGAACGTGACGGCTGCCGGCAGTGGTCTGGCGCCGGCCGCACGGCCGGGCTCCGCCGCGGGCGCTGCCGCCCAGGAAGCTCAGCAGGTGTGGATGGCCGCGATGCAGGGACTCTCCGGCCGGGTCGAGGAGTACGGCAACAGTCTGACCACCGCCGCCCAGAACTATCGGGCCACCGATGAGGCGAACGCCGACGGGCTGCGGCGCAGCGGGGCGGGGACCGGGCGATGAGTGGCCTGACGTTGCAGGATGTACTCGACTTCGACGCCGGGCCGTGGCACGCATCCGCCGATGTCTGGGCTCGGCTGGCCAAGGGCATCGACGAGCGGGCGGAGGACCTGGTCCGGCACACCCGCGAACTCGAAGCGGCGTGGCCGCAGGGCCGTGGCTCCAGCACGGCGCTGGAGAAGGGGGCCAAGCTGCGGGCGGAGGTGGACAACACCTATCTGCCGGCCAAGCGTCTCGCCGACGCTTTCGAGCAGCATGCGTACGCGATGACGGGCTACCGGAGCCAGGCGGAGCAGATCGTCGCGTCGGCGCGGCAGGCCGGGTACACCGTCGACACGGCGACCGTGTCGATCACGGCGCCCGCGTCGGCGTACATGGGTGGAAATCTGGACCGCACCGGCCGGGAAACCGGCGCGCTGCTCAACGACTTGCGGCTGGTGGTGGATTACGCCCGGTCGCAGGATGACACGACGGCCGCGACCATCAAGGACAACGTGCCGTCGGCGCAGAACGGTTTCGGGACCACCCCGCCGAGCAAGATCGCCCGGGCTCAGGAGCTGGCGAACAAGATCAAGGATCCGGCGTACGACCCGACGGCGGCTGAACTCGACGAGCTGCGGACTCTGGTGCAGGTTTACGGCAAGGATCCGGCGTTCGCGCACGACGTACTCACCGGCCTTGGCCCGACGGGTCTTCTGGAGTTGTCGGGCAGGCTGGCGACGTTGCAGCTCGACCGGCCGGGCAAGGACGCCGACGACCTGCTGTTCAGCCGGAACACCGCCGACGTGGTGGGGGACTTGCAGAACGGTCTCGGGATGATGTTGAGCACCGCGACCACGCAGACCGGCACCACGACAGGTCTGCGCGGCGAGACCTACGTTCCCGGCCAGTACGAGCTGTCGAGCCAGTGGGTGAGCGACCTGATGGCCGCCGGCCGCGGCACGATGGACATCGTCGACCCCGACAGCCCGGCCCTGGCCGTGAACGATGTGTACGGCTACCAGCTGCTCGGCCCGCTGTTGCGGAACAACAGCTTCGACTCCTCGTTCCTGTCCACGGTCGGCGGTGACATCGTCGACTTCGAGATGGAGCAGGGCAAGGACGGCAACCTGTGGGCCGGGGCGCGTGGGGAGAACGTCCGCCTCGACTGGACCGTGGATCACGACGTCAACACGGCACCGGCCGGCTACGACCCGGTCAACTCGCTGATGAGTGCGCTGTCGCGGAACGGTGAGGCCACCCGGGACCTGCTCACCGGCGTCACCCACTACTCGCCGGACGGTCCTGACGGCGGTCGGCTGCCACGCCTGGACTATCTGCTGACCGACCGGGACTGGAACGTCACCCCGGACGTCCCCGGCGGGCCCGGCTGGGCGGCCGAGGTGTACAAGAACGGCGACGAGTTCCGCAACGGCTCGCTGGACAAGTTCGGCGTCGCCCTGGAACGCGCCGCCACCGACACCCCCGGCCCGCAGGCACGGCAACTCGTCGAGTCGATAATCTACGAGACCAGCGCCGACGAGCAGGCCAAGGGCTACGCCAACCGGGTCGACCCGGCCGTGGGCGGCGACACCGTCGAGTTCCGCAAGAACAATCTGATCCACCCGGAGCTGCGTGACTCGATGGGCAACATCGTGTCGGCGTACATCGCCGACGTGAACCACAACATCGCCGACAGCCGTACGGTGACCGACCAGACCCTCGACGTCAACCGCACCGACCTGACCCGGTTCCTGGCCGACATCGGCAAGGATGCGGGCGCCCACCAGACGGTCGCCAACGCCGAGGCGGTGTACGCCGCCGCCAAGTACGACGAGATCCTGTCCGGCCGGCAGAACCCGAACGACGACATCAACGGCAACCTGCGTTCGATGGAGGTCGTCTCCCGTAACTACGGCAGCGTGCTCGGCGCCATCGACTTCGGCGCCACCGAAGCGCAGCACGCGACCAGCGCCGACCTGGACGACAAGCACAACCAGAGCGTCGAGGACCGCTACAAGGTCATCGGCCCCCTGGTCGAAGGCACGATCGGCGCGGCGACCGCGAAGGTGCCCGGCCTCAGCGACCTGGCCAACGGCTTCGCCGGCAACATCCTGGAAGACCTCGAAAACAGTGCGAAGATCGACAACACCGGCCGGGCCGCGTACGACGTCGGCACCGCGCTCGGCGCCGGACGCAGCACCGCCGTCGACCTCACTGAGGTCGCGCTCTACAACAGCGGCAAACTCGACGGCCTGCCGGCCGGTCTGATCCAGGACGGCCACCCGAAACCGGTGAGCCAGTGGACCGACGAGAACTACCAGGACTGGCAGACCTACAAGGGCGGACTCGGCCAGAGCACGCTGGGTAGCGCCGCGGTCGATGCCGGAGACTCGTACCAGGGCGGCTACGAGTGGACCAGGAACACCCTGGGCGATTGGAAGAGCGAGGTATCGAAGTGAAGCGGCGCGTTGCGGCGGTCTTCGTCATCACGACGGCCCTGGTGGCGACGGGATGTACCGACTCCGACGAACCACCGAACGCGGGCACCTCCGCATCGAGCTCGCCGAGCGGTCCGGCGCCGTCGTCGATGACCTTCGAGGAGGCGTACGCGAAACTGCCGCTCGACGGGCCCGCGAACGCGCCGATCACCTGGGAGAAGACTCAGGAGCCGGAATCCGAGGAGGTTCTCGCCGCCCGGCGGAGCCTGGCGCTCTGGTACTGGGAACGCAGCTCGACCGACTGGACGGCGATCGTCCCGATCGGCCGGTTCCTGTTCACCGACCGCTTCTACCAGCAGTCCCTGGCCCCGTTCGCCGACGTCACCGACAACGAGAAACCGTCGAGCGGGCCGCTCTGGGTCAAGACGATGGGCGTGGAGAAGACCGGTTCGAACCAGGCCCGGGTGACCTTCTGCACCGACCGCGGCCACTGGCGCGATGCCGGCGTAACCCAGGTCCCCGAGAACCGGGCGAACCTCGAGTCCTACATCCTCAACTACGAGCAGACCGGCGACGGCGAACGCCGCTGGCTCACCGACAGGCTCATTGACAACGCGGTCGACCGCGAGGCGGAGTACGGCGCGGAGTGCACGAAATGGGCTCAGCACCAGCCCTGACGCCGTGCCCGGTGCTTCCCGATCGTCGGCCAGGACCAGGTCCGGGCAGGTTCGGGGCCGTCCGACCCTTGGCGGGTGACCCGGATGCGGCGCAGGACTGGGATGAACTGCGGGCTGTCGCCGCGATACCCGGCGGTCACGATCATCGAAAGGACCTTCTGGCCCTGTTCACATGCCAGATGCGTCTTGGTGGTCAGACCGCTGCGGGACCGGTCGAGTCCATGATTGGCGGGTTCGTCGTGCACGCCGCCGGGTGGTTCTTTCTGGAGGTGGCCGTCCGTGCGGGCGCCGGCGGCGTGCTGGTGGGCGCGGCTGGTCATCGAGTCCACGCTGACCGTCCAGGCGATCCGGCCCTCCGCGTCGCCGACGGCTTGGGGCGCGGCCAGGATCTTGTCCCAGATGCCGTCGCGCTGCCAGCGGTGGAACAGGCCGTAGACGGTCTGCCAGGGGCCGTACTCGGCCGGGACGTCACGCCATGGCGCGCCGATTCGGATCCGCCAGCGGATCCCGTCGATGAGCTGGCGTTTCTCCCACTTCGGCGGGCGACCCGTCGTCGACGCAGCAGGCAGCAACGGTGCGAGCCGCTGCCACTGAGCGTCGGTGAGGTCATGCCGCCTAGTCACCGCAAAGGTGGCCACGGGGTCTCCGGTATGAAGTTCTGGCTTGGTCGCTGAACCAGATACCGGAGACCTCTTCAGCTATCGATCACCGCCACGCCGTGACATCCATACCGGCAGCTCAACCTTTTTAAAACACGCCTTAATCGCCGTGTCCAGCCTGGCATGCTCCTGCGCCGAGATGACGGAGTAGCTGTTCAGCGCCACCGGCAGCGGGGACCCGGTGCGGTCGCCGAGCAGATCCGCGAGGATGCCCGGAGGGGGTCTGTCGCGAGGGCGTGCAGGGGCGAGTCCATCGTGGGCGGCGGTGAATCGCAACTGGCCGTGTGCCTCTATCGATGTGTTCTGCTGTCGACGATGGGCTCGACCGCGGCGACCATGTCCACCCGGCGTGATCGACGGTCAGGAACCGTTCACCAGGTATCCAGCCGGCGACCGAACTCCTCGTACGCCGTCCACTGCGGCCCCGTGCCACGCTGAGCGGGCCGGCTCAGGCGGTCGTGCCGCCGTCGGCCAGTAGGGTACTGCCGGTCATGAACGCCGACAGGTCCGAGGCGCAGAACAGCGCGACCCGGGCGATGTCGTCCGGGACGCCGGGCCGGCCGATCGGGCCGGTCATCATCAGCGCCATCTGGGCGAGTTGCTCGGCGGGAACGCCGGCGGCGGTCGCGGCGGCGATGTTGCCCTCCGTCGGGACGTGACTGGGCGCCACGCCGAGGACCCGGATGCCCAGCGGCGCCAGCTCCAGGGCCAGTTCCCGGGTGAGGCCGCGGACGGCGTGCTTGGAGGAGACGTAGGCGGCCAGGCCGGGCGCGCTGCCCCGGAACCCGGCGGTGGAAGCGATGTTGACGACGACGCCGCCACCGGTCATCCGCCGGGCGGCCTCGCGGGAGCCGACGAAGGTGCCGCGGGCGTTGACGTCGAGCACCTTGTCCCATAGGTCGTCGCTCATGTCGAGCAGCGGCACGCTGGGGAAGATACCGGCGTTGTTTACCCAGATCTCCAGGCCGCCCAGCTCAGTGACAGCGCGGTCGGCGACCGCGCTCACCGATGCGCTGTCGGTGACGTCGAGGGCGACCCCGGCAGTGCGTACGCCGTGTCGCTCGGCGATGTCTTCGGCGGCCTTGACGGCGAGGCCTTCGTCGATGTCGCCGATCACCACGTCGGCGCCGGCTTCGGCCAGGCGCAGGGCGATGGCCTTGCCGAGGCCGCGCGCTCCGCCGGTGACGACGGCACGGCGGCCGGTCAGGGAGATCAGATCGGTCAGAGACTTGCTGGAAACGTCAGCTGTGGACATGGGCCGAGGCTAGATCCCGAATCCGCAAATGGCAACACTGCGTAAACATTAATGAGTCCGCTAAGGTCCACATCTGATGACCGAACCGAACCGGCGTACCCGCGGCGTTCAGCGAGGCCCGCGCAGCATCCAGGTGATCGAGAGCGTCCGCGCCGCGACCCTGGCGGAGCTGTCGAGGACCGGGTTCGCCGGCCTCACCATCGACGCCGTGGCCAAGGCGGCCGGGGTGAGCCGCCCGACGATCTACCGGCGCTGGCCATCAAAGGCGGCGCTGCTGCAGGCGGTGGTTGAACCCCTGCTCGAAACCTACGACGCCGATCCTGACACCGGCTCGGTCGCCGGTGACCTGCTCGCGCTGATGATGCTGATCCGGGAGAACGCGGGCCGGCCCGAGGGCCACGCGATGATCACAGCGGCCACCACCGGCGCCGCTGAACTGCGCGATCTGGTGCGCACCGCGAACGCGCGCACCCTCGCCGGGGGGGGGCCCCCCCCGCCCCCCCCGGGGGGGCGCCGGGGGGGGCGCCCCCCCCCCCCCCGGGCGGGGCCCGCCCGAAG
>NZ_JBEZXU010000119.1:0-15931 GCF_040638175.1 Actinoplanes sp. NPDC026670
GGGGGGGGGGGGGGGGTCCGTGGCGGGCTTTGGTGGGGGGGCGTGGGGGGGGGGCCCGCGGGGGGGGGCCCCCCGCGGGTGGGGGGGCCCCCCACGCCGGCGCGGAACGCGGCGATCGCCAGCTGGACCCGGTTGGTGGCAGCGAGTTTCCCGAGCCGTGGCCGTCGCCGCGACCTGCTACTCCCCCGGCGTTCCCGATCGCAGCTTGAGCTCCGGGACGTGCTGGTCGATCAGCAGACGTACCAGCCGGACCAGGCGTAGGTGTTGCAGTAGAGCAGGCCGGTGGTTCCTCGGACGAAGACCGTCACCGGGCTGTTATCCCACAGCCCGACCCCGTCGACCGCAGTGCCGTTGCCGGGGAGGGTGGTCCAGCCGGACCAGGTCGGGTCACCGGCTGAGCGCTGCCAGATGTGGTAGATGTTGTTCGTCCAGGTGGTGCCGACAACGAAGGTCTCCCGTCGTCCGTCGCCGTACCAGACGTCGAGGATGTCGGTTCCTTCGCACGCCTGCCCCGTGTAGCTACCCCTCGTCACCGGGACACCGGCGCCACCGTTGCGGCACGAAGCCGCGATGTTCGCCGACCCTTGGACGGCTGAGGTCGCCGTCGTGACGACGGTCTTGACGACCCGGTTATCGGGTGCCGCGCCCGGCGCTGCGGCTGCAGGGCTGGCGCTGGCAAGCGTCAGTCCGGCGAGCAGCGCACCGATCAGCACGGCGACCCTCTTGATGATCTCGGCTCTTTCGAACATGGCCTCTCCCTCGTGAATTTCCTCGCCAGCCTGTCGCCGGCGTGCGGCCGGTCCTCAGGATTGGTCGGCCGGGGAGCATGCGGCCAGGGAGAACGCGTCCCACGCCGTCCCGGGATGCCGTGGGATACCGGCTTCCGGTGCGCCGGAGCCGACCTCCGGCACATCCCGCGGATCGGTTTCAACCGGCTCTTCGTCATTGTCGCGATGTCGTCAGGCGTCTGCCGTCGGGACGCTTCCTGCTTGTATTCATCGATTTCGTTGGGCTGGTCGGGTTCAACCCGACGGCAGGCGCCCTCTCTGGACAGTCCGGGCACCCGGAGCCGCCCCCGCGAATGGAGCACCCGTCATGACCTCGGATCGTCCCGGGCGGCGTACGGCTGCGTTGCGGGATCTCGGTGATGCGATGCACCGGCTGAAGGTTGCCAGCGGTAAGAGCTACGTGAGCCTCGGCCGGCGCAGCCTGGTGAGTTCCTCGACCCTGCACCGGTACTGCCGCGGGGAGATCGCCGCGCCGTCGTTCAGCACAGTGGAATGGTTCGCGCGGGCGTGCGACGCCACCCCGGCGCAGATCGGGGAGCTGCGAGACCTGTGGACCGCGGCGAATCCGGTCCGCAGCGACGACACTGTGCCGGAATCCGGCCTACCCACCCCGGCACAGGTTCCGGCGAGGGTGACCGGTCCGGTGCGAAAGGGCCGCACGATCTTGCGGGCCGGATGGTCGGTCGTCGTGGCGCTGCTGGTCGTCCTCGGTGGATCGGGGGCACAGCCACGCCACTCGGTCGCGTCGGAGGAGGCCGGGGTGGACCTTTTCACGCTCGGTGCCGGCGGCGAGGTGAACAGCCGGCGGTGCACGACCGGCGTGGTCGCGTGCACGCCGCCGGACAGCCTGGACGGCCGCGTGCGGTCGGCGCCGGTGGCGGTTCGGTGTCACGGACACTCGTATGTCTTCGCGGTAGGAATCGACGGGCACCTGCGGGTATGGATCGACGGTGCCGGCGGCCGTGACCTCGGCGGCGATCTGAGCACGGGCCCAGCCGCCACCTGCTATGCCCGTCAGGTGCAGGTGTTCGGCCAGGATGCCCTGGGCCGCCTTCGGCAGTTCTGGTACGACGAGACGGACGGGCAGTGGCACCGCGATGTGGATTTCGGGCCGGCCGGATCCGCGCCGGCGATCACCGAGTTCAACGGGCAGCTTCAGGTCTTCGCCCGGGGCACCGACGGGCATCTGCGGCAATGGTGGTACGACAACGCCTACGGCCGCTGGCACTACGGCGAGGACCTGGGCGGCCAGTTGACCTCCGCTCCGGTGGCGATCCAGGACGGCGGCCGGCTGCAGGTCTTCGGGCGGGGCGCCGCTGGGGACCTGCGGCAATGGTGGTACGACAGCACCACCGGCGTGTGGCACCGCGACGTCGGACTGCGGATGCCGATCAGATCGGCGCCGATAGCCGTGCTGTACGGCGGTAACCTCCTCGTCCTCGCCGCCGCCCCGGACGGTCGGCTGAGCGCGGCCCGCTTCGCCGGGACCTGGCAGACCGGGATGGACCTCGGCGGGGCGGTGGACGCGAGTCCCGCCGCGATCCGGGTCGGGAACACCCTGCAAGTCTTCGCCGCGCAGCGGGACGGCAGCCTTGCCCGGTGGACCTACGACGGCGTGCGCGAGAGCTGGCAAGGGCCGGCGGTCACCGGTGGTGATGCCCGGTCGGCGCCCGCCGTCCTGTTCACGGGATGACTCCAGAGTGAGGCCCGTGGGCCGGTGTCCCTAGGCTGGCCAGCTGGGTGGCGCCCGCCGGCACGGTCCACCGTCGGTAGGGCACTACTCGACCAACCCGGCGCGGAACGCGGCGATCGCCAGCTGGACCCGGTTGGTGGCGGCGAGTTTCTCGAACAGCCGGGTGATGTGGCTCTTCACGGTGGCTTCGCTCATGTGCAGGGTGCGGGCGATCACGGCGTTGGGGTCGCCGAGACCGATCTGCACGAGCACCTCCCGCTCCCGTTCGGTCAGCGGTTCGAGCCGACGCAGGGCTTCGGCGCGCGGGCGGGACCGGTCCTCGGCGGTGAAACGGTGGATCACCTGGCGGGTCACGCTCGGGGAGAGCATGGCGTCACCGGCGGCGGCGAGGCGTACCGCCCGGAGAAGATCTGCCGGTGGGGTGTCCTTCAGCAGGAAGCCGGTGGCGCCGGCTTCCAGGGCCCGGAACACGTCGTGGTCAGTGTTGAACGTGGTCAGCACGATCACCGCCGGTGGGTGAGGCCGGGCCCGGATCTTCGCGGTGGCGTCGAGGCCGTCGAGGTGGGGCATGCGGATGTCCATCAGGACGACGTCGGGCCGGTGCCGCTCGACGGCGGCGATCGCCGCGTGGCCGTCGCCCGCCTCGTCGACGACGGTGAGGTCGTCGGTGGTCTCCAGGATCATCCGCAGGCCGGCCCGGATCAGCGCCTCGTCGTCGGCGACCAGGACGGTGATCATGACGCCTCCGGTCGGGGATCCAGCCAGGGTACGACGGCGGCCAGCTGCCAGCCGTCGCCGGCCACCGGGCCGCTGCGCAACGATCCGCCGACCAGCCGGATCCGCTCGGCCAGACCCACCAGCCCGGCGGCGGATCCGGGCAGGTCCATCGCCGTCTTTCCGATGTCATTGTGTACGGCCACAGCCACACTTCCGTCCTCGAGGCGGCCGACGGTCACGGTCGTCAGCGCCTCGGGCGCGTGTTTGTGGGCGTTGGTCAGGCCTTCCTGGACGACGCGGTACACGACCCGGGCGGTGGCCGCCGGCAGGTCGCCGGCCTCGTCGCGCAGCTCGACCGGATGCCCGGCCCGGCTCGACGCCGTGACGAGGGTGTGCAGGTCAGCGAACTGTTCGGTGGTGACGTCGGTGCGCAGCACGCCCAGCACCTCGCGGAGCTCGACCAGCGCCTCCCTGGCCGTCGTGCGGATCAGCACCGTGCCGTCGTGCAGTTTCGGATCGTCGGTGGCGCGAAGTTCCAGGGCACCGGCGTAGAGGGCGATGAGGGACATCTTGTGGGCCAGGACGTCGTGCATCTCCCCGGCGATCCGGGTGCGCTCGGCAGTGCGGGCCTGCTCGTCGGCCACCCGGGCCTGCTCCTCCAGGGACGCCAGCAGCGCGTCGCGGGTGGCCTGGTTGATCCCGGCCAGCACCACCAGGGCGAGGCCCAGCGGCGGGAAGACGACGTTGTCGACGGTCAGCTGCCCGGCGTCGAACCAGGACCACACCACGAAACCGGCCCACCCGGCGATCCCGCACAGCCAGGCGATCACACGTGACGCATGCCGGGCGCCGCTGTAGACGCCGACGAACAGCGGGCCGGGGTTGCCGGCCAGCGCGAACGCGGCCGCGCCGGCCACCGCGCTGATCACCGGCCAGCGGCGGCGGGGCCACATGGCCGCGCTGCCCAGCACGCCTGCCGCCGCCACGACCGGCCACGGCAGCGGCGACCACGGTGTCTTCACGGCCAGCAGCGTCAACACGAGACAGGCCAGGACCAGCGCGCCGTCGATCAGGGTGCGCCGTGAGATGTGCATGAACGCCAGCGTAGGCAACCCGGGCCGGGCGGCCACTACGACTTTCGTCGACGATCCGCGCCGGGCGGCTGCGTCTTTGGTGGGGTTCCAGCGCCGACTGTGCGGCGATGTGCCGGCCCACCCGCCGACGGAACGCTGAAATCATGAAGAACCTTTTCCGCCGTACGGTCATCGGGTTGTTGATCGGCTGCGCAGCAGTGCCGGTGGTGCCCACGCAGCCGGCCGGTGCGGCGCCTGTCGCGTGCCCACCTGCTACGCCGGCCGCTCTTGCCGCATTCTTCGACGGCGCGCTGCCGGGCCGGTTGGCGGCGGACCGGGTGCCGGGGGCGGTGGTGTCGGTCGCGGCCGGTGGTTCCACGGCGTTCGCCAAGGGGTATGGGCTGGCCGACATCGAACGTGCGGTGCCGTTCGACGCGTCCCGTTCGCTGGTCCGGATCGCTTCGATCTCCAAGCTGTTCACGTGGACCGCGGTGATGCAGCAGGTCGAGGCCGGGCGGCTCGACCTGGACACCGATGTGAACCGGTATCTGACCGGCTTCCAGGTGCCGGGCACCTATCCGCAGCCGGTCACGTTGCGGCATCTGATGAGCCACACCGCCGGGTTCGAGGACTTCGTCACCGGCACCGGCGCGCGGGCGGCCGCGGACGTGCCGCCGCTGGGCCGGTATCTGGCCGAGCACATGCCCGCCCGGATCCGCCCGCCGGGTGAGATCTCCGCCTACTCCAACTTCGGCGCCGCGCTGGCCGGCCACATCGTCAGCGAGGTCAGCGGCGAACCGTACGACCGGTACATTCAGCGGCACCTGCTCAACCCGCTGCACATGACCCGCAGCACCACCGCCGAGCCGGTGCCCGCCGCGCTGGCCGCCGACCTGGCCCGCAGCTACGACACCGACCTCGACCCGCCGAAGGTGTACCCGTTCACGTTCGACCGGATGCCACCGGACGGGTCGGTGACCACCACCGCGGCGGACATGGCCGCCTTCATGAACGCCCACCTGTCCGGTGCCGGGCAGATCCTCTCCCCGCAGGTCATGGAACTGATGCACGAGCGGTCGTTCACCGCCGACCCGCGCATCGACGGGTACGCCCACGGGTTCAAGGAACGCACGGTCAACGGGCATCGGGTGCTGATGCACGACGGCGGCTGGGAGGGGTTCACCAGTCTGATGCTGCTGCTGCCGGACTGTGACCTCGGGCTGTTCATGTCGCTGAACAGCCTCAGCGGCGGCACGCCGGAGATGCTTCGATTCGTCGACGCCTTCTTCGACAGGTTCGCTCCGGGACCCGCCGGTGTCGGCGCCGGGCAGCCGGCCGTCGCCGGTGGCGCGCCGCAGCCCGGTTTCTATAAACCGACCAGGCACAACGTGACGTCGTTCGAGAAGTTGACCACGTTGCTGTCGCCGTCCCGGCTGGCTGTCGACGACGCGGGCGTGGTGACGTTCCGGGGCAAGGCGTGGACCCGGCAGGACGACGGCCGCTATCAGGCCGACGACGGTGACCGGCTGGTGTACCTGCCCGGCACGCGTTATGTGGCCACCGACGGGTCGGCGGCCGAACTGATGTCGCCCGCCGAGACGATCCCGGTCAACCTGGGTGTGCTGTCGGTGCTGCTCCTGCCGGTCCTGGCCGCGCTGGTGCTGCCGGTGGGCCGGCTGGTGCGCCGGATCCGGCGGCGGCCGGCCGCGACGACTCGCACCTGGCGGCTCGCCCGTGGGCTGGCGGTCGGCGCGGCGGTGCTCGGGGTGGTGTTCCTGGGTGGGCTGCTGGCCACGGTGGTGGTTCAGTCCGGTGAGTTCCTCTACGGTGTGCCGCTGAGCTTCCTGTTGCTGCTGGGTGTGCCGGTCGTGGCGCTGGTGGTGGCGGTGGCCGCGACGGCGCTGACGGTCCGGGGCTGGCGTGGCAGCGGCGCCGGGACGGCTGCCCGGATCCATCAGGTGTCGTTGCTGGCCGGGATGGTGGCGCTGACCTGGTTCCTGTGGCAGTGGAACCTGCTCGGCTGGCAGGGCGCATAGCTCTCGCACACACCACTGAACTGGGCGACATCAGCACCTTCATCCGGGCGGCTGCCGGCTCCGGCGGGTAACCGATCAGTGCTGCTCCCACTGCTCCCTGGTGATCTCGTACCGGAATCCGCCGAGTTCGGCGCCCTCGACCTTCAGCATGTCCGGAGGAGTCTCGAGGGTCGCCGTCACGGTCAAACCAGCCTTTTCCAGTACGTTGCGCGAGCCCTCGTTCGTCGACATCGTTGCGGCCCAGACCATGTTGACGCCGAGGTCGGTGAACGCCTTGGCCAGTAGTGCCCGTGAGCCTTCGGTGGCGTAGCCCTTACCCCATTCCGCCTGGCGCAGACGGTAGCCGAGTTCGACCTCGTCGAGCGGGCTGTCCTCGTCCTCAGGGGACAGGATGAACCAGCCGACGAAGGCGCCGCTGTCCTTGGCGTGTGCCGCGAACAGGCCGAATCTGCCGTCCCACAGCTGGTAGCCGCGGAGGATGTTGTTGAGGCCGCGTTCGCGGTAGTGCTCGGGTGGGGTCGGCTCACCTCCGGTCAGGAAGCGCATGACCGCTGGATCGCTGTCCAGTTCGATCAGCAGGTCCACGTCGTCGGCGGTGAAGTGGCGCAGGGTCAGGCGTTCGGTGTCCAGGTAGGCATCCACGCGCGCATGGTGGTCCACCCGGACGATGAAAGCGAATGGTTTTCCGGTTGTGTCGGGTCAGCTTCGGTACGTGGTGACGCCTGGGGCGGCGTCGTGGCGGGTGCCGTCGGGTAGCAGTACCTCGGCGGTGCAGCCGGGTGGGACGGTCACCGTCACATGCAGTTCGTCGCCTGTCCTCTGCCAGGCGACGGCTGCCCGGCCGTGTGGGGTGACGTGCTCCGCCCGTACCGCCGCAAGGGTTTGATCGGGTTGGGGTTTGATCTGGAAGTGACGCCAGGTCGGGGTCAGGCGGCGCAGGCCGGCGGTGTGGGTGTGCAGGAACGAGATGACGGCGCCCTTGGAGTAGTGGTTCAGCGACTCGTGCGCGGTGCCGTCGGCGTCGATGCCGTCCCAGCGCTCCCAGACCGTGGTGGCGCCCCGGTCGATCATGGTCAGCCAGGAGGGGCTGGTGTCCTGGAACAGCAGCTCGTAGGCCAGGTCGGTGTGGCCGTGGTCGGCCAGGACCGGGAGCAGGTCGGGGGTGGCCAGGAAGCCGGTGGTCAGGTGGGTGCCGGCCGCGCGCACCAGCGTGGCCAGGTCGTCGGCGGTCTTCTGGACGAGGTGGTCGGGGACCAGCTGGAAACGCAGGGCCCGGACCAGGTTGGCCTGGGTGTGTGGGGTGATGCGGTCGCCGGTGATGAACGCGGTCTGCCAGGCCGTGGTGATGTGGTCGGCCAGTGCGGTGTAGCGGTGCGCCGCGGTGGTGTGGCCCAGGATTTCGGCGATCCTGGCCGCGTGCCGGGTGGACCAGGCGAAGTAGGCGGTGGCGACGTCGGATTTGTCGGCGGCGATGAACGCGGCGAAGTCGGTGGGTTCGGCGCCCGGTTCGAGCCATTCGCCCCAGTGGAAGCCGGTGTTCCACAGGTGGTTGGTGGCCATCCGTTCGGCACGGTCGAGCCATGCGACCATGTGCGGCCACATCTCGGTGAGGATCGTGGTGTCGCCGTACTCCTGGTAGAGCTCCCACGGGACCAGGATGATCGCGTCGCCCCAGCCTGCTGAGCCGTTCAGGTTCTTCACCGGGCCGGAACGTTCGGCGGGTGGCATCGGGGCCATGTTGCCGATCGTGCCGTCGGGCCACTGGCCGGCTGCTACGTCTCGCAGCCATTTCGTGGTGAAGCCGGCCACGTCGTAGAGGAACGTCGCGGTGGGGATGTACAGCTGCCAGTCGCCGGTCCAGCCGGCTCGTTCTCTGGTCGGGCAGTCGGTGGGGATGTCGCAGGCGTTGCCGCGCAGGCTTCGGACGGCGGCATCGTGCAACTGCTGCAGGCGGGTGTCGTCGCAGGTGAAGTGGCCGCGGCGGGGCATGTCGGTGTGCACGAAGACGCCCGTCACGTCGTCGGGGGTCAGTGGGCCGGGGTGGCCTTCGATGCGGGCGTAGCGGAAGCCGTGCGTGGTGAATCGTGGTTCGAAGGTGTCGCCGGGCGTGCCGGCTGAGACGACCCGGTCGACCTGGCCGGCGCTCAGTGGGCCGGGCAGGAAGGGGACGTCCGGCTGCAGGTGTTTCATGGTGACGTCTCCGGTGTGGTCGAGGGCTTCGCCGTGGGTGAGGGTGATCTCGGTGCCGGCCGGGCCCAGGTTTAACAGGCGTAGGCGGCCGTTGATGTTCTGGCCCAGGTCGACGATGTGTTGGCCGGGCGCCAGCTCGGTGATCGAGATCGGGCGGATCTCCTCGATCGGGCGAACCGGTGGGGCGACGGTGCTCGTCAGGTGCTCGTAGCCGTGGTCCACGACTGTCACCGGCGTCCACGTCGGCTTGGTCGGGCGGTGGTCCTCGTGCTGGCCCTCGATCAGGTCGGCGGCCCGAATGTGCGAGGGCGTCCACTGCCAGGCGGCGTTCGTGCCGAACGTCTCGGTGGTGCCGTCGGTGTAGGTGACGTTCAGCTGGGCCAGGAAGGCTGTGGTGTCGCCCCACTGGTCGCGGGCTCGGAGCATGCCGACCTGGCCCCGGTACCAGCCGTCGGCCAGCATGGCGCTCAGCTCGTGGCGGCCCGGAGTGAGGTGGGCGGTCACGTCGTAGGTCGCCACCTGGGTGCGGGTCGCGTATTCGGTGTAGCCCGGAAGCAGCTCGTCGTCGGTGATGCGTTCGCCGTCGAGCCGTGGTTCGTAGATGCCGTGGGCGGTGGTGTGCAGGCGTGCCCGGTGGACCGGCCCGGTGATGTCGACGTGGCCCCGCAGTTGCTGGACGGGGCCGGACCCGGTTTGCGGGGTGACCCAGGCCGCGGTCCAGTCTTCGGCGTTGAGCAAGCCCGCCTCCACGGTCAGGTCCTGGGACCAGTCGGAGGGGCCGTGGTCGGTCCAGACCCGGACCCGCACGGTGCGCTGCTCGCCTGAGGTCAGCGGGCGGCCCGGCCACGGGACCAGGACGCAGTCGGGGCTCTGCACTCGGACCGGTTCCCGGTCGTCGACGTGCAGCTCGTAGGCGCTCTGGGCGGTCGTGCCGTCGGGTAGCCGCCACGAGATGCGGGGTCGTGACTCGCCCAGGCCGAGGGGCTGGTCGAGGTGCTCGGCGCGCAGGTGCGTGGGGCGGGTCATGCGATTCAGCCAACCACCGTCGAAGTCGGCGCAACACCACGTCATCGCCTATACCAGCGATCATCGAGGCCGTGAGCCGGCCTGGTCCGCCGGTTCACCTCGACCACCTGGCTTGCCCGTTCGGTCTCAACCGCGTTCGGCGAGTGCTGGGCGTCACCGCAGTGCCGGTTCGGCCAACCTCCGCGGGCTCTTGATCGTCAAGGAGGCGAGACCTCGGCGGAATGGAGACGAGATGGCATCGCGGACGTATCTCTGGGTGGGACTGGCCGCGGCCGTGACCGCCGCCACGACCCTCGCCGTGTTCGGCATGGTCCCCCGGGTGGTGTTCCGTGAGGTCACGTCGCACCCGGCCGCGACGGCGTCGGTCACCGTGGCCGCGTCCTCGTCCGGGCCGCAGGCGCGGGCCGTCGCTCCGGAGCGCATCACGTATCCGGCTGAGGGGCGCGGGACCTGGGTCGAGGCCGCCCGGCAGAACGGCAGCCCGGTCGGCCGTGCGGGTCAGGTGATGCGATACCGGGTCGCGGTCGAACGGGGCATCGAGGGCGTGACCGCGGACGCCTTCGCCGACAGGGTCACCACCACCCTCGAGGATCCACGCAGCTGGACCGCGGGCGAACAGTACCGTTTCCGCCGGGTCGGGCCGGGGCAGAGTGCTGACTTCGTCGTGCGTCTGGCGACCCCGGGAACCCGGGACGCGCTCTGCGACGGCGCCGACGGATACACCTCCTGCCGCAACGGAGCCAACGTGGTGATCAACGTGGCCCGCTGGGTCAAAGGCGTTCCACGATACGGGGCGCCGCTCACCGTCTACCGCCAGTACGTGATCAACCATGAGGTCGGCCATCGGCTCGGTGAATCCCACCAGCGGTGCCCGCGCCGTGGCGGGCTCGCGCCGGTGATGCAGCAGCAGACTCTGGGGCTGCACGGGTGCACGGCGAACCCGTGGCCCTACCCGGACGGCGAACTGCACCAGGGACCGCTCGGGTCATACAACGATCCGACGCCGCCGCGCGACCGTGGCCGGCGCTGACCCGCGGTCCCCTCTTGTCGTCCGCCCGCCCTACCTCGCCAGCTCGGCTTCGCTGCGAAGGATGCAGAACTCGTTGCCCTCCGGGTCTGCCAGCACAACCCAGCCGGTGCCGTCCGGGTTGCGGAGATCGCCGACCTCGGTCGCGCCGAGCGAGATCAGCCGGGCGAGCTCGGTGTCGCGGGTGCCGTCGGCCGGCCGCAGGTCGAAATGGATCCGGTTCTTGACCTGCTTGGTCTCCGGGACCTCGATGAACAGCAGCCGGTGACGGCCGTCGCGGGAGATGATCAGGCACTCGTCGTGGCCCGGCTCGTTCGGGTCGTCCGGGTCGTCGGTGTAGTCGAGGACTGTCTGCCACCAGCGGGACAGCGCGAACGCGTTGGTGCAGTCGACGGTCGTGTGCGAGATGTAGGCGGTCACCCACCGGATCATTCCAGTCTCGCCCGCTGCGGATGCCGATAGCCCCGATCACCGATATCGTCAGCCCTGACCGTGAATGAGGTGATCTCCCGTGAGCGGACTGCTCGCCCAGCAGTGGACCTCCGTGGACGGCTTCCTCGCCGGCGTCAACGGCGAGGCCGACGTCTTCGCCGCCGTCTCCGATTTCACCGGCTCCGAAGCCCACAACACCGCGCTGCTTGCCGACATCGACGAGGTGCTGCTGGGTCGGCGCACCTACGAGAAGTTCGCCGAATACTGGCCGACCGCTGTCGACGAGCCGATGGCCGCCCAGGTCAACGGCCTGGCCAAGACGGTGTGCTCGACCACGCTGACGGCGGCGACGTGGGGTGAGCATGCTCCGGCGCGGGTGGTGCCCGATCCGGTCGATCACGTCCGTGCGCAGCGGGCCACCGGCGCCCGGATGATCGTCTGGGGCAGCGTCAGCGTGATGCGTGCCCTCCTCGCCGCCGGTGAGGTGGACGAGCTGGAGCTCTTCGTGGCGCCGATCGCGCTCGGCGCCGGCACTCCCCTGCTGGCTCCGGGCGCGGCCCCGCTGCCGCTGCGGCTCACCGACTCGCAGACCTGGCCCGGCGGCGTGATCCGGCTGCGCTACACGGTCGGCTGACCTTTCTGGTTGCACGTGATCCTCCTTGGCAGATCGACGGCATGGTGTCTGCGCTGACGAGTCGCAGGCGCCCGTTTGGATGGCCTTGACGCGGGTTAACCTGTGCGGGCTCGTCGTCGATGGGGGGTTCGGTGGGGCGGATGGTGCTTCGGCTGATCGGTTATTGGGACGATCTGTCTGCACCGGATGGCTGGCCCGAGGTCGGTCAGGTCGCCGGCCTGGCCATGACGGCTGAGGAACGTGACGCGGTTGTCGCATATCTCCGCTCGGGAACGGAGGTAGCCGCCTTCGCCGGCTTCTCGGCATGCCGTATCTGCGGTGCCGCGAACGGCAGCACCGAGTTGACCGACGGCGAGCATTTCGTCTGGCCGGAGGGACTCGCGCATTACGTGGAGGCACATGACGTCCGCCTACCGGACGAGGTCATTGCTGTTGCCCGGCGAGGACCGGCCCGGCCTGTTGACCCGCTCGCGTTCGAGCGGGCGTCGTTCGAGACCGGCGACCTGACCGTCGACGAGCAATGGTGGCGGGATCTTGCGGACGGCGAGCCGATGGGTCGGTGAGTGTGGTGGGGTCGTGCGGCGGCTGGCGGGCCGGTGCGGCAGGTCGGACTCTTGATCGAAGGTCGTGACAACGAACGGGCAGAATGGTGAACCTGGCCGAGACCAAACGCGCATATCAGCAGATCGTTGACGAGTGGCAGCGCATGCTCGACGGTGGCGGGCTCGGCACGGCCCAGCAACTGGCGGCTGCGGAGAGAAGACTCGACGCTGTCAGGAAGTCGGCGATGCGAGCGATCGACGAATACACCAGCCGGCGGTTTAATTCGATCAACACCAGGCATGGCTTGGTGGACAAGCTGGACCGCCTGCACAGCCACGCGTTGACCGAGCTGACGTCCGGCGGTCGCCATCCTTGACTTGCCATTTTCGAGCAGTGGCATGATTCCATCCTCGACGCGATGGCCGCCGCTGACGATCGTGGTAGCTCTCGGCTCGGGGTACGGATATCCGCACCATGCAGGCGGGGGAACAGGTGTTCTGGGACGGCACGGAGACGTACCGGATCGGCTGGGCGGTGGTCGGCCGGCTGCCCGCGTGGCTGGCGCGGGCCGTGTTCGCCCTCATCGCGGAGGTCGTCTGGCGGCTCCAGATCTCCGGCGTGCGGCAACTTCGTGCGAACCTGGCCCAGGTAACCGGCGCCGCTGCGGACAGTGCCGAGGTCCGGCGGTTGGCACGCATGGGTGTGCACTCCTATCTGCGGTACTGGCGGGAGTTCTTCCAGCTGTCGGATTCCCGGCCGCCGGTGACCTTCAAAGGGCTGGACCGGTTGCCAGCGGCCGGTTCAGGTCGCGGCGTGATCCTCGCTCTGCCGCACAGCGGTAACTGGGACCTGGCCGGAGCCGCACTCGCCGAGCTCGGGCATCCGGTCACCACCGTCGCCCAGCGGCTACGTCCGGAGGCTTTGTACCAGCGCTTCGTGGCTGCCCGGGCTGCCGTCGGCATCGAGGTGCTGCCGGTGGATGAGCCTCGGCGCACGGTGCCGGCTCTCGGTCGGCGCCTGGCCGAGGGTGGCGTGGTCTGTTTGCTCGCCGACCGGGACATCACCGGCGGCGGGTTGGCGGTGCGGCTCCACGGCCGGGTGACCACCATGCCGCCAGGCCCGGCCCGGCTGGCGATGTCCACCGGCGCGGCCTTGATACCGGTCAGCCTCTGGTACAACGGCAGGGGTCTGCGGGTCCACTTCCACGAGGAGATCGTGGCGGCGCCCGGCACGGGCCGGCGTGAGCAGGCGACGGTGATGACCCAGGCGCTGGCCGACGTGTTCACCGAGGCGATCCGCCGGCATCCGCAGGACTGGCACGTCCTGCAGCCGGTCTGGCCGCCGGTCCCGCCACGGTGACCGCGCGTGGGGAAGTATGTCGCCGGGTGTCGTCATTCGGCGACCGCCACAATGATCTTTCCGGCGAACCCGCCGCGATCGATGCGGTCGAGGGCGGCCGGGGCTTCGTCGAAGCGGTAGATGTCCTCGATGGCCGGGCGGATCCGGCCGGTGGCGATCATGGCGGCAAGTTCGGAGAGGTCGGCGGGATTCGGGCGGACGTTCAGCGGGCGCACCTGGCTGCCACCGGTGATCAGGGCTTTGATCATGCGCCGGGCCGGGCCGAACCATCTGCCGCCGGTGCCGACGGATAGCAGAAGGGTGCCACCCGTGGCGAGGATGCGCCGTAGCGCGGCAACGGGATAGTTACCGGCCAGGTCGAGGATGACATCGAACCTCTCCCCCGCGGCGCCCAGGTCTCCAGCGGTGGTCTTCTCGTAGTCGATGATCTGCTCGGCGCCGAGTTTGCGGACCAGTGCGGAGTTGCGGTCCGAGCAGACGCCGGTGACGATCGCGCCTTTCGCGGCGGCGAGCTGGACGGCGAAGGTGCCGACGCCGCCGGACGCACCGGTGACGAGGAACCGCTGCCCGCCGTCGACGCGCCGGACTCCGGCCAGCGCGGTGGCGCCCGCGATCGGGAGCGCTGCGGCCTCCGCGAAGGTCACTCCGACCGGTATCCGCGCGGCCATCCCGGCGCGCACGACGGCGAACTCGGCGATGGCGCTGGTGACCTCGGCCAGAACCTCGTCGCCAGGCGCGAAGTCACGGACGGCGTCACCGACGGCCTCCACCCGGCCGGCGAGGGCCCGCCCGGCGATGAACCCGGCGCGTGGCTTGCGAAGCCCGCCGGCCAGGGCGCGGGCGGCGAACGGCTCGCCACGCAGCAGGAACCGGTCGGCGGCGTTGAGGCCTGCCGCCTGAACCCGGACGAGCAACTCGTCATGCCCGGGGACGGGTTGCGGCACCTCCTGAAGGGCGACTCTGCCCGGTGACCCGAATCCGCTCTGGACCAGCGCTCTCATGATCTCCCACCTCCTGCTTACGTCGTAAGCTTACGTTGTAAGCAAGCATGCGGTATGGTCGACCGGTCCCGCAACTCACCGGAGAGCCGAAAAGATGCCAACTTCACGAGCGCCGCTCAGCACGCGGCGTGTGCTCAAGGCCGCCCTCGCCCTGGCTGATTCGGGCGGCGCGGATTCGCTGACCATGCGCCATCTGGGTCGCGAGCTCGGCGTGGAGGCGATGTCGCTCTACCGGCACGTGGCCAACAAGGACGCCGTACTCGCCGGGATCCTCGACATGGTGGTCAGCGAGATCGACCTGCCGGAAAACCCACAGGACTGGAAATCGGCCATGCGTCACCGCGGCGTGGCCGCGTTCCGCGTGTTCAGCCTCCACCCATGGGCGCCACCACTGCTGATGTCGCGCACCAACACCGGCCCGTCGATGCTGCGCTACATCGATTTCACACTCGGCGCGCTACGCGGCGCCGGCTTCTCCTGGAGACTCGCCGATTACGCCTGGAACACCATGGACAGTTATGTGTACGGCTACACGCTCCGCCGCCTGGCCTTCCCGATAGCGCCGGCCGACTACGCGCAGACCGCCTCCGCCCACCAGCACCTGCTGGCCGGTGATCGCTACCCACACATGGCCGAGCTGACCCGCCAGGTCGCCGACGGCCACCACCCCGGCGATCCGGACATCACGTTCGGCCTCGACCTGATCCTCGACGGCCTGGAACGCCTCCGCGACACCGAGCCGTCGACCTGACCCCACCGTGAAACCCGGCGGCCAGCGTTTGTTAGCTTATGCAGGCAGGTCCGGGTGGCGGAATGGCAGACGCGCTAGCTTGAGGTGCTAGTGCCCTTTATCGGGCGTGGGGGTTCAAGTCCCCCCTCGGACACAAACTAAATCCCCATGTGAGTCCGCGACAGGCTGTGCCGGTGCGCGGACTTTCTGGTGTTCCGGGTGGTGCGTGAGCCGGATTCCGAGTTGCCGGTAGACCTCGGCGTGGTCGTCTGGGTCGGCCCCGCTGAGAGCTGTGGCGATGTCGCCCAGTTGTTGGACGAGTTGAACGATCTCTTCCGGACTCATCCGCGGAGCCTCGTCAGCTTAGGTATGTCGAGACGGAGCCGGCCTGCCGCATCGCGCGAGGGCGCCCATTCAAGTCTGCTGTGCGACGATGTCTCGGTGGATCATCGGGATGCGGGTGTTGTGGTGTGGGACGTGGACGGCACCTTGATCCCTGCGGATCTTCGCTGGTTACGCCGGTCGATTGCCCAGACGTACGGGATTGGGGAGTCGTCCGTGGTCTTCCCGAAAACTAAGGTCCACGGAGCCTTTTTCATCCTGAGTAGGCGGGGTTCTCGACGTGGTGCAGGGCGAGGATGGCCTGCACGATCGGGGTTGCCCGGTGCGGGCTGCAGCGGAG
>NZ_JBEZXU010000120.1:0-15019 GCF_040638175.1 Actinoplanes sp. NPDC026670
AAAAGGGGACCCGAACTCGAACGAGACAAGCTCATCCCGCTCACCCTCGGCGAGGTCCGACGTCTGCTGGCACACCTGATCACGACCATCCGCCACCAAGATCATATCTGGCACTGGTCATACTGGCGGCGGCGCCATCAATACCGGGCGCGAACCAGCCACTACCTGCGCAGACTCCGGACCTGAAAGTGCGGCTGGAGTACTAGGTAACCGATGTCCGACAGCCCGCGGCTGGCGTGTCGACGGGAGCGGCTCCCGCGAGGCGGTCAATGGCATAGCATGATCTAGCGCCGTAGCAACGCCGGCCCGCTTTTAAATTATTCAATGCTGCCAAAAGGGGAATGCGCGGTGTCAGTTGAGTCGCTGCTGGCAGATCTCGAGGACTGGCTCCGCAGTAACGCTCCTAAGACGTACGCCCTGCTGGGCCAGTCAGCCACATCGGACCAGCTCAGTAGGCTTGAGGCGATGCTCGGGTTCAAACTTCGGCCCGAGTTCATCGCCACGTTGCGATGGCACAACGGCACAGCGCAGGGCCTCGGGTCGTTCGAGCTTGCGCCCAGTTACCGGCTGCTCGATGCCGATTCAATACGAAGCGCCGCAAGTCGACTCAACGCGAGCGCTGCGGAGTCGGATATCGATCCTTGGAGTCAACGATGGGTTCCCCTTGGCTCCGATGATTGCGGCGGCCATCTGCTAGTTGATCATGACGAAGGCGAAGACTGCGGACTCGTATTTACCTGGGATCCTGAGAATGGCTTCCCTATGGAAACCTGGCCTAGCTTAATGCACGTTTATGTTGACCTAAAAACGGCGTTGCTGCACCATTCGCCAATGGCATCCTGTGCTCATCAGGTCGTTGACGGGGGCCTGGAATGGTTCGACATTGACGTGGAGCATGGCTAGACCAGGTGCGTTAGTCAATGTTTTCCTGCGATTGGCAAGCGCGCGCCCTGCGCGCCGCGATCCGGTTCTTCCCGGAACTCGACCACACCCAGCGCAGCACCATCCGCCGCCAAGCAGCCCAACTACTCACACCCGCCGACGGTCCTGATGTTGGTGTGTCGGCATCGTCAGGCCGGTTCAAGGATCTTGCCCTCGCTTCGTTCTGGCTTCCAGATCGCCGCGATGGATGGACCGGTGATCGTCGCAGGAGGATCGATCGCTCCAGGTGCTTCTTGAGGCTGAATTGCAGTTTCATCGCTCGACCTCCTACGCTATTCCGTAGTTACGGAGCAGCGTAGGAGATGACCATGAGCAACGACAGACTCGACGAACTAGAGCGACGGATCGCCCACCTGGAGAGCCGGATCGATGGCGCAGCCGCGCCGGAGCGCATCACGCGAACAGCGAACCCGCTGACGGGGGCGCTGCACGCCTGGCGCCGCGAGGCAGACGAGCAGTCCCTGCCCGGGACGGTGGGCTATGCGGGGTACGTGGCCGCCAGGGAACAACTCTCGGCCAGGCAGATACCGCTTGCCGAGCTACTGCCGGCGGACTGGGGCCCCGCCGCAGGCATCCTGGAGTCCCTCGGCAGCCTGCCGCGGCTGGCGTTACTGAGAGCGCTGGCGCGCGAAGGCCGCCGCACCAACGTCGACCTCCAGGAGGCGCTCGGCGCGGTCCAGGGCGACACGACCAGTGGCCAGCTCTACCATCATCTCCGGGCGTTGCAGGCAGCGGGACTGATCCAGCAGAGACGGCGCGGCGAGTACGACCTCGCCCCCCAAGCGGTGATCCCGATCCTGACCATCCTCGCCGCCGCGTTGAACCTCGCCACCGACCCTCCAGTCGGCCTGCCCGCCGCAACCCCGCAACCGCAATGACACCGATCGACTGGCTCGACTCATCCTGGGGACGACGTCAGGAAGAGTACGGCGTCGAAAGTCGGAGTCCGGGCGGTTGAGTAGCCGACGCATCTCGGCGCGGGCCGGCGACGGCAAGGAGCGGCCGTGCGCGTCTTGTCGTAGCGGGTGGCTACCGAACGGCATTGCATGAGCCGGCACCCCGGGTGGCCGAATCAGGAATCACCCGGAGCCGGGTGGACAGCCTGTTCCTGATGGAGTAACCGGCCGGCCAGGGCATCCCCCAGCGACGTGCGCTCGTAGTACACGGCCCGGCCGCTGCGCCGCCCGACGACCGCCCCGGCGTCGCGCAATGTCGCGAGGTGCCCCGACACGGTGCCCAACGACACCTCGAGCAGCAGCGCGAGCTGTGACGGTGTGGTCGGATCCTCCAGCGCGGCAAGGATGCGTGCCCGGCCTTCCCCGATGAGCCGGGCGACGCCCTCATCGGCGACCTGCAGGTGCTCCAGGGCGCCCCGGGCGGGGTAGACCAGGGCGAACCGGGGTGGCGCCTCGCACATCCACTGCCCGACGGTGCCGGTGTGCGGCACCAGCACGAGCCCCTGGTCACCGATGGACAGGTCCGCGTGTGTCTGGGTGGAGAACAGGATCGCGTCCGGGCCGGCCCACCGGATCTTGCCGATGCCGCTGATCGCCTGCCGCCAGCCGTGGGCCGCGAGCACGCCCGCCCGGTGCCGGATGTCGCGTTCCATGACCGCGCGCCGGCGCGGCCAGTCCGGTTCGACGAACCACTGCCAGCCGCGGGCGAACACCGCCGCGGCGGAGGTGGTGATCCCGTCGGCGTCGGCCCAGGCGATGCTGCTGGTCATCCAGGCGAACCGGCGGGACTCGGCAATCGTGGCCCTCGCCTCGCTGTCGGCAACGGCGCGCATCTGTGCCAGCTCGTCGTCGATGCGGGTCGTCATCGACAACGGCGGGATGGCCACGAAGTCGGGCAGGAACTTCGTGGCCGACACCAGCCGCACCAGCCCCGCCGCGAACGGATCGCCGGCGAGCCACTCCGCCAGCACCTGAGCCTGCGGGCTGGGCCGCCCACCGTCGAGCTCGCAGCGCAGCACGATCAGCCGGCTCAGCGTCTCAGCCAGCGGCGATAACGCGAACCGGCTGGCGCGCAGGGCGTCAGGGCCCAGACGGATCAAGGTCATGCGCCGACCTTGCGGCATCTGCCGCAAGAGTTCAAACCCGCGGCGGTACGCGACGACGATGACCGCCGTGACAACCGATCTCTCCACCACCCCGGTACGGCAGCTGCTGCACGGCCGATTCGGGTGGTTCTTCGCTGGCCGTACCATCGACATGTTCGGAAGTTCCATGACCACGGTCGCGTTGTCGCTGGCCGTGCTGCAGGCCTCCGGCCAGGCGACCGACCTGGGCATCGTGCTCGCCGCCAACGTCGTGCCGATGCTCGCTCTGCTGCTGGTCGGCGGGGTGCTGGCCGACCGGATGAGCCGCCGTTCGCTGCTGATCGCCGCCAACACCGTCAGCGCGGCCGCCATCGGCGGGGTCGCGGTCCTGCTGCTCACCGACCGTTACCACCTTCCAGCGATCACGGTGCTCTCGCTGGTCGCCGGCGCTGCCAGTGCCTTCGCGTCCCCGGCGCTGCGCGGGATCGTGCCCGAACTCGTCGCCGACACCGACCTGCAGCGGGCCAATGCACTTCTGGCAAGCAGTGGCCACGCGGTGCGCATCATCGCGCCGACCGCGGCCGGTCTGCTCACCGCCACGGCTGGCGGAGGCTGGGCGCTGGTCGTGGACGCGGGCAGTTACCTGCTGGCGGCGGTGCTCTTCCTGCGGCTGCCGGCCACCAGCCGGATGGCAGCTGCTGCTCCCGCGATGGGCCGTGAGCTTCTGGCCGGGTGGCGGATCTTCCGGTCGCTGCGCTGGGTGGTGCTGGCCAGCGTGTCGTTCGCGGTGATCAACGCGGTCAACGTCGGCCCGTGGAACGTGCTCGGTCCGATGCTGGTGTCCGCGGACGGTGGCCCGCTCGGCTGGGGTGCGGTGCTGTCGGTCCGCGCAGCCGGGCTGCTGCTGATGAGCATCGTGGCGGTGCGCCTGGTGTTACGGCGGCCGCTGCGTACCGGACGGTTGTTCGGCGTCCTGCCGGCGCTGCCACTGCTGGCGCTGGGGTTCACCGGTGAACCGTGGATCGTGGCAGCGGCGGCGTTCACCGGTGGCCTCGGCTTCACGATCTCGGCCATCACGTGGGACACCGCCCTGCAGACGCGCGTGCCGCGGGAGGCGCTGTCGCGGGTGTCGGCGTTCGACGATCTGTTCTCGTTCATCGCGATCCCACTGTCACAGCTGGCCACCGGACCACTCGCCGCCGCACTGGGTGCGGGCCGGTTGGCCCTGCTGTGCGGCGTTACCTACCTCATCGCGGCCCTGTTGCCGTTGCTCAGCAGGGAGACGCGCCAGGGGTGACCTGCGGTCGGCAGCGCACTTCGCGCTTGGCCAATGAGGCCAGGGTGGCGACTACGGCCTGGTAGGAACATTGCCATGATCGAGTGGGCCGCCGATGAAGTGATAGTTGGCCGGGAAGATCTGGCCGGACATGTTCGGGATGCCCTTGCTGCTGCTGGACTGCCTGTCGTGCCTTCCCACGTGAACCCTCGGCTGGTGGCCGGGGGCGCGCAGGTCCGAGTCGACAGACTCGCGGATTGCCATGCTCCGGTACGAGTCGATTGGCGCGCCGACCGCCTGTTGATGGATGCGGTCATGGAGCGCCGCGTAGATACGCCGGCCTTCGCCCATTTTCAGGTAATTCTTCAGGGCATGCTTCGCGTGATGAAGGAGATACTGGCCTCGGAGGGCTTCGAGGTTCGTGACACCACCAATGATTTCGCCCCGTTCACCATCGAGGTCCTTGGACTCCCTCAGCACACTTCCAGTTGGACAACGTCCAGCCTTGTCAACGACATCGTGCTCCAGGATCCGGCGCAGTGATCGACTCGTCGTTATAGCAGTCCGGCGAGCTTGTACAGCACCAGCGATCCGGCGACGGCGACGTTGAGGCTGGACCCGGTGCCGACCATCGGGATCTCCACGGCGTCATCGAGAAGGTCGAGCGCCTCGGGCGGGATGCCAGTCGCCTCGTGACCGAGCACCAGGATGGTCCGGCGCCGGGCCGGAGGCAGGTCGGCGAGCCGGATCGCTTCGTCGGCCAGTTCCACCCCGAGGATGCTCGCCCCGGTCTGGCGCTCGTCGGCAAGCCAGCGCAGTGGGCTGCCGACGCGGTGCACGCAGGCGGGCTGCCGGAGCGTGTTGCCGCGGGCGAGTGCCTTGTCCACCCAGCCGAACGGGGGCACCGCGAGGCAGGCCCCGACCGCGTCACAGGTGCGCAGCAGGGTGCCGAGGTTGGCGTCGTGCATGGGCCACAGGGTTGCCGCGACGAGATGTCCCCAGCACTTGTGCCGGCGGGGACGGCGGGCCGAACGGATCTCCCGAGGAGTCCGGACCCGGATCGCGGGGCTCACCGTGGGGGAGCGGACGCGCTCCAGCATTCGAGGATCATGTGGGACGTGCTTCTCGGCGCACGCGAGCCATCGACGAAATGACGTGTAATCCGATCAACAGCGTACAGCGTCGCCCTGAGCCACCAAACCTACCTCGCTACGGCTTCATCGGTGCCGATTCGACCCGGCACCGGAAGAATTGAGCGGCGCTCAGGGCGCCTCCGGGCGGTACGTCCGGCACGTTGCGGTCGGGCCCATGACCGCGGCGTCGGTGTTGGTGGCGTGCGCGGTCACCCGTTCCTTTCGCAGCACCTTCGACGGTTTACGGGCGCCGTCGCTGCCCCACACCCAGCGCCGGTAGGGCCACTTGTCGTCGTTGAAGATCTCCAGGCGAGGTAGCTGTTCCATCAGCCCCCATACGGACGTGGACGAGTCGGTCATCGGCGGTGTGGGGTCGGGCTGGGCCAGGAAGGTGAGGGCATCCGCGCGGAGTGCCAGACCGGACCCGCGGTGCAGAGCCTCGCCGAACATCCATCGCAGCGTGATGTCCCCGGTACCGACGTCGCTGTGGAAGCCGGTGAACCAGACTTCGGCGATCGTCTGCGCACCGTAGAGATCACGGTCCTCGGGGACCGTACGCTCCATTGCTTTGCCTTTGCCTTTGTCCATGTCGAGCTGGCCCCAGGTGGTGGCTTTGAACCAGGCGCGCCGCTCGTGCAGCGCGAGGGCGTGGGCCACGTGCCGGACGATCGGGTTGTGGCGCAGGTGCGGCAGTTTCGTCGGCACCAGACCGCCGTACGACTTCACGGTGTCCCAGACGCCAAGGAACTCGATCTTCGGGGATCGGTTGCCGGGCAGCGCCCGGAAGGCCCGGACCTTCTCTGCGGGTACGGTCATCGGCTTGAACAACTGCCAGGCCCGGTTGAAGGTACGACGGTCGACCTGTTCCGGGAGCCCGCAGCGGTAGATCAGCCCGGCCAGCGCCCGCACGGCGAACGCGCCGCGGCTGAACCCGAACAGGTAGATCCGGTCGTCGGCGTCGGTGTGCAACTCGGCCAGTCGCCGGTACATCTCCCGGACGAGCGGCTTGAGCCCGTAGCCGAAGCCGAGACCGAGAACCCGGAGCACGGCGGTGTGCGCCCCGAGCCGCGACTCCCGGGGCGTGAACGTCTGCAGCGCCGGGCCGTGGTCGCGTACCGCAGAGATCCGGATGCCGTTGGTGCCGACGCCTTGCGCGTAGACGGCAACCTGTCGTTGCGGGTCGCTCATGTCGAGGAACCGGATCAGCCGGGTCACGTTGGTGGGTTCGCCGTCGAAGGTGTTTCCGGTGCCGTCGCAGCAGATCACGATCGTGCGGGCCATACCTTCTGCCTACACCTGCCGCTCACCGGGCACAGTCGGCCCGGTGACACCTTCATCGCCTGCTCCGCCGGGTGTGTTTCCGGCAGGATGGCCGGTGTGACATATGAGGTACGGCCGCTCGGCCCGGGGGAACAGCAGCTCGCGTGGGACCTCGGGAGTCTCACGTTCGGATATCACGAGCGGCCCATGCCGGAGGGGTGGCTCTCCGACTCTCCCGGCCGGCGCACGCTCGGTGTCTTCGACCCGGCCGGGCGGCTGGTCGCCAAGGCGGTGGACCGCGAGCAGGGCCAGTGGTTCGGCGGCCGCATCGTGCCGACCAGCGGCGTCGCCGGTGTGGCGACTGCGGCCGAGCTGCGCGGGCGTGGCCTGGGCCGGCTCGTGCTGACCCGGCTGCTGCAGGACGCCCGGGGGCGCGGCGCGGTGATCAGCACGCTGTTCGACACCACGCCGGGGCCGTACCGGGCATTGGGCTGGGAGGAGGTCGGCGCGCTGGTGTACTACCGGGTGCCGACGCGGGTGCTGGCGGAGATCCGCCCCGACCCGGCGACGGTGCTGCGGCCGGCGACCGAGGCCGACCTCCCCGCGGTCGACGCGATCTATCGCGAGGTGGCGCGGACCGGCACCGCCATGATGGACCGGGCCGGGCCCGCCTTCGTCGCAGCCGACCATGACGGCTGCACCGTTGCCGTCGACGACACCGGCACGATCGTCGGGTACGCGAGGTGGAACCGCGGCCCCGGCTACGACGCGAGCGGCAGGCTCACGGTGGACGATCTGATCGGGTTGACACCCGAGGCGACACGCACGCTGCTGGCGATGCTCGGCGGCTGGGCCAGTGTCGCGCCGACGGTCGTGATCCGGCTGGGCGCCGCTGATCCGGTCTGGTCGCTGCTGGCACGCGGCGACGCCAGCCCCGAGTCCACGCAGCCGTGGATGCTGCGTGTCGTCGACGCGCCAGCCGCGGTCGCCGCCCGCGGCTGGCCACGGCACCTGGCCGGCGAGGTCGACCTGGAGCTCATCGACGAGGTCTGCCCCTGGCATCAGGGCCGCTACCGGCTGGTGCTCGCCAGCGGCACCGGACGGTTGGAGCCGGGCGGCGCGGGCACGGTCCGGCTGACACCGCGCGGCCTGGCCGCCTGGTACGCGGGCGCCGCAACACCGCAGCAGCTACGTCGCAGCGGTTTCCTGAGCGGCGGGACCGCGGACACCGACGAGTTGCTGCGCACCGCGACGGCCGGTCCCGCGCCGACGCTGCACGACTACTTCTGAGGCCTGTCCCGGCTCAGACACCGACCCGGCTTCCCGACTTCCGCCGCGTCGGCCTGTCCACCGTATCGGGTGGCATTCGAGGTCATCCGGGTCGCGATGGTCTCGCCAGCGTTCGATCGGATCCTCCAGAGGAGTGCTGAACGGGATGCCGGCTTCAACTCGACCGATCGTCTCACGTACGAATTGAGGTAGCGCCGAGCCGCTGGCGGACGTCCTCACAGCCGAGTTGAGTACGGAGAACTCGTGCATCGCGTTGCCTGAAACTACCGGCGGTCGGTCTGCGCCATCCGTTCTCTTTCGACGGCGTAGTGCAGCGCGGTTCCCACGGCGGTGATCCACACGGCGATAAGGGCAAAATTACGTTCGAAGCGGGCGTCGGCCTGTGGGCTGGTCGGCGAGGTCAGCGTCGATGCGATGGCGAATAGCGTGGATGCGATGGTGACCAAGAACAGCAGCCCCAGGCCGGCTTGGGCCCAGCGTGGCAGTACAACGATCGCCCCCCAAAATCGGTCCCATGCAACCCCCTCGAGCCGCCGTCCGCCGAGGAGGAGCAGGGCCGAGCCGAATGTCAGGAATGCGGGGATAAAAGGCATCCAGAACAAGACTTGGACGTATGACGTATCGAGAACGTACAGTGCGGCCAGCACGGCCACGTTGAATACGAGGCCGCACACCGGGAGCAGCAGCGATTTACGCACGTTAGCAGGGTACGGTCATCGCTTCGGCAGCGAAAGCCGACCTCGTGAACTTCCGCCTACTCGGGACCGGCATCGGGCCGTAAGCGCCGCGAGCCGCACCTCTAGCCTCAAGTCGGCGCAACCTGCCGATGCATGCCTACGTGGCGCATCGCGGCGGCAGGGCTCGACGCCGACATCCACCTTTGCCGAGAAGAGTGCGTTTCAACAGAATGATCGAGCTGGTCAGTTTCGGCGAAGAGTACGGGCCGCGGCCGCAGTTATTGTGCTGGCTAAAACGATTCCGGATAAAATGAGGAAGTATGCCAGCCACGCGGTCGCGCCTTGAGGGAGGTAGTTGGACTGCTGGCCTAAATCAACAACTGGAAGTATTAGGTCGGCCGCGTAAGCGACCGCAACGAACTCCGGTGCTTTGGCCGCTTCAGCTGCCCGCGGCGGGTGAAGCTGGAAAACGACGGTACCCACGAAAAGTAGCGTCAGGAGCCATGCAAACGCCCGGCCGGGCCGGTAGCCGTAACCGACAGTGACGTCCTGCAGATAGCCCCATAAGCGGCCAAGCGGAGCCAGGTTCTCTCGGCGCCGCTGCTCCCCGGCAAGCAGCACCCCACGCGCGTCGTCCTCCCTGCCGGCTGCATGGAAGACCGAGGCCAGTTGCCCATACGCCTGCGGCCGGTAACCGCGCGGGTCGCGGCGCAGCCAATCCAACCGCTTACCCTGGTCGTCCTCGTGGGACAGGGACTCATATCTCATGCCGTCGAGGTGCATTTCCGCCGCCCAGGTATCCGAGTCATCGCGGAGGACACCCACCTCAGCATGGCTCAAATCGACCCTGCCCGGCGGCTCGACGGTCGGCAATAGCACCAGATCTCGCGTCTGCACATGCCGCAAGTCAAGCCTCGTACTCGCATCGCCACGCAACGTAGCCCCCTCGAGGCAGAGTCGACTGGTGACCTGGGCGAAGCTCAGCGAGATCGAGCCGTCGGCTATAAAGCCTTCACAGAAGTTGGCGATCGCACCAACCCTGAGATCCTGGGCGCGCAGCGCAACGCCGCCCGGGTTCTCCAGTGTGGCGCCCTCGAGCCGTAGCGAACCACCGACCTCAGCGTTCGTCAGCCGCAGTTCACCTTGGCTGCGGAAGCCATGGTGCGCAACCACGTCCGCGCCGACCCGCAACCGCATGCCGTCGAGGGCCATGTCTGGACCTATGAGTTCGGTGCTGTCGAGCAGAAGTGCATTTGTGATAGTTGCCCCGACCAGTTGCAGCGTGCCTTCACTGCGGGAGTCAAGCAGACGCAGGTTGGCTCCGAAAACGGCATTAGACGCAATGATTCCCCGAAGCTGGCATCCCCTGAAACTGACCTGCCGCAGCCTCGCTCCATAAAAGTCAATCTTCTCCGTAAACTCGCAGTCTTCAAACCCAATCGGAACCGCAACTTCTGCGTACGGCAATGCCAGCCGCCCAGTAACCCGCGCACCATTGAGGTAAAGGGATGGCATGTCACCCGCCTCCGCTGACGGGCCACCACCTAGCAGGAGGAACCGCAACACCTCGGCTCGTACGTCTCGATCACGGGTTTGGCTGAGGTTCACCTCGGCTCCGACCCTGAAGGCGTCGCACACTCTCTGTTCCGTGTCACTGACCCGTTCGAGCAGCATGCATTGATTGTTACCTACAGTGTCCACCTGCTCTACGCTGCGTCAACTCACGTGAAGGTCATGCGGCATGCGCAATGAATGTCTCACTGGCCAAGATCACCAACTCGCCAAGGCGCGTTGCGCAGGTAGGCGGATTCCACAACGATTCAGAATGGGCGCTTGGTGATCTACCCTTGTTAATGCACGAGCGCCTTCAAGGCTTCCTTGCGCAAGTGAGTTTCCAGGCTGGTCGACCCGGAATTGATCGGCACGATTTTACGGATGCACTCTCCTGGCGCTGTCCGCTTGTGGTCAGCCGAGTACCGTCTTCAGTCGCTCGGCCCAGCCAGCATGAGCAAGGCGGGCCGCAACCAAAACATCTCGCCAGTCTCCTTGAGCCATCGCCACTGCATAGAGAAATCGCTGGGTGTCTCCGTCGGCGACGAAAATAACTGCCGCATGGATACGCTCGATGCCCTCGGCGGTGTCTTCCGGCTCTACCCAAAATGCTTCGAGCAGCAGGTCGAGAATCGGTTCGACATCAGCAGGGTCGAAGCATTGGCGTACATAGGCTTGGAGCCGGTCGCTGATCATAATCCGGAGTATTCCTTCGCCCGGCAATCATGAGCCGGAAGGGCGGCCTCGCAGTCGCTTACCATGTGCGCTCATCTGCCGCCTATCGTGCGCGGCTCATGCAAGTCCGTTCCGCCCATGTGGTCCCAGCCGACCTCAATGCACGCTTGTGCCGAAGAACGTGTGCCCTTGGTGCCCGATGATTCACCGGCTGGTCAGCCGACGAAGGGTTGATACTGCAACGCCTCGTCGATGGCTTCGTCCTCGGTGAGTTCGGGCGTGCGCCAGAACAGGAGATCGCTGACTCTGGGGTGCAGCAGCATCTTCTTCAGCTCATCCAGAAGCTCGGCGCTGGCCTCATCCGGCAGCGTCGGATCCTTGAGGCGTTGGATGAGAAGGCGCGCACGCTGCCGTTGTGCATCGTCAAGGGTTCGAGCTGCTTCGCGGGGATCGGTGGTCATTCCGGCACGGTAGCCAATGCTCCTGCATCCGGATCTGCCGCGGATAGCTCGGGTGCTTGAACCTCAGTCGGTCTCCCTGGCAGGCCCGGCCGTTCGGTGCGCGGCAGAGGCGGTGGGGTCTGGCCCGAGACGGCCGGGCAGACAAGCAGCTGGACCTGTTGCCGGTGCGTGTCTAGAAGAGGGGACCAGAAGGGTGTCGTGGCTGGAGACTGGGTGAGTCGGCGAGGAAGGTTCTACTCGGCTCCGAATGAGGTGTCGCCGAAGCTCGTCCGCTGGGGCCCCTGTTGCGCATCGGCGTGCGCGGAGATCTCAGGAGATGGGTGATCATGCATGTATTGCGTGGCTTGCTTGCGGGTGTCTTGACTCTGTCCCTCGGCGGCTGTGGTTTTATCGGGCGGGGCGGAGTCGTGACGGGGCAACCCTTGCCGTCTGGCTCGGTGATAGCCGATGCGTGCGCCCCGCAAAATCTAGCCGCGATGGAGGGTAAGCCGGTGGTCGCCGCGATCGCCGCCAACCCGGGGTTGTCCCAACTCCTGGCCGGGTTCAAACGGGCTGGTCTTCAAACGTTCGACGACGTGCCCGCCCTGACCCTGTTCGCAACATCCGATCAGTACCTCATGCACTTCCCATTCCAGAATATCCCGATGCTGTGGGACAATCCTGATTCGCTGGCTCGGGTGCTCAAGCAGTCCGCAGTCGAAGAACGCCTGGATCTGGACCACCTGCTGGGTCGACATACCACGATGAGCAGCACCCAAGCTGTCGTTACCAACGACGCGGAGGGTCTGCGCGTGAATAGAACGAGAGTGGTCTGCCGGCAGCTGGATACCGCCAATGCGGCGGTTTACATAGTCAACGATCTGGTGGCTTACCAGTAGATCGCAGTAAACACCAACCTTATCCACCGGTCATAGTCGGCGGTCGCTGAGAACAACTACGTCGCGTCGGCCACCCGATCGACTACCTACCTGAGCAGATCAAAAGCGCCCCGGCTGCAGAGGGCTGTCAAACGGGCTGCCGCCTTCAACTCGGTCGATTGTTTCCGTACGAATTGGATAATTCCGGAACCGCTATCAAACATCCTCACATGGCGCCATGATGTCGTTGGGCGCGAGTGACGGCCAGCTGAGGTCAGGCCGTAGCGTCGGGAGCCAGCAGGCTGTACATGTACATGTCGCGGCGTTCGTTTCCTACCGGCTGCCAGCTGCGTAGGAGCCCTTCCCGCTGGAAGTCGGCACGTTCGGCGGTTCGCCAGGAGGATTCGTTCCAGGGTTCGACGTAGAGTTCGAGTCGTGCGAGGCCAGGGAGCGTCCAGGCCCATCGGGTCAAGGCGCGTAGCACCGCTGACGCGTAGCCACGTCCGCGATGTTGCGGGGTGAGCCAGTAGCCGATGCTGGCCCGGCCATGTCGATAGTCGTGCAGCCACAAGCCGATCTGCCCGGCGGCTTGGTCCCCGGCGGCTTCGGCTATCGCGAACGAGTATCCGATGCCCGAGGGAAGTCGTTCCTGCTGGCGCTTGATGAAGGCGACGGCATCGGTCCGACAACCGCTCACCGGGACCGTGGTGATCAAGGGAATCAACGGATCGGCGGCCACGGACATCACTGTCTCAGCATCTGCTTCCCGGAAAGGGCGTAGCCGGATCGGCCCCAGGGACAAAATCGGCATTTCGCTGGGCAACATGGGGGCCATGATCTCGAAGAGAGGCAATGCCAATCAACGGGATTATGCTCGGGTCGTTCCGGGGCCGACTTGCCCTACTGCCGCCGTGCGGACGCGCCGGGCTGCCGGACTCAAACAGGCTCATACCTCGCGGTCGTAAGCGAAACGCTGCAGTAGTAACGGACTTTCCCGTCCGCCTTTGCCCCACGCCCTGACGAGGCTAGCTGTCGGCCTGCGCAGCTGGTTGCGGGGCCACGCATCTCACTTATCTTATAGCATTGCGAACCGTCTCATTGCGGCACGACCTACGCGTTACGCAAGTCGGCGAGGAGCTGAGCAGCCAGTCCGTAGATCTCACCCAACGCCTTGCCGATGTCGCCGTCGTCGGAAGGGTATAGATCGTTGATGCTTCCCATTCCGCCGAACGCCTGCTTCAGGTGCTCGAGGCCATAGGTATCACCGCGCGTAATAAGTATGTGATCACTCCTCAGCCAGTCGGCCCAGTGATGATCACCGAGCTGGCGCAGGCGTTCCTCCGTCGATTCCAGCGCATTGAGCAGGGCCGCGAGCCGTTGCTGAATCACCGAATTCTCGTGCTGCGCCACCGCTACAGGGTACCGAAGGGTGCTGATTTTGCCGCTGGCCGGGTGCGTCCAGATTTGCCGCCGCCTGTGCTCGGGCCGATGCCACCATCACGGCCGGTAGCGCCTGTGGACCGGCGTCTTGTCGTAAGGAAGGGAAAGCGTTCCAGGTGGGCGGAGAACGAAAGAGTGGCCCCGGATCGCGATGCGAACGGACACTCAGGAAGCGTCGCCTTAAGGGGGCATACCTCTCAAGGGTTACTACGACAGACCACCGTAGGAGATTCCGGTGAAGCAGGCGATCCTCCTACGGTGCTGACATGAGTCGATACCTGAATCGCGCAACCGGCACCACCCGACGTATTCCGAGGTGGCAGGCCGCCCTCGTGGCCATGGTCGCCGTGCCGTTCGCCGCGCTGGGTGGCTCGGCCGGTTCCGCGTCGGCTGAACCGTCGTCGGGCTCCGGGCGGGAGAAGGATCTCGCCGCCTTGCGTGAGTTGCGAGAACGTCAGGACCTGGCTTGGGAACGTGGTGATGCGCGCGCGTACGCCGCGGTCTACACCTCCGATGCCGACCTGGTCACTTTCAACGGGGACCACATGAGCAACCGGGCCGGCGTCGAGGAGGGAATGGGGTATTACTTCGCGACGTACCTGCGCGGCACGCGCCTTCTCCAGCAGGACGAGCGCATCCGGTTCCCCGAACCTGACTTGGCCGTCATCGTCCGGACAGGCTGCGTCCTCTGGCCGGGTGAGACCGCCTGCACCGATGAGGCTCTCTCCGTCAACACGAACATCGCCGTGAAGAGCCACGGCCGCTGGCTCTACACCTCCTTCCAGAACACCCGCATCAGGCCGTTGCGCCCCACCACCTGGGCCAACCTTGAACCACTTCGTTGCGGTCGCGTGACGCCCCATGGCCCACGCGGCTGCTCCGGCCTCGTTCGTTGGAACGCCCTCATCTGCCGCCGCGCGGCGACGAAGGCGTGGTCACCAGGTTCGCCGCACGGTTGCCTTGCCGCTGGTTACCAGGCTTGCCGGTGGGACGTCGTCGGCGACGATGGCGCCTGCAGCCACCACGGCATCGCGACCGATGCTCACGCCCGGCAGGATCATCGCGCCGGCGCCGATCCACACGTTGTCGGCCACGTCGATAGGTGCGCCGCTCAGCCATCCCCGCCGGTCTTCGGGATCCACCGGGTGGCCCATGGTGACGAACGTGGCCCTGGGGCCGACCAGCACCCCCTCGCCCAGACGAATGCCAGCATAGTCGAGGAACGTGCAGTTTGGCAATCCCCTGAAACCGTAGAGACTTTGATCTTGAGGTTTTTAGATCTTGATGGGTCGGGAAGAGTGGCGGCGTAGCCGCTTCCTCTTCTGGATCTTCATGCCGCTCGCTCGGCGCGGACCTGGGCCTCGTAGGCCGCCGGCGGCAGCCGGCCCGCGGTCGAGTGCCTCCTTTCATGGTTGT
>NZ_JBEZXU010000121.1:0-14686 GCF_040638175.1 Actinoplanes sp. NPDC026670
CTCCGCCCCGGCCCGCCACGCCGTCGCCGCGGAGCACTCCGCGTACTCCCCCGCGGCCCCGGCCTGCCTCCTCGGCGCCGGAGACCACTGCCGCGCCCGAGCCCGATGCCGGGGCGGCACGTGCGGCCTTCCGGGACCGCCTCGGGCCGGGCGACCCGTATGCGCTGCTCACCGAACTGCTGGTCAAGGCAGCCGACGTGGACACCGCCGACGACCTTGTGGCGCTCGCGACCACCGTGAACCACACCGGGCCACCCCGGCCCGACGACCACCTGTTCCTCGCCGCGGCCCTGCTCCAGCGCGGCCGGGCCACCGGCGGCCCCGAGGCGGCCGACGACGACACCGACGCGCTGGCCAGCCTGCGCGCCGCCACTGCCCGGACCGACGACCTGCCCGACGAGGCGCTGCCGCTGCTGCTACGGACCGGCGCGCTGCTCGGCCCGGCGGTCGACCCCCCGGTGTTCGCCCGGCTGACCACCGCCCTGCGTGCGGTCGGCGCCGACGCCCTCGCCTGCCCGCAGCCGGACGGAATGCTGCTGCTGCACGCCTCGTCGGGCCGGGTCGCCATCGGCACCGAGCGCAGCCTGCCCCGCCGGACCCTGATCGCCGCGGACCGGCCTCCGGCCACCGGCATCTCGATCGTCTCGACCGTCTCCGGGCACCGCCAGTTGCTCACTCTCGCCGGCCGTCGACGGCCCCCGGTGGACCGCAACCCGGTCTTCGTCGGCGACCGCCCGGAGATGGACCTGTTCCGTGCCTGCTACACCCGCACCGACCGGGCCGACCCGACACTGCTGCACTTCGCCGCCGAGCCGGCCGTCGTCGCCACGCCGGGCCTGGTGATCCTCCCGCCCGGGGTAGCCTTCCCGGCGCTCGCGGACGCGTTCATCCGCGCCGGATGCACCGGCGTGATCGGCTGGCTGCGCTCGGTCCCGGCCCGGCTGGCCACGGTCGCCTACCTGGCCCTGCACCACCGGATGGCCCGCGAACGCATGGAACCGGCCGCCGCCGTCCAATCGGTGCGACGGTGGCTGCGCACCCCCCAGCGCGCGCCGCTGCCCGGCCTGCCGGCCGACTACCTCGACTCAACCGAGCCATCCCTGCGCGACATCGCAGCAGCCCTGGTGCACCGCGGAATCTGATGGCCGATCAGCGGGGTGGCACCTCGGTCACGATCGGCAGGGTCAGCGTGGTCCAGTCGTAGCCGCCGTCGCAGTCGGCGTCCTCGACGTCGCGGTCGACGATCTCCCGGCCCAGCCTGGCGAGCAGCCCGCGCAGCGCCATCGGGGCCCGCGTCGAGCGGCGGGCGTCGTCGAGCGGCGGCAGGTCGAACGGGGCCGACCCGAACTGTTCCTCGGCGACCAGCAGTTTCAGCCAGTCCCGGCCCTGTCGTCCGGGTGCCGGGGCCGCGCCGCCGGGCAGCGAGACCTGCATCGGGCGGGCCTCGCGGGCCCACGCCGTCGCTCCGGGGTCGACGAAGTCGCCGGGAAACAGCCGCGCGTGCACCCGGTAGGCGCCGGTCAGGTCGAGCAGCACACAGAACAGGCGGCGGTCGTGGTGGTTGCGGAGCCTGATCCGAATACGGGGCGGGGTCCACTCGCGTCCGGTTCGCCCGTACCGCAGAAGGATCTGACCCCCGGTGATCGGAAGCGCCGGATCGGCCTCGTCGGCGTCTTGGCCCGGCGGGGCCGCGACGATCTCGACCGTGACCTTGCCGCCGAGCCGCGACTGCGGGTTGTCGAGGGTGTGGATCTGCCGCCAGCGGGCGACGTGTTCGAGACGCTGCACCAGGACGTCGAGGTCACGCACCGGCTCACCGATCGGCTCGCCGTCGTCGCCGGTGATCCGCAGCGTGCCCGCTGCGGCGACGACGCGCAGGTCGGCGGGCCGGGACGGATCGGTGACCCGCACGTACGGCGAACCGGCCAGCACCGGCGCAACGCGCGGGTCACCGTCGATCGCGACCGTGGTCGTCGGCGCCGGGACCCGGGAGATCACCACCGGGTACTGCCGGTTCTCGTCGGCGGGCCAGCCGTCGACCGGCCGGATCACGCTGCGCTCGGTGAGCACCTCGGTAACCCGGGCCTCCCGGGCGGGCCGGGATCCGGCCTCGGCCACGCGCAACTCGCCGCCGGCCGGGTCGGGCAGGCCGTGACAGCGTCCGGCGTCGAGTTCCCAGCCCCGCCGGGTGTGGCGCGCGACCATGCCGGCGCCGGGTGGCACGACGGCGCCGCCCAGGAACGGCAGGTCGATCGGCCCGGCGATGTCGGGGTAGATCTGCGGGACCTGAGCGGGCGACCGGAGTTCGACCTCGGCCCGTGCGGCTGTGTGCAGCTGCCGGTAGGTGGCCCCGCCGCCGAGCCGGTTGAGCGCCCGCAGCAGCGCCCAGCTGAACAGCCCGCGCCGCTCGTCGTCGAGCCGGCGTTCGGCGGCGGCCTCGAACCGGCGGGCCGCCGCGAGCAGCACGTGCCGCGCCTCGGACCGGCCGACCAGGGCGGCCGGCCGTCCGCCGAGCTCGGGCAACAGGACCGGCGGCGCGTCACCGGGCGGCGCGGCGCGCACCCACGACGGATCCCGGGTCGCGCCCGCGCTGTGACAGCTGTCGAGCACCACGGCCACGTGGGCGCCCCGCTCGGCGATCTCGTCGAGCAGCAGGGACAGCTCCTTGTCGAGCAGATCGGGCACATCTTCGGTACGGCTGTCCGCGCACACCAGCGTCTGCAGCATGTCGCCGCTCTCCAGGTGCTTGAACACAGCTGGCACCGGGGCTTCGGCGCCGTGCCCGCTGAACCAGAACAGCGCCGTGTCACCCGGCCCGGCCTGCCCGAGATGCTTGTGCAGTCCGTCGACGATCGCCGCCCGGGTCGCGTCGCCGTCGAGAAGCTCACGCAGCCGCAGATCCGTATGGCCGGTCCGGCTGCGCAGGAACGCCGCGGCCGCCGCTATGTCGTTACGGCAGCCACCGAGGTCGCCGACACTGTCCGCCCGGTACGCGTCGATGCCGACGAGCAGCGCATACACGTTCCCGCTCATACCAGCTCACGGTAGACAGCGTGGGAGCGCCCGAACTCGGCCGAACGCGTGACCCGTTCCGGGTCGTGACCCGGAACCCGCCGCCCCCGTTCCCCCTTCGGCCGGGCCGGACGGTCGTTAGCCTGGCGGGATGGGTCTGTTCGTGACGGTGTCCGCGTTCCGTGTCGGCGATGCCGCGAAGGTGAGAGACACGGCGATGGGCTTCTTCGCCGCCCGGTCCTGGCCGGCCGAACTGATCGCCCCCGACGAGCCCGCGGCCGACGAGGACGTCCTGATCTACGCGCCGGTCAGCGGGTGGACGGTGATCGTCTGGCCCGGCTACTTCACCGAATTGGCCGCCGTGGAGTTCATGTCCCGCGAGTTGAACGCCCTGGCCAGCACGGTGCGGATCCACGACGGCGACTACTGGAGTCACACCCTGCTGCGCGACGGCGACACCCTGGACCGGTTCGCCACCATGCCCGGCTATTTCACCGACGAGCCCGGCGAGATCGAACGGCTGCGCAGCAAGTACGCCGGAAAGCCGGCCGTGGTCGCGCAGACCACCGGCTCCCCGGTGTCCGACGTCGCGCCGTACCTGGTGCAGGCCGATCCGGACGACGAGGACGAATCGGGCCAGGGCAAGGCTTTCGCCGACGACGAGTTCGACCTCGACGATCCATGGGTCTTCGTCGACTTCTGGCGGCGCCTAGGCCCCCGCTACCCGGACGACATCTCCAAGCACCAGGCCCGGATCCGCCCGGCCGCCGACTGGGTGAAGAACCTGTCCGGCGGCGACGCCGAACTGTGACCGACGTCGTTACAGTGAGCTGATGGCCGAACCGCGGGCAACGGTTCCTGTTTCGTTCCGGACCATCGAGAGCCGAATGAGGCAACGCCAGGACCTCACCGAGGGCCTGCACGTCATCCGTTCTGCCGCCGAGTGGGATGAGCACTGGGCGGGACCGTCCGCCGACCGGCCCGCCGTGGACTGGCAGACCGAGATGTGCGTGGTCTTCGCGCTCGGCACCCGTTCGAGCGGCGGGTTCTTCGCCCTGATCCACGCGGTCTGGGTCACCAGTGACCGGATGCGGGTGCTGGCGTGGGAGATCCGGCCCGGCAACTGCGCGGTGACTCGTGCCATCACCCATCCGCTGCACGCCGTCGTGGTGCCCGCCCACGCCGGCCCGGTCGAACTCTCCAAGCGCATCGCCCACCAGGACTGCGAAGCCGTCCGATAGACGGGCGGCGAAATACGGTCGCCGGACCGCGCCCGGCATGGCAGAGTCCGGCCGATGCCGTTGCTGCGCCAGATCCGTGCCGACTTCGACGCCGAGACGATCGTGATGTACCAGGCGTACGGGCCGGCCATCGCGGATGCGGCGCTGGCTGCCGGACGGTTCGTGGCGCCGTTCTCGTTCACCCGGATGACCTGGATCAAACCGTCCCTGCTGTGGTTGATGCACCGCAGCAACTGGGCTCGCAAGCCTGGCCAGGAGCGCATCCTGGCCGTGCGGATCACCCGCGCCGGGTGGGAACGGGCACTGTCACAGGCGGTCCTCACCGCGCCGGTGCCGGCGATCCACGGCAACGCGGCCGCCTGGGGTAGGGCGTTCGACGCCGCGAACGTGCACGTCCAGTGGGATCCGGAACGGTCGGCGCGGGGTGCGGCGCTCAACCACTACAGCATTCAGATCGGCGTCGGCCGTACGCTGATCCGCTCCTTCGCCGAAAGCTGGATCGTCGGCCTCACCGATCTCACGCCCACCGTGCACAAGATCGACGCACTCGTCCGGGCCGGCCAGGCCGGCAAGGCCCAGCGGCTGCTCCCACCGGAACGCCCGTACCCACTCGACCGGGAAACCGCCCGCCGCATCCAGGCGGACACCTGATCAACGAACCTTGGAGCACCTTGACAATCGAGCCCACCGACCAGCGGCTCCGGTACACCACTCTCACCTGGGCGGACGTCGACCCCGACCGGCACCCGTTCGACCCTGACGCCGTGCTCGACGTGGTGCGGGCGGTCGCCCCGGCGGGCGGCGTGCCGGCGCCCTACCACCCTCGCCGGCGCTTCGACCGCGCCGCGGACAACGAACGCCTGAACTGGCAGCGGGCGATGACTGTCGCCCTCGTCGAGCACTACGGCTCGTGGGCCGCCGGCTGGACCGCCGAGATGGCCGGGCGCACGGCTGACGGCGCGCTGATCGTGCGATGGGGCTATGCCCGGGAGTCGGTCACGACACCGGAGGAGACACTCCACGCGGTCGCCGGGGCGCTGCGGGACTGGCGCGCGTTCCTGGAAGACCTGGCCAGCGTATTCGCCCAGCACCTGCCGGTGCCGGTCGAGCCCCGCGCGGCATCGGCCGCCTGGGAGGCCACGACCGTATCCCTGGTCGCGATGGTGGCGGCCCGCTCCGGCGCGGAGGAGCACTGGGATCACGTCTGCCCGCTGGTCCTGAAGTGGTTCCTCACCCTCGCCGCGGTGCCTGGCGAGGACCACGACACGCTCGTCGACACCGCGATCGGCGGGCGCTACTGGAGTTACGTGTCGCCGCTGGGTGCACTGGTCGCCGACGCCGCGGAATCCCTGGCGGCCCGCCTGACCGGCATCACACCGCCGCCGGACGACGCATGGCCCGACACCTGGCCACTGGACTGGCCGAGCCGGCGCACCACCGAACTGCCCAACGCCACACGGGTGCCGGCAATCAGGCCACCGGCGCCTCCGGACGCCCTCGCGAACTGGCGGCGGGTCCGGCAGCAGGCCCGCTGGGACCTGGCCACCGAACACGTCACCGAACCGGCCCGCACCGGACGCGACGGCATCACATCGCTCCTGGCGAACCAGCCGCGGTACCGCGCCGACCGCATCCGGGCGGCATTCGATCTGGTACGCACGGACGCGGCCAACGGTGGTCCGCTCACCTTCGAGCGCCTGGCGGCGTACCAGAGAAAGGTCCTTGCCGTTGCCTCCGCGCCGTTTCGCACCAGGTCCGCGTGGGCCGGATTCGGCGAGGAGTGGTACGGCCACCACGACGAACTGCCGGAGGCATTCGAGGCGTGTCTCGCCGAGGCCACCGACCCGGCCGTGCCACTGCCGTCGCGTGCCGCCCGCGTGTACCTCGACGTGGTGCACTTCCACCCGTTCTACGATGGCAACGCCCGTTCGGCGGCGCTCGCCCTCTACTTCGTGCTGGCCCGCGAGGGCGTGGTGCTGGACGGGGCCGCCCCGCTGCTGATGACCCGCTGGCCGGCGGCCGACCCACAGGGAGCCGAGGGCGTGGCCCGGCTCGTCGCCGTGCTGATCGGACAAACCCGCCGGGCGATACGCCGATAGAGTCAGGCCATGACGTGCATCGTCGGGATCACGGACGGGCGGACGGTCACCATCGGCGGCGACTCCGCGGGCAGCGACGGGTGGCACGTCGCGGTGCGGTCGGATTCCAAGGTGTTCCAGGTGGGGCCGTATCTGATGGGTTTCACGACCAGCTATCGGATGGGTCAACTACTGCGCTATTCGCTGACCGTCGGTGAGCCGGACAGCTGGGACGTCGACCGGTTCATGGTGACGACGTTCATCGAGGCCGTCCGGGAATGTCTCTCCACGGGCGGCTACGCGCGGACCCAGGACGGTCAGGAACAGGGCGGGCAGTTCCTGGTCGGCATTCACGGCCGCCTCTACGTCGTGGGTGACGACTATCAGATCGGGCACACGATCTCGGGTTATGCCGCGGTGGGGTCCGGTTACCTGGTCGCTCTGGGCTCATTGCATTCCACGGCGCGGACGCCGGAGTTCAACAGCGAGCAACGCGCGATCATGGCACTCGAAGCCGCGGCCGAGCTCACCGAAGGCGTACGGCCACCGTTCACCGTGGTGCAGTCGGAGTGAATTCGCGAGCCTAATCGAGAACGAGTGCGACAATCCGGACATTACCGGAACTATTCGGCAGGAGAGCGAATGGTGAAGCGCATTCTCGTACTGGGTCTCGGCCTCGCGATGGCATGGGGCGCCGCCGGGTCGTTCGGTGCCGCACCGACCTCGGCGGCACCGGCCGCCGTCCAATCCCAATGGAGCTGGCAGGACCAGGGCCGCTCGGTCACCGGTTCATCGAGCACGGTCTCCCACAACGGAAACCTGTATGTCTTCACCCGCCGCCCGGACGGGAACCTCTGGGTCAACTACTGGCACGAGAACGCCTGGCACTGGCAGGACCAGGGCCGCTCGATCACCGGCTCCCCCAGCGCGGTCTCCCACAACGGGAACCTCTACGTGTTCGCCCGCCGCCCGGACGGCAATCTCTGGGTCAACTGGTACGACAACGCCTGGCACTGGCAGGACCAGGGCCGCACCATCACCGATTCACCGAACGCGCTCTCGCACAACGGCAACCTGTACGCGTTCGCCCGCCGCCCGGACGGGAACCTCTGGGTCAACTACTGGCACGAGAACGCCTGGCACTGGCAGGACCAGACCCGCACCATCACCGGCTCCCCGAACGCCATTTCCCACAACGGGAACCTGTACGCGTTCGCCCGCCGCCCCGACGGGAACCTCTGGGTCAACTACTGGCACGAAAACGCATGGCACTGGCAGGACCAGGGGCGGTCCATCACCGATTCACCGAGCACGGTCTCGCACAACGGAAATCTGTACGTCTTCGCCCGCCGCCCGGACGGCAATCTCTGGGTCAACTGGTACGACAACGCGTGGAAATGGCAGGACCAGGGCCGCACCATCACCGGCTCCCCGAGCGCGCTCTCGCACAACGCCAACCTCTACGTCTTCGCCCGCCGCCCCGATGCCAAACTCTGGGTCAACTGGTACGACAACGCGTGGAAGTGGCAGGACCAGGGCCGCACCATCACCGATTCACCGAGCACGGTCTCCCACAACGGAAATCTGTACGCGTTCGCCCGCCGCCCCGACACCAACCTGTGGGTCAACTACTGGGCGTAATAGGACTACCGGGAACGCGTCCTCGGCCGGAGCAGGTAACCGCCGAGGAGCGTTCCGGCGACGCCGGACACCAGAAAGAAGAACCAGCGTGGCAACTGTTCGGCCGGCACGTACGAGTCGCAGTAGTCAGGAGTCCAGTCGATCTTGATCTGTGCCTTGAGCGGGGGCAGGACGCCGTCGGGGAACTGGCTCTTGCCCATGCTGCAATTCACCGTGCCCTGCGAGGTGACCGCCCGGACCGACACGTAGTAGGGAGTGCCGAGACCGTCCGGCACCACGACCTGAACGGTGGCGGGAACCAGCTCGCCCCGCGGCGGGCTGGGTTTCAGGTCGTCGAAGAGCCCGATCAGCAGGAAACTGACGCTCAGGACGACACAGAGCACGACGAACGCGATTCGCCCGCGTTCCGCGAGGTGCCCGGGTTGATAGAACGGCACGGATGGAGATTAACGTCTACGGGCTGGTTCACGCGGACAGGCCGAGCATCGAGCGGAAGGCGGCCATCTCCTCGAACGGAAAGTCGTGATCGCCGTCGCGCCAGGAGTTGCACCAGCGGCCGGTGTCCAGCCGCCACCCGCGCACGCTGTCGTGGTGCCAGCGGTGGCCGGCAGCCGGATCGGGCAGCAGTTCGGCCGCCATCCGGTCGGCATCCGCGCCGGTGAACGCACCGAGCGCGACCAGTTCCGCGGCGAGTTCGGCCCGCCGTGCGGGATCCTTCTCGTCCTCATCCTGGCCCACGAACCGAGCCAGCAGCAGCATGGCCAGCCCCGCGGGAACCTGTTGGAGATCCGGCGCGGCACGCATCCGCTCGACCACCGCCGTCAGCTCTTCCCAGCGCAGTGCCAGGACGTGCGGGTGGGCCGGCTCATCCTCGGCGATCTCGTGCTCCGTCTCGGCGAAGTCGTGCCACTCCGGGTCCACTTCGGCTGAACCGAGATCCTCGGACGTGCTCGCGAGTACCAGCCGGAAGGTGTAGTCCGACAGGTCGAAGCTGACCCGCAGAAACCATGGCCCGTCCGGTGCCGGCAGATCGATCGACGGCTCGCCGATCTCCTCGGCCCACCGCACCCATTCGTCGTGGTCCGGATCGCCGTCGGCACGCGTGTAGAACTCCCAGAACTCGGCCATCCGGCAGGCCGCATCGAGCTGGCCCCCTGGTCCCCGGCTCAACTGGTTCTCCTCTGCTCGACTCCGTCCGGCCGAGAGCAGTCTGGCATCGTCGGCCCTGGCCGTCGCGGACTGGTGGACATCGGACATCATCACAGCGTGGGCGACCTTCTGATCAATCTGCTGGCGAGCATCATCGCCGGCACGTCGGTCTGGCTGGCGGGCTTTCTGGTGCGCCGCCGCAAGCTGGGCCGCGAGCGTGCCTTCTTCGGCCTGACCGCCGGGACCAGCTGCCTGATGGTGGTGTCCCGGCACGCCTCGTCGCCGAGCGAGTTCAGCGTCCACCGCCGCGACGTCGCCGCGCTGGTGGAGCTGGCGACGATCGCCCGTGAGTGCGGGGCACACGCCGACCGGGTCGGTGAGAGCCAGCCGACGGGCGAGATCGGGCGGCTCACCGAGTTCTGCGTCGGCGGCCCCGGCGAGGCCAACCCGCGCGCCGCCACGCACCTGCGGTCGATTCTGCGCGGGGTCCGCTACGAGGCGTTCAACAAGGAGAAACTGCGGCTGTCGTTCACGGTCGGCGGCACCGAGTACGTCCTCAGCCCGGAGACCAGCTATGTCCTGCTGGCCCGTTTCTGGGGCCCGACCGGCGGGCACCCGGTGTTCTTCCTCGGCGGCCTGAGCGCCGGCAGCAACCTGGCCGGCGCCCGCTACCTGGCCGCCCACCACATCGCCCTGCACCAGAAGTACGGCGCCGACCGCCCGTTCGCCCTGGTCCTGAAGATCGTCGAACCGGCCGCCTACGGCACCGACTTCACCGAGCTGGTCGCCGACGTGACCGACGTCGCCTTCCAGCCGTCCCCCCATCCGGTGGAGTAGCCGCGGCGTCGTTCTCCGACGCCCGCCGGTCATGGCGTACCTTCGATTCGGCGGCCGGAGCAGAGATCGGCCACCGAACCCTGCCCGCTACCAGGGGAGCGCCGAATGGCCGAACACATCGGCGGACGCGTCCGTATCTGGCGCCGCCGCCGCAGACTGTCCCAATCCACCGTCGCCGGTCTCGCTGGTATCAGTCAGGGCTATCTCTCACAGATCGAGAACGGCCTGCGCGCGGTCGAGTCCCGCAGCACCCTTGTCGCGTTGGCACGTGCGCTCGATGTCGCGGTCGCCGATCTGCTCGGTCAGACGTCCGATCCGACTGACCCGGTCCGGGTCCGAGCCTCCGAGGCGGTCGCCGGCATCCGGGTGGCCCTCGTCGCCTTGGAAGTCGGCGACATCGCGCCCCCGACTCGCGGCCCCGACGAGATGGCCGCTGCCGTCGAGCATGCGATGCGGCTGAGGCAGCAATCCGACTACCTGAGCCTCGCGCCCCTGTTGCCCGGCCTGCTCCACGACGCGGCCGGTTATCCCGGTACCGACGCGCTGACTCGCATCGCCTATGAGGCATCCGTGACCCTTCGGAACCTGGGTTACCGGGACCTGTCATGGCCGGCCGCGAAAATCTCGATCGCGGCGTCCCGAGAGCTCGGCGACCCGGCGTGGATGGGTGCAGCAGACTTCGTCTACACGCTCAGCCTGCCGATGGAGGCGGCCGCGGCCGCAAAGCGAGTCGGCGAGCAGAGTCTTGTCGAGTTGCAGAGAACGGCCGCGGATCCGCGGGCCCGGCAGATGCTCGGGCAGGTCCACCTTTCGGCGGCGCTCGCAAGCTCGGTCGGCCGGGACATACGCACGGCGGAGGCACACCTCCAGGAGGCGGAGCGGGAGGCGGCGACACTCGGTGATCCGGACGGGACCGGGTTCAACCTGTCGTTCTTCGGGCCGACGAATATCCGGCTGTGGAAGATGACCCTGTATTCGGAACTCGGCGAGTTCGAGCAGGCGTTGGAGCTCGCGCGGGGTCTGTCCGTTGATGGCATTCCCATCGCCAACCGACGCCAGGCGTTCCACATGACGCTCGGCCGGGCATTGGCGCACAGCGGCCGGGCCGACAAACTGGCTCTCGTGTCTCTGGCGCAGGCAGAGCGGGCCGCGCCGGCATCGTTCCGGTTGAATCCGCTGACCCGGGACATCGTGTCTGCAATGATCACTCGCGCGAAACGTAAGGCAGTAGCCGAAGATCTCGCTGCGATGGCGTCTCGGTTGGGGATCAGCCCGGCATAGCTCAGAGCTATGAACCTGAAGGTCAGCAGCGTCTACCGTCTGTCCGGCGGCGGTGGGCTGCACCCGTGATTGTTCGCTCACCGCCGCCTCTTGAGCGGCGGGCCGCGTCCATCTGAACAAGCTCCGTGGGAAGCATCGGCCCGCCGCACCGTGTCACGTGCAGGCGAGAGGACTCTCGATGCTGACAGCAGCATTGCGGAAGCTGATGTGGCGACGCCGGATGCGGGCTGTCCGCGCCTGGCAGGCTGCCGAACGGCACCAGGCGGCCGAACGGAGTGCCGCCGTCCGGCGCATCCTCGACCAGTTGAAGCAGGACGCGTGAGCTGGCCGATCCTGACCGTCGGCCCCCGCAACCTGCCGGCAAACGGCCTGGTCCGGGTATGGATCGACATCGGCTCCGGGCCTGGCTACATGAGAGAGGTCCGCTGCGACCAACTCACCCTTGCTGATGAAGACGACGGCGAAGGTGACAGCGCGGTGTATCGCCTCTGCCCCGCGGTCGCCCCGGCGGGGTGACGGGTTTGCGCCGCCGCCCCGCCGCCCCCTTGATCAGCGGACAGCTTTGCGCCGCTTCTTCTCGGCGATGATGATCTGGCGCGCTTCCTGTTTGGTCAGTCGAAGCTCGTTGAGCAGGCGACGATGCGGAATGCTCAGAATCGCCCCGACGGCGACTCCGACCAGGGCGCCGGGCACCACGGACGCCCCCGCTGCCGCCAGGGCGACCACGATCGCCACCAGGACGATGATCGCGATCAGGGCCCAGATGTTGAGCTGGCGCTGCGAGCGCATCAGACGGTCGCGGTCTTCGGGGCTGAGGTCGGACAACGGAAACCCTCCGATCATGACGATGGTCGGAGGTTAGCCGGATCGGAGGACGGCCGAACCTTGCGTTGGACACGGCTGGACAATCGCCCGGCGTTCGATCAGTTCAGCAGGCGCTGCGCCCAGTGGACCCGGCCGTCGCCGCCGACACAGATCAGTGCCACCAGCATGTCCTCGGTGGTCACGGGTGCGGTGGCTACCTGCGGTCCTCCCGCGGTCTCCGGGCGCTCGGCGTGCAGGACGGTCTGGAACGTGACGGGTGACGCCTGCACCGACGAGGTGATGATGCTGCCGCCGCTCCAGGACGCCTCGCCGGGCAGCCAGTCGTACCGCTGGCGGGCGCGATCGAGAGAGCCGTCCATGCCGGTGAAGACGTTCGGCTGGTCGGACGATTTCACCGCGAGGAATCCGGGCAGCAGCTGCCGGCGTTTGTCGGCCAGCACGATCCGCAGTGTGGTGTCCTCAGGTGCCGGCGGCACGGTCCAGGTGACGCTGCCGAGCAGGATCTGATCGCTGTCGCCGGTGGTGGCCTGCGTGTTCTCGGGTGCGAGGGCGGCGTCTGCGGTGGCCTGATCGACCAGCTGCAACCTCGCGGAGGCTCGCAACGCCTCCGGCCCGTACGGCGCCCGGCCCGCCCACCAGCGCCAACCGGCGATCACGGCGACTCCGGCAAGGAGCACCACCACACCCACGACCAGACCCACCCGGTGCCGCATGACAAGCAGTACAGCACACCACGTCTCTCTAGTTGACGCTTGATAAAGCAGATGCTTGAGTAAGGTGCATGGAAGCCACCATGGAGACCCAGCGGCTGGACGCGCTGTTCACCGCGTTGAGCGACCCGACCCGGCGCGACATCGTCGCCCGGCTCAGCGCGGGCGAGGCGACCGTCAAGGAGCTCGCCGAGCGGTATTCGATGAGCATGCAGGCCGTGTCGCAGCACATCGGCGTGCTCGAACGGTCCGGGCTGATCAGCCGCGGCCGGCACCGGCAGACCAGGCCGTGCCGGCTCGAACCGGCCGGCCTCGACGCCGCCGTGTCATGGATCGAGGAGAGCCGGCGCACCTGGTCCGAGCGGATGGACCGCCTGGAGAACCGTCTCGCCCAGTTGCAGCAGCAGGAGTCCGAATGACCGACACCGACCTCGTCTACCGGCGGGTCTTCCGGGCCCCGCGCGAACTGGTGTGGCGATGCCTCACCGACCCGGCCGAGCTCGCCCTGTTCTGGGGCCCGCGAGGAATGACCACACCCCTCGACGGCATCGTCGTCGAACTGTGGCCGGGCGGCCGATTCGAGACGCTGATGGTGGGCGAGCACGGCACCCACCGGATGGTCGCCACGTTCACCGAGGTCGTCGCGCCCGAACGACTGGCCTGGAAGGAGCCGTCGAGCGGGCTGCACACCACCAGCACGCTCGAAGACCTCGGCGACGGCAGCACCGAGGTGATCATCCGCCAGCGCAACGCGCCCGAGGCGATGCGGTCGCCGGAGGCCCGGGCCGGCTTCGCCACCTCCCTCGACAAACTTCAAGAACACCTCACCTTTCTGGTACGGGGAGAGCGCGCATGACCGACCCGATGGCCTGGGTGGCCCCCACCTACGAGGGGCTCGCCGATCTACTCGCCACCTCCCCCGCCGACGTCTGGGACGCTCGCACGCTGTGCGAGAAGTGGCTCGTCCGCCATGTGATCGCGCACGTGACGATGCCGGTGCGGCTGACCCCGGAGCGGTTCGGCGCCGAGATGGCGGCGGCCGGCGGCGACTTCACCGTCCTCTCCGACACCGTCGCCGCGCGGGACGCCACACTGCCGCCGAGCGACCTGCTCAGCCAACTGCGCTCCCCGGAACTGCACAGCTGGCAGCCACCGGGCGGCGGCGCGGCGGGCGCCCTGAGCCACGCCGTCATCCACTCGCTGGACGTGACCGTCGCCCTCGGCCGGCCCACGGTCGCCCCGGCGGAGGCGGTTCTCGTGATCCTCGATCTGCTCGCCGACGGCACCCTGTTCGGAGTCGACCTGACCGACATCCGCCTGGAGGCCACCGACACGACCTGGAGCCGGGGACGCGGCCGACTCATCCGCGCCGGCAGCGGCACCCTGGTAGCCCTACTGAGCGGCCGCACCCCGCCGGTCGCCACTACGCCGTCCATGAGCAATTGACCCACCGAAAGAAGCCTCTTCAAGGCTTTCGCCGTATTCGCGGTCGACCCCTCCACCGCGCGATGATCTAGCGCCCGGCCGAGCCTTCCTCCACCTTCGGACTGTCACACCGCTCACGTATGCGACCGGCACACCGCGCCGGAATGTCGTGCTCCCAGAGGATCCCGGACCCGGCCGGCCGCCTGGACCTTTGCACGGTTCTCAACTTCGCCGCGATCTTGCAGGGTTCTCCACCTTCGCCGCGATCTTGCAGGGTTCTTCACGTCTGGGTGCGGTCTATCGTGCAAGGTCTACTGCGCGGCGGAGACCTTGCAGCTTTCTTCCCGTCGGGACGCGGAAAGGGCTGCAAGATCGGTGCGAGGGTGAAGAACCGGCTCTCCGGTCGTATGTGTGGGTGGTTTGAGGGGTTTAGACAGGCGCACGCCGTTGCAGGCCTTAGGTTCCGGTTTGTCGAGACAGGATCCGA
>NZ_JBEZXU010000122.1:0-14460 GCF_040638175.1 Actinoplanes sp. NPDC026670
CTCGGGCGCCGGGGCCAGCCGGCGGGCCAGCGACAGGCTCAGCCGGGCGCGTTCGTCCGCGGTCAGCCGGCCGAACGCGGCCTGCTGCACCCGGTCGTGCCGGAACCGTGCGGACGCCCCGTCGACCACGACGAGACCGTCGTCGGCCGCCGCGGTCAGCGGCGCGCCGAGCAGGTCGAGCGGCACGTCGCCACCGACACACGCCATCACGTCGACGGCCGCGCGGGTGTCCGCGGGCAGCGCGGCGATCCGGGCGGTGAGCAGCTGAACCACGTCGCCGTGCCCGACGAAGTCACGGACCGCGGCCGGATCCCAGCGCCAGCCGCCGCCGTCCGGCACCAGCACACCCTCCCGGCGCAGCGCGTTCAGCAGCTCGACGGTGTCGAACGGGTTCCCCCCGGTACGCCCGGCGAGCACCTCCGCCAGCCGGTCCGCCTCCGGCAGCCGCAGCATCCCGGCGATCAGCACCCCCAGGTCGTCGACGCCCAGGTTGGCCAGGCGCACCTCGCCGGCGTCGCCGCGGTCCCGGTGCAGACGGGCCAGCACCGCGGTCAGCGGGTGCGCCTCGTCCACCTCCTCCTCCCGGTAGGCGCCCAGCACCAGCAGCCCCGGCACGTCCGGGTTGTCCAGCACGTCGTCGAGATAGCTGAACGCGGCCCCGGTCGCCCACTGCAGGTCGTCGAGGAAGAACACCAGCGGGGCGCCGTTCGCGACGGTACGCAGCAGGGTCATGCCGGCCTGCCGCAGCCGGGCCAGGAACGCGCGCGGATCGTCGCTGTGCTCCGGCGCCACGTCCAGCAGCGTCCGGAACGACGGCATCAGCGCCGCGATCAGCCCGGCGTCCGTGCCGAGCGCCTCCCGCAGCCGGGTCCGCACCTCGGCGACCACGTCCTCGGGCTCGGCGAGCAGCTGGTCACCGAGCCGGTCGAACGCCTCCCGCACCGCGCCGCCACCGGCATCGTGGTGGAACTGGTCGAACTTGCCCGTCACGAACCGGCCGCCGGCCGCCGCGACAGCCGGGCGCAGCCGGTCCACCAGCGCGGTCTTGCCCACCCCGGGCGGGCCGGTGATCAGCGCCAGCGCGCTGCCGGTGTGCGCCTCGTCGAGCAGCGCCCGCAGCGCGGCCAGCGGCGCCTCCCGGCCGATGAGCTGCGCCGGCGGGGCCAGGCGGATCGGGAAGTCCCGTTCGCCGAGCACGGTCAGCCGCCCGGCGCGCAGCTGCTCCAGGTCGTGGGCGAGCCCCTCGCCGCTCTGGTAGCGCTGCTCCGGCTCCTTGCTCAGCAGCCGCCGGATGATCTCCGACAGCAACGCCGGGACCTGCGGGTTCACCTCGGCCGGGGCGGCCGGCACCTTCGCCAGGTGGTCGTGGACCAGGCTCAGCGGGTCCCGGTCGCGGCCGAACGGCGGCTGCCCGGTCGCCAGCTCGTACAGCGTGGCCCCGAGCGAATAAAGATCACTGCGGTGGTCGGCCGGGCGCCCGGTGCGGCCGGTCTGCTCCGGCGCCAGATAGGGCAGCGTGCCGACCAGCCCTTCGCCGGCGGTCGAGCCGGGCCGGGTCGCCAGCTCGAAGTCGATCAGCGTCGGTCGTTTCGTCGCCGCGTCGACCAGCACGTTCGCCGGGCTCACGTCGCGGTGCACGACACCGCGCCGGTGAATCCCGGCGAGAACCTCGGCCAGGCCCAGCCCGAGGTCCAGCAAGGCGTCGGTCGCCCAGGGCATTTCAAGATCAGCGAGGGTACGGGCACCCGAGTCGACCAGCTCCAGGGCGCCCTCCACGCCGTCCCCGGCCAGCTTCGGCGTACCGTCGACGGACTCCAGGCGGCGCAGCACGGCGATCTCGTTGCGCAGGCGTTCGGCCGCCCCCGCCCCGAGCGGCTGCTTACGGACGACCAGGGTCCCGTCCGCCAGCCTGACCCGGCTGACCCGGGTGCGGTCACTGTCGTACAGCAGCTCGTCCACACGCTCAGAAGTCACGCGCTGCCTTTCGGCCCACACGCGCCCACCATGAGCCTTGCAACCCCCCTGCCACCGACCAGCCGCCCCAGCCGCCGCCGCCGACTATCAGCGCACACATTCCGGCAATGTGTGATTTCGTCGTTGTCCTGGCCGGGATGAACGCACACGATCGGCACAATGCGTGCGTTTGTCTGCGCCAGGACGAGGATGAGCGACCACGATCGGCGATTGTGTGCGCTGGCCGTCGCTGCCGGGCGCCAGGCGGTGAACGGGGCGGTGGGGCGTGGCCCGAAAGGCATCCGAACTACGTCGCCCCAGAGCGCGTGCATGCCTCTCTCGTACGGACGAGCAGGTGTGGCCGTACCGAAAAAGGAATGAGAGAAGCGGGAGCCGCGGCCGGACGGTGAGGTGCGCGGTGTTGCGAAAGGGCGTGACGCGTCCCCCGTGCGCGTCACGCCCTGGTCCGGCCATCCCCCACCGTCCTGGGGATGGCCGGACGTTCTCATCGGGTGACGGACCACCAGACGGTGGTGTCCGGGGGCAGGATCACGTTGTCGGCGGTTCCGTCCAGCGGGCCGCTGGCCAGCAGGATCTCGCCGGGGCGGCCGACCGCGACCGGCTCGGCGCTCATGTTGACCGTGCAGTGGAAGACCGGAGCGCCGGGCGCTGCGCGTTCGAAGGCGAGCACCCCGGCGGGCGCGGGCGCCCAGGTCAGGTTGTCGGTCGGGGCGAGCGCCGGGTTGTCGCGGCGGATCGCCAGGGCCGAGCGGTACAGCTCCAGGGTCGAGCCGGGCACGCCGGCCTGCGCGGCGACGCTGAGCTGCGCCCACGACGCGGGCTGGGGCAGCCAGCTGTCGCCGCCGGCCGGGCCGAAGCCGTAGGGGGCCTCGGCGCCGCTCCACGGGATCGGGACGCGGCAGCCGTCGCGGTAGCCGTCCTGGCCGGTCGCGCGGTGGAAGGCCGGGTCCTGGCGAACCTCCGGCGGCAGGTCGATGACCTCCGGCAGGCCCAGCTCCTCGCCCTGGTAGACGTAGGCGGAGCCGGGCAGCGCCAGCATCAGCGCGGACGCGGCACGGCCACGGCGCAGGCCGGCCTCCTCGTCGACCGCTGCCGGTTTGCGGCCGGCGGCGTCGCCGTCGATCTTCTGCATCAGGCGGGTGGTGTGCCGGACCACGTCGTGGTTCGACAGCGTCCACGTGGTGGGCGCGCCGACCTCGCGCATCGCGGCGAGCGAGTCGTCGATCATCTCGCGCTGCTCGTGCACGTTCCAGGCGGTGCCCAGGTAGCTGAAGTTGAACGCCTGGTGCAGCTCGTCGCCGCGGACGTAGTTGGCGACCCGGGCCAGCGAAGGCGCCCAGGCCTCGGCGACGGCGATGCGCTCACCGGGGTACTCGTCGAGGATCCGGCGCCAGTCGCGGTAGATCTCGTGCACGCCGTCGCGGTCGAAGAACGGGCTCTCGCCGGCGCCCAGCAGGTGCCACTCGCCGGTGTCGCCGATGTCCGGCAGGCCGGCCTCCTTGACCATGCCGTGCGCCACGTCGACGCGGAACCCGTCGACGCCCAGGTCGAGCCAGAACCGCAGGATGGTCTTGAACTCGTCCCGGACCGCCGGGTGCTCCCAGTTGAAGTCGGGCTGCTCGGGGGCGAACAGGTGCAGGTACCACTCGCCGTCCTCGACCCGGGTCCAGGCCGGCCCGCCGAAGATCGACGGCCAGTCGTTGGGCGGCAGCTCACCGTCGGCGCCCTGGCCGGGGCGGAAGTGGTAGCGCTCGCGGAACGGGGAGCCGGGACCCTCGGCGATCGCGCGCTTGAACCAGTCGTGCTGGTCCGACGAGTGGTTGGGGACGAGGTCGACGATGACCCGCAGGCCGAGGGCGTGCGCGCCGGAGATCAGCTGCTCGGCGTCGGCGACGGTGCCGAAGATTGGGTCGACGGTGCGGTAGTCGGAGACGTCGTAACCCGCGTCCGCCTGGGGCGAGGCGTAGAAGGGGGACAGCCACACCGCGTCGACACCCAGGTCCCGCAGGTACGGCAGCCGGCTGCTGATGCCGGGCAGGTCGCCGATGCCGTCGCCGTTGGAGTCGGCGAAGCTGCGCGGGTAGATCTGGTAGATGACCGCGTTGCGCCACCACGATGCCGGGGGCGCCTCCACGGTGGGCGGTGCGATCAGTTGATCCGTCATGGCGACGAACGCTAGCAGCTTACTAACACGTGTTACATAGCTGAGCCGCTGCTTTCTTGCAGCAAGTTCTTGCAAGCGGTCGTTATGCCGGTTTCGCGGTGGATTCCCGGACGATCAGCGAGGTGCCGAGGGTCTGGTGCGGGTGCTGTTCCTCACCCCTGATTGCCGAGATCAGGAAGTCGGCGGCCATCCGGCCCTTGGTCACGATCGGCTGCCGCACGGTGGTCAGCCGCGGACGGAACCAGGCGGACTCGGAAAGGTCGTCGAACCCGGTGACCGAGACCTCTGACGGCACCTGGATTGCAAGTTCTTGCAAGGCATCCACGGCGCCGTAGGCGAGGATGTCGGAGAGGGCCAGGATCGCGGTCGGCGGTTCGGTGGCCGCCATCAGGGCGCGAGTGGCGCGATAGCCCTCGCTGCGGGACACCGGAACTTCGGCTAGCCGTACGTCAGACATGGAAAGACCGAACGGAACCAGCGCCTCGGCGATCCCCGCCATCCGCCGCGCCAAGGGCCCCCGATACCCGCGCGCTGCCGCCGCGGGCCCCGGGTCCATCGACAGCACCGCCAGCCGCCGGTGCCCCAGATCCAGCAGGTAGCGGGTCACCTCACGGGCCCCGCCCCGGTCGTCGACCTCGACACTCGGCGCGCCCTCCAGGCGGTCGCTGTCGATCAGCACGAACGGGATGCCCCGCCGGGTCAGTTCGGCGACCTCGCCACGGTCCGCCTCCAGGCCGCAGACGATGAAGCCGTCGACCGCGGCGTACGGAATCGCCTTGAGCACCGAATCCTGAAGCGGCGGAGTCAGCAGCAGCGTGTAACCCTCCTGGTCGCACACCTGCCCGGCGCCCATCAGGAACCGTGCGTAGTACGGGTTCTCCAGGATCCGGGCCAGCCGCTGGGGGAGCAGCACCCCGATCGAGTTGGTGGTGCCGGCCTGGAGCATCCGGCCCAGCGTGCTCGGCGCGTAACCGAGCGCCTCGGCGGCGGCCAGGATCCGTTCCCTGGTCGCCGCCGAGATCCGCTGCGGATTGTTGAACGCGAAGGACACCGCCGACCGGGACACGCCCGCCGCCGCCGCGACGTCACTGGACGTGGCCTTTCCCGACGGCATGGGCGGCACACTATCCCACCGCGGACACCGGAACCCGTACCGCCGCGTCGAAGAGGTAACCCAGCGTGTTGAACCGGGCGACGTCCGGCTGGGTGTTGCCGCACACGTCGGTGGCCCGGGCCAGCAGCACGTGCTCACCGGCGCTGGGCGTCCAGTCGTACTCCCAGCGCTGCCAGACCCCGCCCGGCGTCGCGCCGTAGGGGCGGGCGCGGCGCCAGACCGTACCCCCGTCGGTGCTGACCTCGACCTCGCGGATCGGGCCGTCGGCCGACCAGGACCGGCCGGTGAGCCGGGTCCGCACGCCGGCCGGGAAGGTCGTGCCGGGGTCGAGCTCGAACGCGCTCTTGATCGACTGCCTGTCGAACGGCTGCCCCTCGGCCGGGAAGTCCGGGCCGAACAGCCGGTAGAACTGGGTGTTCCACGGCGAGAACAGCGGCTCGGCGGAGACCTCGATCCTCCCGACCCACTTGATCGAGGAGATGCCGATCCAGTGCGGGACGACCACCCGGACCGGGAAGCCGTGGTCCGGCGGGAGCGGCTCGCCGTTCAGCTCGTAGGCCAGGATCACGTCGTCGAACGCCTTGCGGACCGGGAACGGGCGGCGCACCGGGCCGAGGTTGACGCCGCCGCTGACGAAGTCGGGGTCGAGCCCGATCGGCTGGACGTCGACGGCATCGCGCGAGATCCCGGCTTTGCGAAGGACTGTCGACAGCCGGACGCCCTTCCACTTGCCGACGCCGATCGCGCCCAGGGTCCATGCCGTCCCGGAGACGGTCTGCCCCTGCTGCGAGGTGTAGTAACTGCGCCCGTTGCCGGCGCACTCGATGGCGATCGGCGCGGTCACACTGGGCAGGCGCTTGAGGTCGTCCAGTCCGAAAAATGCCGGCTTGGTGCCGCTGCCGGAAATCTCCAGCTGCCACGAGTCCGCGGAGATCGTCGGCGTCACCGTGTGGTTGCGCACGAAGAACCGGTCGACCGGAACGTAGTACCCCTGGTCCTTCAGGGCCGAGAACCGAGTCTCCGCGTTGGTGCCCAGAGCCCGGAAAAGATCAGCCGGCAGGGGTTTGACGATGGGGGAGGCGGCGGACGCGGGTGACGCCGGAAGCAGAGCGGCGGCAGCCGTCAGTGCCAGCAACTCCCGGCGAGAGAATCCACGCGCCCGCCCGGCACGGAAATCATGCAGTCTGCGCTCGTCGTACGCACGCTCACTCATGCCGAGGGATCCTATCGATTAAGTAGGATAAATCGATAGTCCTTGAACGGAGTCTTTGAACGCGGGCCTCTGAACTCGGGTTTCTGAACAGGGCGATGCCGGGTGGCCGTTGTGGCCACCCGGCATCTCTGGCGGTGAGTAGAGGCTTTACCGGTTGTGGTCGCCGGCGGTTTCGGTGACCTGGGTGCGGTTGACCGCCTCCCAATCGGTCTGCGGCCGGTTCGCCGGCGCCTCGGCGCTCTCGGTGATCGGCTGCGGGCGCCCCGGCCACCAGAACCGGTCGCCGGTGAGCGTCGCCAGGGCCGGGACCAGCACGGTACGCACGAGCAGCGTGTCCAGCAGCACCCCGATGCCGACGATCACCCCGATCTGGGTGAGCGTGACCACCGGCAGCACCCCGAGCACCGCGAACACCGCCGCGAGCAGGATCCCGGCGCTGGTGATCACGGCGCCGGTGACCGCGAGCGCATGCACCATGCCGTCCCGGGTGCCGCGGGTCGCCGCCTCCTCCTTGGCCCGGGTGACCAGGAAGATGTTGTAGTCGACCCCGAGCGCGACCAGGAACAGGAACGAGAACAGCGGCACCGAGTTGTCCAGGGCCGGGTAGTCGAACACGTTCCGGAACAGCCACGACCCGGCGCCGAGCGAGGCCAGGAAGCTGACCACGACCGTGACCATCAGCAGCACCGGGGCGACCAGCGCCCGCAGCAGCGCGACCAGCACCAGGAACACCACGGCCAGGATCACCGGGACGATCACGATCAGGTCGTGCCGGGCCGCGTCCCGCGTGTCGAGCGCGGTCGCGACCGATCCGCCGACCAGCGCCTGGCCGTCCAGCCCGGCGCGCAGGTCCCGGATCGTGTCGAACGCCTCGGCGGTGTCCGGCGCCGCTTCGAGCACGGCGCTGATGCTGACCTGGGTGGCGTTCTGCTCGGCGACCCGGGCCGAGGCGACGCCGCCGGTGGCCGACACCGTCGCCAGCACCTGCTCGGCCTTGGCCGGCTCGGTCAGGATCACCGCGGGCCCGGCGGCGCCGGCCGGGAAGTACCTGGAGAGCGTCTCCAGGCCCTGCACCGACTCGGCCTCGACCCGGAACTGCTCGGTCTGCGACAGGCCGACCTTGGTGCCGAGCCCGCCGAGCGCGAGCAGCCCGAGAACGACCATCGACGCCGCGGTGACGACGACCGGCCGGCGGACCACGCCCCGGCCGACCCGGGCCCAGAAGCCCTTGCCGTCCTCTGGCCCGGACTCGCCGACCCGCGGGATGAACGGCCAGAACAGTTTCCGCCCGCAGATCACCAGCGCGGCCGGCAGCACGGCGAGCGCGAACACGGCCGCGATGGCCACCCCCGCGGCCGCCGAGACGCCGAGCGCGGTGTTGCTCTTCAAGCTGGCCAGCAGCAGCGTGAGCAGGGCCAGGATGACCGTGCCGGCGCTGGCCGCGATGGCCGGGCCGGCCCCGCGCAGCGCTTTGGCCATCGCCTCGAACCGGTTCTCATACCGGTGCAGCTCCTCCCGGTAGCGGGAGATCAGCAGCAGCGCGTAGTCGGTCCCGGCGCCGAACACCAGCACCGTGACGATGCCGGCGGTGGAGCCGTTGACGGCCAGGTCGGTGTGCTGCGACAGCAATGCGATGACCTTGGCGGCCAGCTGGTCGGCGAACCCGACCACGAACAGCGGGACGACCCACAGGATCGGGCTGCGGTAGGTGACCAGCAGCAGGATCGTGACGACCACCACGGTGACGATCAGCAGCTTGGTGTTGGCCCCGCTGAAGCTGTTGGACAGGTCGGCGCCGAAGCCGGCGCCGCCGGTGACCTGCGCGGTCACTCCCGCGGGCAGGCCGTCCCGCACCTTGGCGCGCAGCTCGGCGACAGCGTCGCTGGTGGCTGTCGCGTCACCGGTGGCCGGCAGCGGCACGGTGACGATGGCGGCCTTACGGTCCTCGGACAGGATCGGCCGGCCCAGCCCGGTGACCGTGACCAGGTCGGCGTCGGTGAGCGCCGCCCCACCCTTGGCCACCACGATCAGCGCCGGGTTGGTCCGCCCGGACGGCAGCTGTTTCTGCAGCTCGGCGACCCGCGTCGACTCGGCCGAGGACGGCAGCGACGAGGTCGGGTCGTTGTCGGTCTCGGTGTCCCCGGCGAACCCGAACACGAGTCCGCCGAGCAGCAGGGCCAGGAGGAGCGTCGCCCATGCCCTTCTCATTGCTGGTGCCCCCAAAGCATTTCTTCAAGAATGAGAATCTTTACGATCGAGATTGTTCACCATGGGGAGTCGATCTGCAACACTTACCCCCGTGGAAGGATCCGAGACCGCGGAACGTGGGCGGTTGCGCAGGGAGCTCGTCGACCTGCTGAACAGCTACAGTGGCGAGGCGCAGCACATCGGCCACGCCTTCGCCAACCAGCACCGGCTGCACGCCACCGACATGCACGCGCTGCTCGCCGTCATGCACGCCGAGCGCCGCGGCGAGCCGCTGACGCCGGGCCGGCTGGGCGAGGCGATCGGCCTGACCTCGGGCGCGACGACGGCCCTGATCGACCGCCTGGAGCGCGGCGGCCACCTGCGCCGGAGCCGGGAGAGCGCCGACCGCCGGGTGGTCCATCTCCGCTACGCGGACGCCGGCATGGCCTTGGCCCTGGCGTTCTTCACCCCGCTGGCCCCCCGGACCGACGAGGTGATGGCCCAGTTCGGCGTCGACGAACTCCACACCATCGAAAAGTTCCTGAACGGCATGATCGGCGCCCTGACCTCCTACCGAGACGAGCTCCGCCGCCCCTGACCCAAACGCCGCCGCGTCCCCTCACCCGGCTCCGCGCGCCCGCCGCGTCTCTCACCCGGCTCCGCGCGCCCGCCGCGTCTCTCACCCGGCTCCGCGCGCCCGCCGCGTCTCTCACCCGGCTCCGCGCCCCCGCCGCGTCCCCTCACCCGGCTCCGCGCGTCCGATGCGTCCCTCACCGGTTCCCCGCGTCCGATGGGTCTCTCACCCGGTTCCGCGCGCGTCCGCGTCGATCGTCCCCTCGCGCCCGATGCGTCCCTCACCCTGCTCCGCGCGCGTCCCGCCGATCAACCCCTTTCAAGATCAACGGCCGCTCCGGTACGGAACACCCGTCCGCCAACCGCACCCACCCCGCCCCGGGCCTACCTCGCGACAGCCCGGCCGGTCCCGGCCGAAACGCGACCGCCGGGCTGAATGCGGCCCAAGACGAACCCCGCCAGCCGTCGCCGAGCACTCTTTCCGCGCCCTCTTTCCAGCCCTGAACGACGGCTCGCCGCCGGCTTCGCGGTACAGGACCGTGAGCCGTCGCTGAGCGTCCTTTCGGTGTGCGTTTTCCCGTGATGGGCGACGGCTCGCGGTGTGGGTGTCGGTGGTCTGGTGGTGCAGGACCGTGAGCCGTCGCTGAGCGTCCTTTCGGTGTGCGTTTTCCCGTGGTGAGCGACGGCTCGCGGTGTGGGTGTCGGTGGTCTGGTGGTGCAGGACCGTGAGCCGTCGCTGAGCGTCCTTTCGGCGCGTGCTTTCCCGTGGTGAGCGACGGCTCGCGGTTCGGGGTTTGCAACGGAGGTGCACCAGGGGCTAATCACAACCGGACACGGGTGCTGCCGATCGAAGGCGGCGTGCGAACCGAGCCCCTACTTGCCGAGGCCGATGCCCTGCTCGCCCGCGGCCGCGCCCACAATGCCGAACGGCTGCTCGCGCCCTTCGTCGGGCGGGAGCCGGAGAACGTCGGCGCCTGGCACCGGATGGCCCGGGCCCGCCTCGACCTGGACGACCTGGACGGCGCCCTGCTCGCCGCGCAGGCCGCGTGGCACCTGGACCCGTACGGCGTCGAGTCGCTCTTCTGGCTGAGCCAGGCCCGTTCCCGCCTGGGCGATCACGCCGAGGCGATCGCGGCCGCCGCGGCCGCCTGCCGGGAGGACCCGGGCAACCCGCGCCTGCACAACCGGCTGGCCGAGGCGCAGCTGGCGGCGGGCCTGCCGACCGACGCCGCCGAGGGCCTGCGTGTCGTCGCGGACATGGCTCGCTACGACGCCGACCTGTACGTCACGTTCGGGCTGGCGCTGTTCGCGATCGGCCGCCCACTGAGCGCCCGCGAGGCCCTCGGTCACGCCCTGGCAATCGATTTCGGTCATGCAGGTGCGCGGGCGGCTCTGCGGAAGTTCGACCGTGCGATGAGCACCGCGATCGACGCCGCCTCCCTGGCCCTGGCCGCCGACGACTTCGCCGAGTCACTGCGCATCCACCCGGGCCGGCGCCCGGCACGTCGTCCTGGCCCGGGCCGCGAGGCGCTCGGCCACGTGGCCCGGGTGTCCCTGGTGTGGTTCCTGGCCGCGATCGCCGGCGTCGGCATCCTGGAGGCGACCGGCCTGCTGGTGGCCCCCACCAGCCTGTACCTGACCCTGTTCTGCGCCGCCGGCGCCGCCGGTTGCGTGTCCACCCTGGCGCGCCCGTCACCCTAGCCGCGCTTCTGTTTCGGAGGTCTGCGGGCGGTACAGGGCGGACCCGAAGTCAACAAGATCGACGAACGGGTGCGGGCGGCGGCGGGCCGGCAGCCGATCTTGGGTCGGGGCAGATCTCGGCTCCGAAAGCTCGCCAATCGCCGCGCTTCCGCCGCTGCTGCGGCCGACCCGGTTCCGCCGAGCGGACCGGGTTGTCCAGTCGAGCGGGCCGGGCCGATTCGGTTGAGCCGGCCGGGCTGTTCCGTCGAGTGGGCCGGGCTGTCAGCGGGAGTCGCGGAGCTGGCGGAGGATGCGGGTCAGGTCGGCGCGGTCGGCCGGATTGAGGCCGGCGAACAGGCGGTCGGCCTCGGCCGCCCTGGCCTCGTTGATCGCCTGCATCGTGGAGACGCCCTCCGGAGTCAGGGCGACAAGTGTCGCGCGGCGATCCGACGGGTCCGGCTTGCGGACAGCCAGGCCGCGTTTCTCCAGGTCGTCGATCACCTCGGTGGCTGAACGCGGCACGATCCGCAGGTGCTCGGCCAGGGCGCTGAGCCGCATCTCGCCGTGCCGGGAGAGCACCCCGAGCGCACGGGACTGCGACGGTGACACGTGCCACGGCTCCAGAGCGACCCGGATGTCCACGCGCAGGCGCCGGGTCACCGCCCAGAACGCCTCCAGCAGGTTCTCCTCCTCCACGGGAACAATCTAACAGCGACTATCGTTGTTCCCTCATGGTGAGGTAACCTCAGCGTTGTTCCGGTGGCCCGTGGTTTCACGGGGCACCTCAGCCGTACCCCCAGGAGGGTTTGTTCTTGGCAGATGGAAAAGGCCGCGGCGCGGCACGCACATTGACCCCCGCGGAGAAGGCGCAGGCCCGCGCTGTTCCGCTGCGCCGGATCGGCGCACTGTTCATCGGCCACCGCCGGCAGCTCGCCGTCGTCGTGGCCGTCATCGTCCTCTCGTCCGTCATCGCGATGGGTTCGCCGTTCCTGCTGCGCGAGGTCATCGACGTTGCTCTTCCGCAGTCCGACGTGCGGCTGCTGGTGCTTTTGGTGGCCGGCATGATCGGCATCGCAGCGGCCACGTCCGCGCTCGGCGTGGTGCAGACGTGGATCTCGACGACCGTCGGCCAGCGGGTCATGCACCGGCTGCGCACCCAGGTCTTCGCACACCTGCAACGGCAGTCGGTCGGCTTCTTCACCCGCACCCGCACCGGCGAGGTGCAGTCCCGCATCACCAACGACATCGGCGGCATGCAGCAGGTCGTCACATCGACCGCCACGTCCGTCGCGGCCAACCTGACCACGGTGATCGCCACCCTGGTCGCGATGACCGCCCTGTCCTGGCAGCTCACCCTGGTGTCGCTGGTCGCGCTGCCACCGGCGATCTATTGGACCAGGCGGGTCGCCCGGATGCGCCAGGCGATCACCGCGCAGCGGCAGCGTGAGCTCGCCGACCTCAACGTCATCATCGACGAGGGCCTGTCGATCAGTGGTGTCCAGCTGGCCAAGACGATGGGCGCCGGCGGTCAGCTGACCGACCGGTTCACCGCCTCGTCGGCGCGCCTCATCGACCTGGAGCTGCGGTCGGAGCTGGCCGGGCGCTGGCGGATGGCCACCATGAGCATCGTGTTCGCGGTCATCCCGGCGTCGATCTACCTGGCCGCGGGGCTGCCGTTCGCGGCCGGGGCGATGAGCATCGGCACGCTCGTCGCGTTCACCGGGCTGCAGGCCGGGCTGTTCCGGCCGCTGATGAGCCTGCTCGACGTGGGTGTCACGCTGACCGCCTCACTCGCGCTGTTCCAGCGCATCTTCGAATATCTCGACCTGCCGGTCGAGATCGAGGAGCCGGCGGCACCCGTCCGGCTCGATCGGGTGCGAGGCCACCTGAGGTTCGACGACGTCACTTTTGTGTACGGGGAGAGCCCCACCGCAGCCCTGGCCGGAGTGAGTCTGGACGTCCCGGCGGGAACATCGCTGGCCCTCGTCGGCGAGACCGGTTCCGGCAAGAGCACTATCGCCGCCCTGATCGCCCGCCTGCACGACCCGACGTCGGGCCGCGTGACTATCGACGGTGTCGACCTGCGCGACCTGTCCCTGGACGACTTGGCCGCAACGGTCGGGGTGGTCAGCCAGGAGACATATCTGCTGCACACCACGATCCGGGAGAACCTGCGCTACGCGAAACCGGACGCGACCGACGCCGAGATCGAGCGTGCCGCCCGGGCCGCCCAGATCCACGACCTGATCGCGGCCCTGCCTGACGGCTACGACACGATGGTCGGCTCCCGCGGGCACCGCTTCTCCGGCGGGGAGAAACAGCGCATCGCCATCGCCCGCACGCTGCTGCGCGACCCACGGATCCTGGTGCTCGACGAGGCGACCAGCGCCCTCGACAACGAGACCGAACGGGCTGTCCAGCGCGCTTTCGACGAACTGTCCCGAGGCCGCACTACGGTGACGATCGCCCACCGCCTGTCCACGGTCCGCGACGCCGACCAGATCGCCGTAATCGACCACGGCCGCATCCTGGAATCAGGCACACACGAGACGCTGCTGGAGGCCGAGGGCCGATACGCCGCCTTGGCCCGCTGACCGTTCCCTCACCCGTTACCGGCCCGGCATTGCCGAGCGGCTTTCGCTCGGGGTGCGGTGTTGCCGAGCGGCTTTCGCTCGCGGTGGGGTGTTGCCGAGCGGCTTTCGCTCGGGGTGCGGTGTTGCTGGGAGGCTCTCGCTCGCGGTGCGACATTGCCGCGTACCTCGCTCGCGGTGGGGTGTTGCTGGGCGGCTCTCGTCCGCGGTGGGGTGTTGCCGAGCGGCTTTCGCTCGCGGTGGGGTGTCTCAACCGGGGTTCGGTGTTGCCGAGTGGCTCTCGCCCGGGGTGGGGTGTTGCTGGGCGGCACTCGCTCGCGGTGCGGTGTTGGCGAGGGCTGTCGTCCTTCGAAGTGGAGGCCTAATCTCCTGCTGATCTGGATAGAAAGCAAAGCCCGACCCGTGCGGAGCTGCAGGTGACTGTGGCCATGACGCGAGGCTCGCCCTATCTCGCGGGGCGTAGGGACGTGATGACGCCTTCCCGGAGCAGTTTCCCCCACCCCGGGCAGGCGTGATGCGCCCCGGAAGACTTGTGGATTTCCGCGAGAAAGGAAGCTTCTTCGGCGCTTTTGCCGTATTCGGGGTTAATCCCCCTGCTGTGCGCTGTTTCCCGCCGGGCCTTCGGGTGATCGCGCCGGTCACGCAGGCGATTGAGAGCACCGACCCCAATGTCAAAAATTTCGCATTCGCGGAGGATTCACTCCCGACCAGCCTTGTAGATCTTGCACGGTTCTCCACGTTGGCAGCGATCTTGCATGGTTCTTCACGTCTGGGTGTGGTTTGTCATGCAAGGTCTACTGCGCCGGGGAGACCTTGCAGCTTTCTTCCTGCTGGGGTGTGGAAAGGGCTGCAAGATCGGTGCGAGCGTGGAAAGTCGTGCAAGATCCGCGGGCGAGGGGCGAGGGGCGAGGGGCGAGGGGCGAGGGGCGAGGGGCGAGGGGCGAGGGGCGAGGGGCGAGGGGCG
>NZ_JBEZXU010000123.1:0-14424 GCF_040638175.1 Actinoplanes sp. NPDC026670
CCAGTCCTCCACCTTCAGCACCCCTTCCAAGATCAAGGAAGAGGGGGTTAACTTTCGCGGATCCCTACGGGGTCACTCTTCAGGAAGCGGCGACACCACCGTCCGCCCACACCCGCACTCATCCGTGACCTGCATCTGAATGGAGCGACGAACGGCGCCAGACTGCCCCGAGAGCGGGCGAACGAGACGCGATTTGAGACCGGCCGCCAGGCCCGCGGACGCACGTTTCGCCGTCCCTGCCAAGCGATGCAACGGTGGCTCCGCCACTACATCGGCCTGCCCTTCACGTTGCGTTCCGGGGTCATTACGTATTCGGACTGCTGGTCACGGCAGTGATGAGGTCGTGTGATCGGCGGTCGGCGGTCGGCGCGTCGATTGGCGCGGGCGATGTTGGTGGCGCCGTGGATGCGGTGCAGCCGATTGCGGTGTTACGCAGGGTTGCCATGGCAGCGGGTCCGGTCCCGGTCCGGTAGCGGCGCGGACGGGTGGTGATCGATGGGGTACAGGTTCGCAGCCAACCGGCCAGAACCGCGGTGACCAGGGCAGCGTCGAGGCGGGTCGCAGCCGCCACACCCTGGTGCCGGCCGCACGTCTCGGCTGAACCCGAGCCGTTGCCGGGCCGGATCGTCCAGGTCGTACAGCCAGTCGGCGATCGCCGTAAACCATGTGGGCCCGGCCAAGGGATGCCGCACCCCGCGTGGATTACGCGGGTCCGGGACTAGCCTCACGGCGGCTATGAGCCCTCCGTGTTCACCGTCGGTGACCTGCAGCGGGGACGTATCAATGCCGGGGGTTGCCACGGTCAGTGCAGAGATCAAGATTATTCCATCGGCGGGTGGAGTCCTCAGTGGTTGTGCAGCGTGAAGAACTCCATGGTCACCTTGAGGGCTTCACCCGCTCCATTCGCCTCCATAAAGGCCGATCACTGGACATCATCCCAGTTCAGGGCCCCCGGTCTGCGAGAACACCATGGCCCTGCATTGTGTTCACGGACTCACCAGCGCCGGCCTGCCGTTCGCACCTAGACGATGTTCGGCAAAACATACTGCTGAAGAAGGAGCCACAAAAGCGCATTGGAAACGACGATGAATACAATTATGTAGGTTTCGTGCCATCGATAGAAATTGGCCAGGCGCGGAGCTTTCCGAAAATTGACATCCACCACACTATTGACCAGAGAGCATTCCTCTTTGCGATAGTCGTACCAGGACGCCATATTCGCGCCAATCATTAATATTGTAAACAAAGCCACTAGACACAGAAGCCAACCCAGGGCCAGCAGGCCCGATTTAGCGACGTCCGCAGGAATTTCCCACTTTCGATAGCTGACAAACAAGGTAATCCCGCCACCGACGATTAGTGTCGCGAGAGATTGGTAGACCGCCAGAAAACGATGAACGTTCTCGTTCGACGCTCCGAGCTGCTGAAGTATGTACTTATAGCGCTCGACCTCAAAGTCCGAGCGCCCTAGCTTATCTTCCACCATAAGGACCCTATTCCTACCGAAACCGATCAGAGTTTATTATTCGCCTGGTAGCGCCGATCCCAGAGCAGAACATTCAAGGGTACGGGGTAGATTTCGTCAAGCGCTTCTTTTAGTGAGTCAATGACAATAAATTCACCGATGTGGTCGGAGACGGATTTCAGCAAAGCCCGGCGCATAGCCTTCAAGCCTGAGTCGGAGGCATCAGCCCAATCGTCAGTACTCACGTATAGCAGCCTAGCTAAACGGGCAATGAGCCAAAGGCGCTCACGCTCCGACAAACCCCTATCTTCATTAGCCATGATACGCATTAAGGGATTTTCATGCGTCAGTAAAATTTCTCGACCGATTTCAACTGCATCTTCCCCCTCATGCCCTACCTCGAACACTACACTGCTTGTAGGAATAAGAACGGACTGGTTCCCAAAGCGACGTCGCCGATAAGATTCATCCACAGAATTTGCACCCTGAAGAACAGGGTATGAGATGCCCGCGTCGTCTTCAGACCGCACCCAAATAGACGGACTCAGCCTTCGCTTCCACTTTAGTACAACTAGTGGTGGATCAGTAAAGGTCTGAAGTTCATTGACCTCCCACTGGCGACGAAGTAGCTGGGAGAAGTAGAAAGAGTCGTCGGACGAACCCAGAATCGGCAACGCCGGCAAGGGAAGTGCCTCATTAACGATGGATTCGATGATCTTCGTACTAGTGATTTCGGTCCGAACTTGTTCTAGGAAGTAACCGAGATGTCGAGTAAGTGGCCCATGAACGGTAGCGAAAGACTCAATCTTGGCCATCTCCTGCAGCGAAGTCAACCTCCTGCCGCTGACACTATCCTCAAGTATAAAACATTTAACTGCGTTCATCGCGTCGTCAAGCAGGGCTCGAGATTCGATACGTGCGTCACCGTAGCGATCCCCCAGCGGGCCACAAAGATACGGCACCTCCCTTGCCGCTCGCGGAAGTGAAAAATTGCGCTCCAATGTGAGCGATGTTACTTCCCGATTCACATGACTGGCGTAAGCCTCGTAAACCCGCCGGAGCGTATTCTTGTATTCAGGCGTACGTTCCAACAGCGATCGGGCAACATTGGTCTTTGGCGCCGCAGGCCCCGTCGCATTAACAATTGCGATGATTCCATCTCCACTCTGGAAGCCAGGGGAAACATTCGTAACACGAATTCCTTCAACGCAGAAGCCGATCATTCCCGAGCTCGGGTCTGAGGCAGGAACCTCCTCCCCAAAATGATCATTAGCAGAGGTCGTTGGCCCGAGACTCCACTCACGGTTCCAATAATCCCAACGGGTAGCAAAAGCAATTTCGAAGCCCTCTTTTTGGTGCACCTGCACGGACCAATCCGGGTTCTCTTCGGGAGAATCCGAAACGATTGACCGTCCCGCAGCACTCAGTGAGGCTTCCAAGGCCTTCTCTACACTCTCATATCCTATATCTTCAATACGGTCATCTGATTGGAACTCGATGTCACATCTCGGAAGCACGAGCCAGTGCCGCAGGATTGCACCTACGTCCTTGATTCCAGCACTTGGCCTTAGCTCCAAGCGGACACTTGTTCCATGCTCGCGTATGAAATCGGGCACCTTCTCAGAATCTTTATCGAGTAAGCGGATAAGGTAATCGCCATGCACCGACTCGAGCGTTAGTTCTCGTGCCTGGATGTCATCAGGGTGAGATGTTATAACTTGGACACGATCCGCGATCATGAACGCCGAGAGCACGCCAATGCCGAATCTGCTGATCGGATTGAAACTCGGATGACTCTTCTTAAAATCTGGATCTTGATAACGGGATGATCCCACTCTAAGAAAATTTCCCTCAATTATCTCCTGGGACATGCCTGTTCCATTATCAAGAACTTCGATAGTAACAAAAGGCGACATGTGTATCACCTTTACACTCGGCACGAAATCTTGGCTGGAAGACGTTAATTTTTGGAGCCGCACTGCATCGATGCTATTTTGGACTAGCTCGCGAAGAACTACCTGCGTGTCATTGTAGAGAGTGTGGCCGGTAAGCAAGTCCAAGATCTTGTGCTGATCGATTTCAAACTCAAACTGCCTCGCTATAAATCCCTCAGCCTCAATGTTCTCCGTGTCAATGAACCTCCATGGGAACTCGTGCTTTATACCGTGTTGCTTCACGCTCGCTAGGGCCCAATTCGACGACCTGCGCAATTCTTCCTGCGCGTATCGCAAGTACCTGGTTAAACCGAAGTAGCCTCGCTCATCTGTGAAGTCCGCGAATATCTCCACCGTGTCACGCGGTGCCCTTTCGTCAAGAACTCCCTCACGGTTAGTAGCTACTTTCGAGCGAACATTGCGTACGGCTTGCTGCTTTGCCCATTCACCTTGACTGACCGGGTTCGACGGATTAATAGCAAGGGCAGCAATGGAAGGCGTCCTATCTTCAGTAATATGAAGAAGATCCGCCGTGCGCAAGATTATCGCGGCGTATTGTACGTTCGCGGTCTCAGCGGGAACCCGGCCGTACGGGGCCCGAACCTTATACTTAATAATGTCATTCAGATCCTCTTTATGGTGACTTTCGCAGACAATTCCAAGGTCTTTAACGAAAGCCGAATGTAGCGGCTTCACCAAGTCTGCGAGGACTTGGACTAATGCAGGGTCGTATCCTAGTGATTTACTAGGAGAACCTGATAGCCAGCTCCTGACCCTAGAAGCATGATGCGTCCGCACGAACTCCTGATAGTGGAACCTTTCCCTCTCGGCCGGCGCGAGCTTTTCGATACTGGCTAGATAGTCTCTGGACTTGTCATCTTCGGAGTCGTGTAAGTCCTTTATGTAATCCCGGAAACCCGATTCATTTCGTCGGTCATACTCAGTTGCCGTGACAAGAAGTCCAAAGTCATGAAAGTAGACTCCAAGTGCAATCATGAGCCAGTCGGCTGAGCTCATTATTTCTTTTGAACCCGGCGGGATAAGCCATCCGCATATATCAAGCATCCCATCAATGTGCGTGATGTCGTGCTTCGTATACTCTTGAAATATCTGCATGCGCCCGAAATGCTTAAGCGCTTCGTCGACTGTACTTCGCGTCAAGTCGAGGCTAAAGCCTTTGAATGCATTCAATTCGGCTGCCTCGGTAGCCTTAATTTCAACTTCTGTTCTGAAGGTCATGATCTCATCCCGTCTAACGACAAGCAGGGATAGAATACCGGCGACGCCTCCGAAGGTAAACACCTAGCCTACCGACGGTGACTATGTCCGAATGCTCTTCGGGCACCAAGTTCCAACAAGCTTACGGTTCTACACATTGCCACAGCTATCGCAGAATTTGCCCCTTCCTCTTCGTAAAGACATTCTAGTTAGACCAACGTCGCGATTATTATTCGGTGTAGGATAGAATGCGTGCGATCACAAGAATGGAGTGTTGCATGAGCTCTGTTGAGCGAACATTGGTGCTCTTGAAGCCTGATGCCGTTGCCCGCGGCCTGGTTGGCCGCGTGGTTCAGCGGTTTGAGGATGCTGGGCTGAAGGTTGTGGGCACGAAGATGGTGCAGATTGACGCCGAGTTGGCGCGCAAGCACTACTTCGACCTTGAGGAGCGGTTCGGTAAGTCGGTCTTCGACGTGACTGCCAACTTCATGCAGACCGGACCGGTCATCGCCTACGTCCTTGAAGGCGTTGAGGCTGTCGCGAACGTTCGGCGCCTGGTGGGCTCAACGTTCCCGAACCAGTCGGCTCCGGGCACGATTCGTGGGGACTTCGCGCACACGTCGAAGGCGTACACCGAGGCCAAGCACATCGTTGCCGCCAACCTCATTCACGCCTCGGGCAATGTCGAAGAGGCAAAGTACGAGGTTGACCTGTGGTTTAACGCCTCTGAGCTGTTCGACTACCAGACCGTCGCTGAGAAGTACGTTTTCTGATGGTTGACGAGCAGGTCGAGGAGCTGCCGGCTCTCAGTGAGGTTCGGCAGGGCTTCGAGGAAGCGCGCGATCAGGGGGATCACCGCGCGGCGGCCGAGTACGCCTACGCGCTGGCGATCCGGCTGAAGTGGATCGGGCTCTTCTCGGAGGCCGAGCACTTCGCCGCCGAATGTCTGGCGCTCGCCGAGATCCTGCCTTCGGCGACGCTCGATGATGTGGTCTCGACCCGCTCGTCTGTGGGCGGGGTTCCGCTCCCGGACCACTTCCATGACGACGTGGTCCGGTGGCGGCTCGCCAACCTCCTCGATCCGGCCGAGGCCGGCCGCGGGCTTTAGCGGAGGTTGGCGTCCAGGTGCTCCTGCACCGGGCCGAAGAACGGATACGGGACGTACGCGGTGAGGGTGGCGCGGTCGCACCACGCCACCTCCGCCAGTTCCTCCGGGTCGCCGACGTGGGCTTCTCCGCTGACGACGTCGCACGCGATGTAGATCATGGTCCGGCCGGTGTTCGGGTGGACGCGTTCGCCGAGTTCCTTGGTTGCGCGCACGGTGAGGCCGGTCTCCTCCAGCGCCTCGCGGACTGCGGCGTCCTCGCCGGTTTCGCCGGCCTCGACCTCGCCGGCCGGGAACTGCCAGGACAGCTGGCCTTCCTTGACGTTGCGGCGGGCCATCAACACCTGCCCGTCCTGGACGATGATCGCGGCGGCGATCGGCGGGCGTTCGGTGCTGTCGGTGTTGCTCATTGTTCCCCTTCCAAGGCGCGCAGAATCGGCGCGTAAATCCGTTCTTCTGGGATGAAGCGAGTGATCCTCTGGCTGGGCACCCACAGGGCGCTCGCGTTCTCGACGGCATCGAGGTTCTGGACCTCGCCGGCGAGGTAGTCGCAGAGGAAGTAGCGGGCGTTGACTCCCGTGAGCGGGTGGATGCGGGTGCCCAGCTCGGTACGGACCGAGCAGTGGATGCCGGTCTCGGCGAGGGTTTCGCGGCTCGCGACGGTGGCCGGCTTCGCGCCTGGCTTGACGATGCCGGCGGGGAACTGCCAGTCCAGTCCACCGGGGTCGGCGTCGCGCCGACAGACGAGCAGGACTTCCGCGTCTTTCACCACGATCGCGATGGCGACGGTGAGGGAGACGGCGTTGCTGACGGCCTGGGCTTCGGCGTCGTCGTCGGCTTTGAGTTGGCGGGCGAAGCGGAGCTTCACTGGCTCGTCTGATCGCTCGTACGCGGTGTCGAGCGCCCGCTGTAGCTCCGGGCGGATCACGATGTCCGGGCGTTCGTTCCAGGAGGCGATCGTGCGTTTCGCGACGCCGATCAGGGCGGCTATCTCGTCCTGGGACATGCGCAGAGCGGCTTGGAGTGCGATGGCGTGCCGGCCGGTCCATTGGTCGATCACGATGCGCCGGGCTGGTTGACTCATGACACCGACCTCCGGCCGGGTGCCGCGAGCAGACCTGTCCTCGCCGACTGAGTGAGGCGCAGGTCAACCGGCATCTATCCGTCGGCGACCGTCAGGGTTGTTCCGGCGGGATAGACCTCGGTCGAACCGTCTGCGCGCGTGACAGTCAGGGCTGTCGATGACGTCGCGCTGTCGCCGGGCCTGAGTTGGATGTGGGCGGGCGTGTCGACGACGAACGTCCCGTAGCCGTGGCGGACCTCGATCAGGCCTTCGCTGCGCAGGATCGCCAGCGCGCGGCGCACGGTCTCCCGAGCCAACCCGAATTCGTCGTGGAGATCCTTCTCGGAGGGCAGTCGCTGCCCCGCGGAGAATGATCCACTGGTGATGCGCTCACGCAGGACGCCGGCGAGCTGCCGGTAGGCAGTCCCCTCACGGTCCGGCGTGATCATGTGGTCACGCTAGGTCGAGTGGAATAGTCCGGTGGACGTGTATACGTCTAGACGTGCCGCAAATTCGGCAACTACGGCATCAGTAGCATTTCGCCACCTCGGCAGCATCGTTCATCACCGATGCATCAGTCATGCATCGGCGATGGGTTCTTGGCTCATCGGCAGTGCGCGGAAACCTCGGTTTACTTGGCCTTACCGAGAAACGGCGCCAACGAAGGAGGTGAGGAAGCGATGACCGGAGGCGCTTACGCCGACCCGCGGCGTGGACGGGAAGCCTGCCACTCGCGGATCGTCGCCGGACGCCAGGCCGGCGAGCGGCCGAACATCCGGTCAGGCTCCGGCGCCTGGCCACGCGAGACGTAAGCCGCCCACGTCGGGCGAGTGATCTCGGCGCCAACGGAGCGCAGGTAGTCCAAGACGAGGTCAGTCGTCCACCAGTCGTCCGGCAGTTCGCCGCTCGTCTCGCTCATCGCCGGTGAGATTACGCGATCTGCCTGCACCGACACAGTCACCGATTCCACGTAAGCAGTCATCGCCTTGCCTGAATACAACGTCGCGTTGTAGCGTGCGCCCATGACTACAACCTCGAGTTGTACTCGGGTCGGGATCAGACCGGAAGGACTTCCGTGTACCGCGACCCGATCTCCGAAGAGCCCACCCCTGCCCACCTCGACGCCATCGAGCGCGAACACCGCCTCCTGGAGGCGGAACTCGCCCTCGTCGACGCCGAGATCCTGTTCTTCACCGCTGAGCCGAAGCCGACCCAGCTCGACTACCGCCGGCTCCGCCGCGCTCAGAACCGTGTCCTCCGCGAGATGGTCGCGCTCCTGGAGCGCTACCTCCGCTCGATCGACGACGCCGCCTGAGCGGGGAGGGCCGACCATGAGTCTCGGCATCTTCTCGCTGCTGCTGATCGCGGCGATCGGAATGCTCCTGATCGACCGCAAAACGCGCGGACGGATCGTCTTCGCCGTCCTCTGCGCGCTGATGCTCGGCCTGGTCATCGCCGGCAGCAACGGCGTCCTGGCCCGGCCCTCTCACGCGGTGGTCGACGGAGTGCGTGACGGACTGGCCTCGATCGGCCGGTCCCTGGGTGGTGGGCGATGACGGCCACCACCCGGCTGTCCCGGATTCGGTGGGGCGTGCGGGCCGTGCTGCTCCTCGGAGTGGCGACCTCGGTTGCCGCGAACATCCTGCACGCCGAACCGAATCCGATCAGCCAGACGATCGCGGCGTGGCCGCCGCTGGCTCTCCTGCTGACCGTCGACCTGATCTCCCGGGTCCCGGTGCGCAAGAGCTGGCTCGCCATCGTGCGGCGGACGGCTACCGGCACGCTCGCGGCCATCGCGGCGTTCGTGTCCTACGGCCACATGGTCGGCGTCGTGTCCCGGTACGGCGAGGTCGGCGCTGTCCCGTACCTCATCCCGCTGTCCGTTGACGGCCTGGTCGTCGTCGCGTCCGTCTGTCTCGTCGAGCTGAACGCGGACATCAAAGCGGACACCAAGCCGGACACGGTCGCGGACATCGTGACCGCCGAACCTGTCCGCCCGAAACGGGGCGCGAGCAGGAAGAACAGCACCGCCACGGCGGTCGCCCGGATGCGTGACCGGCATCCAGAGCTGGCGACCGGCGACATCGCACAACGCCTCGGCGTCACGGCCAGAACCGTCCGCCGCCATCTGTCCACCAGCGCGACCTGACCGATCGGAGAAGTCCCATGCAGGAAGACGAAATGCGCCAACGGGCGATCACTGCCCTCAACGCTCTCGGCGACGACGCCGAGAAGATCGGTCAGACGTTGTTCAACGGCGGATGGCTCGGTCAGCCCCTCGATTCCGGAGGCTGTCCCATCGCCCGCTACCTGACGACCGTCCTGCCGGATGTGGTGGGCGTGGCCGTCGGCAACGACGAGGTGACGGTGTTTCCGATCGACGGCCCGGACGTCGACGTCACTCTGCCTCTGGCCGTCGCGGGATTCGTTGCCGCCTTCGACGTGGACGCCTTTCCGGAGCTGATCGACCAGGCCGGAACCGTCTCCGTGCCGGACATCTGACTCAGCCCGGGGCGCGGCCTCCCGGCCTCGCAAACCATCGGCCGCGCCCCGGTCCCACCCGATCAGCCTTGAGACCTCTCGGAGGAATCCTCATCATGGCAACCCCTTCGCCGGACGGCGAATTCGACTGGACTGCCGCGGAAGCTCAGGTCGGCGACATCGTCGACCTGGGGTCCGCACGGCGCCGGCACCAGCCGGACAACTGGACTGCGGACGTCGACGACGAACACGACGACCTCGGAGACGAACCGATCGCCGTCGACCCGCCCGACTCCGGCGCCAAGGTCTCGTGGGCAGAAGCGTCCGCACACCGGCGCCCGATCGTGCCCGCATGGCTCCGTTCCAAGAGCGAGGCCCTTGCCCTCGCCCGCTGGATCATCGGCCACTACACGCACGTCACCGGCTATCACCTGGTCCGGATGCCCCTCTACGCCGGTCGGCTGCTGGTCCGCGCGCCCCGAGGTGCGGTCCGGGCGGTCGCCGGGACCGCCCGGTGGGCCGCGGACGCCGAAGGCCGGCCCGTGCGGCTCGCCGCCGTTCGGCGCGAGGACGCCGACGAATACCTCAAGCTCTCCCGGCAGCGCGACGCCAGAGTGCGGCTCCGCTCGCTGATCCTGACCTTCGGCATTTCGGTGGGCACGCTCGGCGGAACGCTCCTGGTCATCGTCGCTTCGCAGGAGATTCGGTACGCCGTACTCGCGGGACTTGTCGGCCTGCTCGGAGTGGCCGGCTCACCTGCGGACAAACCGCTCATGGACGTGGCAGCCGTGAAGCCGCGCGTCCGGAAGCTCACTGCTGACGTGCTCACCCGGGCGTTCCTCGCCGCCGGTCTGTGCAAGCCGGACGACCTGATCACGTTCCCGGCGCCGATCATGCGGGACGGTCCCGGGTGGCGCGCGGTTGTCGACCTGCCGTACTCGGTGAAGGCCGACACGGCGATCAAAAAGCGGAACGATCTCGCGGCCGGTCTCGACCTCGACGAGGTTCAGGTGTGGCCGGAGCGGGTTCGTGGCTCGGCGGGTTCGGCGCGACGGGTGGCGCTGTGGGTAGCGGACGAGGACCCGTACGCGAAGCCCTCGGGTCTCTGGCCATTGATCTTGAAGGGTGTGGTGGACGTCTTCGAGGCGTTCCCGTTCGGGGAGGACCAGCGCGGGCGTGTCGTGCGGTTGCAACTCATGTTCACGTCGCTGCTGATCGGGGCGGTCCCGCGGATGGGCAAGACGTTCGCCGCGCGTCTGCCGGCCCTCGCCTGTACGCTTGATCCGATCGTTGAGCTGCACATCTACGACGGCAAGGGTGGGCAGGACTGGCGGGCCTTCGAGCGGGTCGCGCACCGGGTCGGCTTCGGGGTGCGGGACGAGGTCGTTCTCGGCCTGGTCGAGGATCTGCGCGCCCTGGTCGTCGACATGAACCGGCGGTACGACACGATCGCGACCCTGCCGGCCGAGATCTGCCCGGAGTCGAAGGTGACCCGGGCGATTGCCGAGCGGCGCTCGCTGAAGCTGTGGCCGGTGCTCGTGTCGATCGACGAGTTTCAGCGCTACAGCGGGCACCCGCTCTACGGGGACGAGATCGTGAGCCTGCTGACCGAGCTGTGCAAGGTCGGGCCGTCGGTCGGGATCATGATCTCGCTGGCCACGCAGAAGCCGGACGGCAAGGCGGTCCCGACCGATCTGCGCGACAACATCGGTACCCGGTTCGCGCTGAAGACGATGACGTGGCAGTCGTCCGAGGCCGTACTCGGGGCGGGCTCCTACACGGCTGGTCACGACTCGTCGCGGTTCCAGCGTGCCCACAAAGGGGTCGGTATCCTGCTCGGCGCCGATGACTCCGGGGCGGTCGAGGAAGCGGTGACCGTCCGGACCAACCGGACGCCGATCGCTGACATCGACACCGTGATCATGCGGGCCTACGCGCTCCGTCAGGCTGCGGGGACGCTCACCGGGGGCGCGGCCGGCGAGGTGCTGGCGCTGCCTGGTCCTACGTCGTCGCTGCTCGACGACGTGCTGACGGTGGTCCCGGCCAGTGAGCCCAAGGTCTGGTCGGAGACTCTCGCGGCGCGGCTCGCCGAGCTGCGGCCGGAGACGTACGCCGGATGGAAACCCGAACAGGTCGCGGCCGCGCTGAAGCCGTTCGGAATCCCGGTCGGCCGACAGGTGTGGGGCAGCGATCCGGTGACCGGCGAGAAGGCGAACCGGAAGGGCATCCACCGCGAGGACGTCGCGTCGGCGGTCGCCGAGCGTAACCGGCGACGCCGGGCCGCATAGCGCTAGCAGGCCGCTAGATCTAGCCCCGGGTGGCGCTAGATCTAGCGGCAGGGCTAGCCCCAGAAAACCAACCTCACCAGGACGCTAGCGCGCTAGCGCCCATACCGAATCACGCCCTGAAACTGCCTTGGAGGCCATCGGTGGACCTCGTCCGCGTCGTCGCTAGCCTGCTCTGCCTCGCCCTGCCTGCTGTCACCCTCTGCTACGCCGCTGTCTGCGCGGCCTCGCCGTTCGGCACCTGCCGCCGCTGCTCCGGCCGGGGCCGGCTCGGCACCGGACGCGGACTCCGAAGCCGGGCCTGTCGGCGCTGTGACGCCACCGGCATCCGCATCCGGTTCGGCCGGCGCCTCTTCAACGAACTCGCCCGCGTGCACCGCGATGGCACCCGCTGACCTGCCGCGCCGATCGACGGGATCTCACACAGTGACTCGCACTCCCCCGCATGACATCGCCGCGGAACAGGCCGTCCTCGGCTCCGCGTTGCTGGCTCCGCGGCTCGTTGCGGACCTGGCCGACGTCGTGCAGCCCGAAGACTTCTACCGCGCGGCGCACGCCGAGCTGTGGCGCGTGTTGGTCGGGCTGCACGCCGCGGGCGAACCCGGGGACCTGATCGCCGTCACGGCCTACCTGATCGACCTCGGATCGCTCGGGCGGCTCGGCGGAGTGCCCTACCTGCACACCCTCATCGCCGCCGTCCCCACCACGGCGAACGGCCCACACTACGCCCGAATCGTCGCCGAGCACGCTCGGCGACGTGAGGTCGCCGACCTCGGAAGCCGACTTACCCGGCTCGCCGGAAGCAACGGCGACACCAGCGATCTCCTCGCGGCGGGACGGGCGCTGCTCGACTCCGCGCCCGTCCAGGCGTGGCCGGACCCGATGCCGCTGTCGGCTCGTCGCGCTCCGAGCGCCTTCCCGGTCGAGGCACTGCCGAGCTGGGTCGCGGACATGGCTGGCGCCGTGGCTGAGTTCACGCAGACGCCCGCAGATCTCGCCGGGTGCATCGCCCTGGCCGCGCTGTCGACCGCGGCCGGTGGCCGGGCTGAGGTCGAGATCCGCGGGTCGTGGCGCGAGCCGGCGAACCTGTTCACCGTCGTCGTGCTGCCTCCCGGCTCGCGGAAGTCGGCCGTCTTCACAGCGCTCATCCGCCCCCTGCTCGCCGCCGAGTCCGTGCTGATCGAACGCACCCGGCCGGCCATCGTCGAAGCCGAACTCGCGTTGCGCGTTGCGGCCAAGGCTGCGGATCGGGCCGCCAACACAGCGGCAGCCGCGATCGATGCGGGCGGACGGGATCGGCTTCTCGCCGACGCGACCGCGGCCGCGATGGCGGCTGAGGCGATCACCATTCCGTCGCTGCCGCGCCTGGTCGCTGACGACGTCACCAGCGAGCAAGCCGCATCACTGCTGGCTGAGCAGGGCGGACGGCTCGCCGTGCTGTCACCCGAAGGCGGGATCTTCGCGACCCTGGCCGGCCGGTACTCGGGTGCGCCGAACCTGGAGGTCTTCCTCAAGGGGCACGCCGGCGACATGCTCCGGATCGACCGGCGCTCACGGCCCGCCGAGCACGTCGACCAGCCGGCGCTCACGCTCGGCCTCGCAGTGCAACCCGAGGTGCTGCGGGACATCGCCCAGATGCCCGGCTTCCGTGGCAAGGGTCTGCTCGCTCGCATCCTGTTCGCGGTCCCGGAGAACACCGTCGGGCGCCGGCGGATCGGTGCCGACCCGATTCCGGCCGCTGTCGCTGACGCGTACGCCGAGAATCTGACCGCCCTGGTCGTCGGCCTCGCCGCTCTGGACGAGCCTGCCGTCCTTCCGCTGAGCCCTTCCGCCAACGAACGGATGTTGGCGATCGAGCGCGACATCGAACCGCGGTTAGCGCCGTCCGGGACGTGGGCGCACATCGTCGACTGGGGCAGCAAGTACGCCGGTGCCGTCGCCCGCATCGCTGGGCTCCTGCATCTCGCCGAGCAGCTGCCGAACGAGCGGGACGGAGTGATCGAGGCCGGGACGTTCGACCGGGCCGCCACGATCGGCGCCTACTTCGCCGAGCATGCGCTGACCGCCTTCGACGACATGGGCGCCGATCCACTGGTCGACGACGCCCGTCACGTCCTGGCCTGGATCGAGCGCTCGCAGACCGAGCGGTTCACCAAGCGCGACCTGTTCACCGCGCTGTCGCGCGGCCGGTTCCGCAAGGCCGCCGACCTCGATCCCGTGCTCAATCTCCTGGTCGCGCACGGCTACCTCCGGCAAGCGCCGGCACCCGAACGCCGTGGCGCCGGCCGCGCACCGTCGCCGGGATGGCTCGTCCACCCGGAAGTCCTCCAGCCCGCGGGCACGGTCCAGCCGATCAGCGCCGGACGGGTCTCATGATCCGGCCTTCCCATCCGCAGAATCCGCGGAATCCGCAGAACGACCAGGCCGGAGCCATTGCGCGGATATCGCGGATTCTGCGGAGCACTCCGCGCGGTCCGCCGCTCGACCTGTCCTCTCCCGCGACCACCCCCCGATCACCTCTCGAAAGGCACTCGCAGGATGACAGCCGATCCGAGCGGCGAAGCCGCCGAGATCCCCACCGAACCCCTTCGACTGGTCCTCACGATCGAGCAGGCCGCCCGGCGACTCGGCATCGGCAGGACCCTCATGTACTCGCTCGTCATGGACGGCGAGATCGAATCCGTGACCATCGGCCGGCTCCGCCGAATCCCGGTCGAATGTCTCACGGAGTACGTGACCAAGCTGCGCGCGTCGCAGCACGACGACGACCAGGCGGCGTGGGACTGTAAAAACAACGGTGTAACTCCTGATCAAGGAGACGCACCTGATGACCATGACGACTGACGCCGTGGATACTGCCGCGGTGGCGAAGA
>NZ_JBEZXU010000124.1:0-14110 GCF_040638175.1 Actinoplanes sp. NPDC026670
CCACTTACCGGAGACCTCAACCTTTATCGATCACCGCCACACCGGACATCCATCACACCCAGGCCCCAACAGCCCATACGAAACACGGCCTAGGACCTAGCGGCGGATCACGACGTCGCCGCCGAGCCGGCCGTGTGCCGGCTCGCGGGCGACGGTTCCACTGTCGATCAGCGTGTGCAGGACCCGGGTGGCGTCGGCGGCCCGATAGACGGTTTCGGTGAGTGCGAATGTGCGCAACTCGGTCACCGTCGCCGCACCGACCCGTTCCAGGTGCGCGAGCAGTTCCCGCCGCAACGGGCCGGGGTGCGGGCTCAGCGAGATGTCGATGAGGTGCCGCTCCGGATCACCGGGGTCGCGTAGCCGTACCCCCGCGAACTCGTCGACCGCCCAGAGCGCCTCCTTGAAGCTCTCCAGACTCTTCCCCGAGGTGGTGGCGAACGCCACCACCTCGCCGGGTTCCGGCCCGGTCGCCATCTCGGCGACCGTGACCAACGGGAAACCCAGGCCCCGATAGGGGTCGACCGGACTGCCGGGCGGCAGCGCCAGCAGGACCTCGGCCGGTTTCCCGGCCGCCAGCGCGGCGACGGTGGTCACCGCGGGCGGAGCACCGGCGCTTGTCGCATCGAGAAAACCGAGCAGCGGTACGCGCACCGCACCGGCCGCTTTCAACGCGACCGGGAGCCGCTCGTCCGTCCCGCCGCCGACCGGAAGCACCGTGAGCCCGGCCGCCGCCCCCGCGTCGCGCTGAGCCGCGGCGATCCGCCGGCCCACCCCGCCGAGGTCGCCGCCGACCGCCACCATGGACAGTTCCCGCCCACGGGCCAGGCCGGGCAGATCGGCCAGGACCCGGACGGCCGCCTCGGCCGCCTCCCCGCCGTCGCCGTCGGCATATCCGTGCACATAGGTGGCACGGCGGGCGTGATGAAGCGCACCAGCCGCCCATGCTTGCAGGTGGCGGACCAGGAGCTCACGTTTGACTATGGCGATAGCGGACACATCGTGTTTCTACACCTGTCCACTTCGCTACCGGAAACTTGTACCCATGGTGTTCGCGTGAGCACTATGGGATACATGGCCCCTCCGCTCGCTGAACTCACCGCCCAGGCGCAGACCCTGTCGTCGGCCGGCGATCTCACGGGCGCCCGGGCGGTTCTGGACGACGTCCTGCGTACCGCCGACGCCGATCCCCGCCGCGCCACCGCCGACCTCGCCGTCGCCGCCGCCCTGCACGCCCGCGTCCTGATCGCCCTCGGCGATCCCGAGTCGGCCCGGCTCTGGGCCGCCTTCGCGCACTCCGCCGAGGAGCGCCTGCACGGCGCCCGCGACGAGCGGACCATCGCCGCGGCCGCCATGCACGCCGCGGTGCTCCAGCGGATCGGCCAGCACGGCCGGGCCTCGTCGGTCTACCACGACCTGGTCGGCGAGCTGGCCGTGATCGAGGGCCCGGACTCGCCACGGGTGCTGGCCGCCGAGGCCGACCTGGCCACCGCCGAGCACGCCGCCGGGCACTGCGCGACCGCCCGGGCCCGGCTGGCCCGCGCCTGGCGGCGGCACAGCCGGGTGCACGGCGACGCGGCCCCGGCCGGGATCAAGATGCTGGCCCGGCTCGGCGCGATGGAGCGTGAGTGCGGTCTCGACGCCGAGTCGGCTGAGCACCTGGCCCAGGCCAGCGAGCTCAGCACGCGCCACCTGCCGGCCGATCACCCGCTGGCCCGGCAGGCCGCCGCGCTCGTCGCCGGCCGGGCGTCCGGACGGCACACCTGCGGCCGGCGGGACACCACGGGCGGCAAGCCGTTCCGCCCGTTCCCCAGGCGGCCCACCGTCGCCGACCCGTCCGGTGGTCAGCCGGCCGCGTTCCCGGCGCACGCTCCGGGGCAGCCACCGCCCGACGACCGGCCCACCGACCCGCTCGGCACGGTCTACCCGGTCGGCGGCCCGGACCGGCCCGACAATGGCGTCCCGCACCGATCCCGCGACGGCGCCCCGGACCGGTCCCATGACGGCGATCCGCACCGATCCCGCAACGCCACCCCGGACCGATCCCATGACGGCGCCCCGCAGCGGTCCCGCGACGGCGCCCCGCAGCGGTCCCGTGACGGCGACCCGCAGCGGTCCCGTGACGGCGCCGCGGACTGGTTCGACGACCCGGACCTGTTCGGTGACGACGACCCGGACCTGTTGGGCGGCCTGCCGCCGGACAACCGGCCCACCGACCCCAACGGGACCGTCTACCAGCAGCCGCTCTACCTCAGCGACGTGCACCGGCTGCCCGGCGACCCGACCGGCCGGCACGCCCGCGCCGACACCCCGCCGCCGCTGCCCGGCAACCGGGCGCCCGACTACGGCGAGGACGGGCGTCCCCTGCCGGTCGGCACCGCGGAGGCCAGCACCCGGACCGATCCGCCGAACACACAGCGCCGGCCGGGCCGGGCCGGGCGTTCCCGGGCCGGGCACCCGCTGCTGCTCGCCACGCTCCTGGCGGCCGGGGTCGCGGCCGCCGCGGCGGTGGTGATCCTGACGCTGCCCGGCGCCGACGGGGCGACCACGCCGCCGGCCCAGCCGACCAGCGGCGGGGCCCAGCCGCTGACCGCCACCTCCGACCCGGGTTCCCCGCAGAACGTGCGGCTCCGCGACGACGGGCCGAGCGTTTCCTTGCAGTGGGACTATCCGCGCGACACCAAGGGCGAGGTGCTGATCACGGTGACCCGCTCGGACCGGCCGCCGGTCACCGTCGCCGAGCTGCCCGCCGGGGCCACCGACTACGTGGTCTACAGCCTCAGCGAACGCTACGACTACTGCATCACCGTCGGGGTGCGCCGGGCGGGCCAGCAGATCGCGGCCGCCGCTCCGGTGTGCACCGCCCGGTGACCGGCCGGACCAGGGCCGTCCGGCCGCAACCGATCCGCAACCCGTCGCGACCCGGAAAGCTACCGGCACACCGGAATGTGGGGCGTCACGGCGGCGACAGGAAAGCAGGGACAGTGACGACGGAAACGGCGAGCCGTGTCCCCATCGGGCCCCACCAGGAGCTCAGCGCGCTCGAAACCGCCGCGGCGGAACTCGAGGCACGGCCACCGTCCGCCTTCCGGACCCTCTGGGAGCCCGCCGGGGAGCTCCGGCGACACGCCGCCGGCCTGGGCGCCGACGAGCTCGTCCAGCGCGCGGTGCTGCTCCAGGCCGGGGTGCTGCTCCGGGAGGGGCGGACCGGTGAGGGCGGCCAGATGGCCCATCGGGTACGCGTCTGGGCCGAACAGCACGAGGACCGCTACCTGCTGGCCCGCGCCCACCGGGAGCTGTCGGTCTTCTACCGGCACGTGGGTGACTTCTCCGACGCGCTGACCCACGCGGTGCAGAGCGTCGCGTACCTCACCGAGGAGGTGCCGCCCAGCCTGCGTGCCCGGCACCTGATGACGCTGTCGGTCTCGCTCGACGACACCGGCTCGCACGCCGACGGGAAACGGCGCGCGCGGGAGGCCCTGATGCTCGCCGTCGAGGCGGGTGACCACGAGGTGGCCTCGTCGATCCTGAACAACATGGCGTACACCGCGGTCGAGCTCGACGACGAGCCCGAGGCCCGGATGCTGGTCGGGCAGATGCGCGAGTTGCAGGCCCGCACCGGGTACCGGTTCAGCGCCAACGAGCTGGACACGATGGCGCAGGTCGAGCTGATGGGCGGCCGGTACGACGCGGTCGAGGAGCTGCTCTCCCCGGTGCTGGCCGACCTGGTCGCCGCCAACGAGGGGGACGCCGGCGCCGAGTGCCGGCTCACGCTCGCCCAGGCACGCCGGCTGGCCGGCCGGCACGAGGCCGCGCAGGAGGCACTGGACGACACCCGGACGGTGTGCGCCGAACGTGGCCTGGCCGGGATCGGCGCCCGGGCCCGGCAGGAGCAGGCCGCCCTGTTCGCCGACACCGGACGGTTCGCCGAGGCGTACGAGGAGCACCGGGCCTTCCACGCCGCCGCGACCGCTCTCCAGTCGGTCCAGCGGGACGCCCGGGCCCGCGCGCTGCAAGCCGTCTTCGAGGCCAACGAGGCCCGGGAGGCCAGCGAGCACTTCCGGGAGATGGCTCACCGGGACGCGCTGACCGGGCTCTACAACCGGCGGTACGTCAACGAGCGCGTACCCGCTCTGCTGCTGGAATCGGCGGCCCGCCGCCGTCCGGTGTCGCTGGCGATCGTCGATCTGGACCACTTCAAGCGCATCAACGACACCCTGTCGCACGCCACCGGTGACACCGTGCTCCAGCATTTGGCCGAGCTGCTGGAGGAGGCGGCGCCCGGCTCGGCGTTCGCGGCCCGGATGGGTGGCGAGGAGTTCCTGCTGGTCTACCCCGGGGTGGACGCCGAGGAGGCGGCCGCCCGGTGTGAGCGGCTGCGGCTGCGGATCCGGGCGCACGGCTGGGAGCCGGTCACCGGGACCCTGGCGGTGACCACGAGCATCGGGATCACCACCGCGCCGGAGGGCCGGAGCACGTTCTCCGCGCTGCTCTCGGCGGCCGACCACAACCTGTACGCCGCCAAGCGCGCCGGCCGTGACCGGGTGATAGCCGGCTGACGCCGTACCGGGCTCACTCGCCGGTCGGGGCGCCGGCCAGCTCAGCGACGATGTCCAGGTGGCCGACGTGGCGGGCGTACTCCTGGACCAGGTGGAAGCAGACCCGCTCCAGGGTGGCCGGGTCGGCGCCGGACCAGCGTGGGCCGGGCGCGCCGACCGCGTCCAGGTCGTTCCCGGCGATCGCCGCGGTGGTGTGCACGCCCTGGGCGCGCAGCTCGGCGGTCAGGCCGGCCAGGGTCTCCGCGCCGGTGACGTGCCAGCGGTCGTCACGGTGGTCGGCCCACGGGTCGGGGATCTCCCGGCCTTCGAAACCCCACTCGATCCAGCGCCGTTCCACGTGCCGCAGGTGTTTGACCAGTTCCAGCGGGGTCCAGCCGGAGGGCAGCCGGCTGGACCGGAGCTCGGCCTCGGGCAGCGCGGCGGTCTTCGCCAGCAGCGTCTCCCGGAAGTGGTCCAGGTAGCGGGTGAACACCTCGGCCCGGTTCGCGGCCGGGATCGTCGGCGACGGGAACTCGATCGTCATACCGCGAGGTTAGATCGCCGGCCGTCGCTCAGAACGCTCTCCCACCCCCGAAAACCGCCGTGAGCGACGGCCGGCGGGCTCAGCCGTACGCCACCACGGGAAACCCGCACGCAAAACCACCGTGAGCGACGGCCGGCGGGCCCGGCCGTACGCCACCACGGGAAAGCGGCACGCGAAAGCGTGCTGAGCGACGGCCGGCGGTCTACAGGGTCAGGTCGGCTCGGAGCGGGTAGTGGTCGGAGGCCCGTGAGGTGGTCTCGTCGCGGAGAACCCAGGCCCGCTCGGCACGGGCCGCCAGCGACGGGGTGGCCAGCAGATAGTCCAGGCGCATGGCCCCGAACTCACGGCCGGCGAACCCGGTCGGCACGGTACGGCCGTCGCCCGAGCCCACCGCAGCCCACAGGTCGGTGAACCCGGCCGCGCGGAACGCGCCGAGCGCCCGGGTGTCCGGGGCGCCGTCCGGGCCGAGATGCCGCTGCCGGTAGAGCGAGGGCACCCGGTCGAGGGTAGCGGTGTGGTCGGTGTCCGGGTCGAGGCCGTTCATGTCGCCGGCGATCAGTGTCATCCGGCGGCCGCCCCCGTAACGGGCGGACAGCCAGCGGGCCTCGCGGTAACGGCGGTACGGGGAGAACGGGTTGAGGTGGGCGCTGACCACGGTCAGTGGGCCGGCCGTGGTCTCCACGACCGCGATCGCGACCGCGTGGTGCAGCCGCCAGCGGATCGCCGAACGCCGGAGGATCCGCCGGGGCGGGCGCACCAGGACGGCGACCGGCTGTGCGAACCCGGCCGGCGCAAGGTGAACGGTCATCCCGGCCTCTTGCGCCAACCGGTGCAGGCGTCGACCGTACCGATGAAAATGTTGTAGCTCTTGCAGGCAGACCACGTCTGGCTGCTCGCGGTGGATGACCCCGGTGATGTCCGGAAGGCGGTCTCCGCCGCCGTTCTTGATGTTCCAGGTCATCAGCCGCAGGGTCATCCGACCGTCACCGGATGGCGGCGGGTCGCCTGTTCGGCTTCGGCGGCCGCTTCGGCGACGGTTTCGGCGTGCGCGTTCGGGCGGACCGTGAACCAGAGGACGGTGAGCCAGCCGGCGGTCAGCAGGGTCGCGCCGAGGACGTCGGTGGGGTGGTGCATGCCGCGGTACATGCGGGAGAGCGCCACGATCAGCGGCATGATCACCGCGAGCGCCGGGAAGATCCAGCGCCACGGCTGCCGGACCCGGGCCATCACGATGATCGTGATGGCCGCCCAGAGACACATGGTGGCGGCGATGTGCCCGGACGGGAACGACGACGTCGGCATCGTGCCGTCCAGCTGCTCGACCGACGGGCGGTCCCGGCCGACCGCGGCCGCCGCGCAGAGGAACAGGGTCAGCTCGCCCAGCATGGCCAGGGCCAGGAACAGGACCGGCCGCCACTGCCGCCACAGGGCCAGCGCCAGCGGACAGAAGACCAGCGAGATGATCAGGATGGCGTGGGTGTCGCCGGCCTTGCTGGCCAGCCAGCTCAGCTCGTCCAGCGACGGTGTGCGGAAACTCTGCAGCCAGCGCGGGAATCCGTCGTCGAACGGCGGCTCCCACCTCGTCACCGAGTAGCCGACCAGGTAGAGCAGACCGAACACGAACACCCAGCCGACCAGGATCTCGGCCGCCTTCGCCCACGGGTGCGGCAGCACCGCCTCCTCGGCCGGGGCCGGGCGCAGGTCGGGGCCGGCCTCCGGCTCCAGGCCGTCGGTGAGCGACGGGACCGGACGGCCCGCTTCGCGGCGCCAGATCCGGAAGGCGTACGCCGTGACGCTGATCCAGGCCACGCCGAGGAGCCATCCGCCGATCACGTCGGAGAGGAAGTGCACACCCAGGGCGATCCTGGTGAACCCGACCGCGGCGACGATCACCGCGGCCAGCCCGAAGAACCAGGGCCGCCACCGCCGCCGCATCGCCGGCAGGAAGACCAGCACGATCATCCCGTAGACGACCATCGAGCCGAGCGCGTGCCCACTGGGGAAGCTGTTGCCGGGCGCGGTCGCCACCGGCGCCTCGACGACCGGCCGGAGCCGTCCGATCAGCGCCTTCAGCGACGGGTCCAGGATCAGCGCGCCGGCGCCGGTGACCACCAGGTAGAGCGCCGGGCGCGGCCGTCGCCTGATCAGCAGCACCGCGACCAGCAGCGCCACCAGCGGAATCATGAAACCGCGGCCGCCGAACGAGGCGATCTGCTGGAGGACCCCGACGATCGTGTCCGAGCTGGACGCCCAGCTGTTCAGGCCGTCGGCCACCGACCGGTCCAGCCCCAGCAGCGGCTGCCAGTGGAACCGGACGAGCAGCAGCAGGGTGCCGAAGGCGAGGCCGGCCGCCGTCACCGCGGCCAGGCCCAGCACGCTGCGTTCGGCGAAATGACGTACCGGCGCCCAGCGGGCTCGCTTGTCGGTCACGGCGTACTCCTGATTCGTCCGGGAGAGGTGCGCCGTTCCTTACCCGGAGGGCTCGGCCGGTACACCGGGTTCGCGTTGCTCGGGGATGTCCGGCTCCCAGCGGTCCTCCAGGGCGGGCCGCTGCACACCGACCCGCCGGGCCTCCAGCTGGGCGGCGAAGGCCAGCCCGACGAAGAGCGCGATCCCGGTCAGGTTGGCCCAGATCAGCAGCGCCATGATCGCGGTCAGCGGGCCGTAGGTGGCCCCGAACCCGTCACTGAACCTGATGTACCCGGCCAGGAGCAGGCTCGCCAGCCACCACAGCACGGTCGACACCACGGCGCCGAACAGCAGCCAGGACAGGGCCGGCTGGTTACGCCGTACCGAGTGCCGGAACAGCAGGCCCACCGCGAACACGATCAGCAGCAGGCTCAGCGGCCAGCGGACCACGTCCCACGCCACCCGCAGGCCGGGGCCCAACCCGAAGTGCTTCTCCGCCGAGTCGCCCGCCGCCCGGCCGGCCACCAGCAGCAGGAACCCGAAGAGCGCGGGCAGGCCGGCGACCACCGCCAGCACCGCGGCCCGCAGGTACTTGCGCAGGGCCGGGCGGTCGCGTTCCACCCCGTAGATGCGGTTGGCGCCGCGTTCGATCTGCGCCATCGCGCTGGTCAGCGCGAACAGGCCGGTGATCAGGCCGAGGGCCAGGGCCAGCTCGCCCGCCTCCTCGGTCCGGTCGTCGTCCACCAGCAGCTCGGTGACCAGCGGCTCGCTGGCGCCCGGGGTCAGCGCGATGACGGTGTCGGCGACGATCCGGCCGCCGTCCTCCACCCCGAGGTCGGTGGCCAGGCCGGAGAGCGCGATCAGGAACGGGACGATGGCCAGGCACAACTGGAACGCGAACGCCCTCGCGTGGCTGAACCCGTCGCCGTAGCGGAACCTGATGAACGCGTCGTGCAGCAGCGGCCAGCGCCCGTAGTGCCACAACGCGTGGAAGGCGTCGTCGGCGGACAGCTTGTCACCCGGCATCATCCGGGTCTCGGGGACCGGCTGGGTGCTGCTCAAGCCTTCTCCTTGGCCTTCTCCTTGGCGCGCCGGGCCACCGCCCCGGCGTCGTAGGCCAGGTCCGGGTCGGCGTCCGGCTGGGGCACGCAGAGCAGCAGCGCCCGGGGCCGGAGGTGGATCTTCATGACCTTGCCCGGGGCGATGGTGTCGCCGTCGAGCTGACGCGCCTGTGCCCGGTTGCTGTAGATCTCAACCCGGGATGCGGTGTACGTCTCCATCAGCGGCACCCGCTCGCGCCGGCTCACCACCGCCCAGGCCAGCGCCGCCCAGTGGGCCAGGTTGGTCGGGCTGAGGATGGCCACGTCGAACTTGCCGTCATCCGGCTCGGCCTTGCTGAGCAGCCGGACCCCGCCCTGGAGCCGGCCCACGTTGCCGACGATCACGGCGGCCGGGCGGCGCGGCATCGGCGGGCCGCCGTCCAGCCGGATCCGGGCCCGCATCGGCCGGTCCAGCAGGTGTTTCGCGGCCCCGCCGACATACGCCAGCCAGCCGATCCGCTTCTTCGCCTTCTCCGAGGTGTCCTCGAGCATCTGTGCGTCGAAGCCCATCCCGGCCATCACCACGAAGCACCTGTCGTCGATCACGCCGACGTCGATGCGCCGGCGGCCGCCCTCCAGCGCCACCTCCAGGCCGGTGGCCGGGTCGTTGCCGAGGCCGAGGTTCGCGGCCAGCAGGTTGCCGGTGCCGGCCGGGAGAACCGCCAGCGCCACGTCCGAGCCGGCCAGAGCGGTGACGACCGCGGTCACCGTGCCGTCGCCGCCGCACGCGAAGACCAGCTCGGCGCCGTCGGCAACAGCCTTCTTGGCCTGACCTCGGCCGGGGTCCTCGGGCGTCGTCTCATACCAGCGGGGCGCGGGCCAGCCGGCACGGGCGAGCCCCTGCTCGACGGTCCGGTGCAGCTGATCGGGATCGGCCACCTTGGTGGGGTTCACCACGACGGCGCAGCGAGGTCCAGTCACGTCGCTCAGTGTGCCGGAGTCATGTCACGGCGGCGACTCGACCGACGGTGCCCGGCCGAAGAAGGGCACACTGCACGAGTGACCGAAGTTACCTATCCGCATGTCGGGTCCACCCGCGCCGGGCGGCTCCCGTCCGGCTACCGCCACCTGCGTCATCGCACCGTGATCGGCAGTGGTGAGGAGACGCTGGCCCGGGCCGGCGAGGCGATCCTGACCTTCCGCATGCACCGGGCCATCGGCGCCCGGATCAGCGCCGACGCCGGCCGGGCCGCACCAGGTGTGCTGCTCACCGTCGGGCTCGGGCCGCTACGGGCGCCGTGCGAGGTGGTCTGGACCGTCGAGGAGGGCGACCGGATCGGGTTCGCCTACGGCACCCGTCCCGGGCATCCGGCGACCGGCGAGGAGGCGTTCCTGGTGGAGCGGGACGAACACGACCGGGTGTGGTTCACGGTCGTCGCGTTCAGCCGTCCGGCGAGCACACTGATGCGGGTGACCGGCCCGGCCGCGGTGCTGTTCCAGCACGCCTTCGCCCGCGCGTGCGGGTTGGCCCTGCGGCGCCTGGGTAACGTGGGGCGGTGAGCCGGACCGAGATCACCTGGTGGGGGCACAGCACTGTGTGGCTCGCCGACTCCGGCGTCACCCTGCTGACCGATCCGGTGCTCACCAACCGGCTCGCCCACCTGCGGCGGATCGCCGGTCCGGCGCCCCGGTTGCCCGGCGCGCCCGATGCGATCCTGCTCTCGCACCTGCATGCCGACCACTTCCACGTGCCGTCGCTGCGGGCGGTTCCGGGCGATCCGGTCCTGGTCGTGCCGCACGGCGCCGCGGCTTTCGCCGCGAAGGCCATCCCGGGGGCGGCACAGCGTTGCGTCGAGCTGCGGCCGGGTGAGGAGACAAAAATCAATGGGGTACGGGTGAGAGCCGTCCCCGCCCGACATGACGGAGGCCGTGGCCCCTGGTCCCGGGAACGGGCCGAGGCGATCGGTTTCGTGGTCGAGGGCGCCGCCCGTACCTGGTATGCCGGTGACACCGGCCTGTTCGACGGGATGCACGAGCTCGGCCCGCTGGATCTGGCGCTGATCCCGGTCGGCGGCTGGGGGCCGACCCTCGGCGCGCACGGCCACCTCGACGCCCGGGACGGCGCCGAGGCGCTGCGCCGGGTGCGGGCGTCGTGGGCGGTGCCGGTGCACTACGGGACGCTGTGGCCGGCCGGGATGGGCCGGTTCCGGCGGTACATGTTCGACGAGCCGGGGCCGCGGTTCGCCGAGTTCGCGGCCGGGGCGGCGCCGGACAGCCGGGTCCGGGTGCTGGCACACGGCGAGACGTTCGGCGTGCCCGCGTGATCGACACTCTGAGCGCCTCGGGCTGGTTGTTCCTCGTGGTGGCGTTCGGGGCCATCGTGCCGATCGTGCCCACCGGGGCGGCGGTCAGCGCGACCGCGGCGTACGCGTTCCACCAGCACGTGTACGCGGTCGTGCCGGTGGTGCTGGCCGGGGCGGCCGGGGCGTACCTGGGCGACCTGGTGATGTATGCGATGTGCCGGTTCGGTGGTGAGCGGATGGCCCGCCGGCTGCGCTGGATGCGCGACGAGCACCGGCTGACCACGGTCACCGAGCGGCTGCGCGGCCGGGAGGTGCCGGTGCTGCTGGTGTCCCGGCTGATCCCCGGCGGCCGCGTGCCGGTGCTGCTGGCGGCCGCGTTCGCCGGGCTCCCGTGGCGGACGTTCGTGGTCGCCAACCTGCCGGCCTGCGCGCTCTGGTCGGCGGTCTACGCCACGATCGGGCTGCTCGGCGGCTCGCTCTTCCCCGAGCCGTGGCAGGGGGTGCTCGCCGCCGTGGTGCTCATCCTGCTGGTCAACCAGTGTCTGAGCTGGTTCTCCAAACGGCGCGACGCTAGAACTTCAGATGCGTCCGGGTGAGCTTCGCGACCTTCTCCACCAGGCTCTGCCCGGCCGGCATCGTCGAGTTGGTGTGTGACAGGACGGCGATCGACACATCGGTGTCCTCGTCGGTGATCTGACCGACCGTGTTGATGATCCACAGGTTGCTCTCGGTGGACCGCTGAAGCCAGCCGTTCTTCACCGTGGCGTCCTCGCCCTCCTTGGCCGCGGCCGGGACACCCCAGTCCTGGTCGGGGGCGACGGTGCTCATCAGCTTGTGCGCGTACTCCCGGGAGGCCTCGGACAGCTCGCTCTTCTCGTCGACCAGCTGGGAGAGCAGAAGCACCTGATCCTTCACGGTCGTCCGGGTGAGACCCCAGGAACCGCTGACCTTGGTCTGGGTGAGGCCGAGACGCTTGTTACAGGCGGTCAGCCCACTGATCTTGCCGACCTTGCCGTAGAGCGAGGTGGTCGCGTCGTTGTCGCTGTACCGGATCATCTTGTCCGCCAGCGCCTTCTCCGAGCTGGTCAGCTTCCGGTCGCCGTCCTGCGCGGTGAGCAGCAGACAGGCCAGCACCTGCACCTTCACGACGCTCGCGGTCTCGTACTTCTCGTCGCCACGGTAGGCGTACGTCTCCCCGGTCTTGCGATCGAAGACGGCGACCGAGAACTCGGGTTTACCGGCCGCGTACTTCTTCAGCGCCGCGTCGAGGGCCTTGACCCGCTTGTCGCGCTCGATGGCGGCCAGTTCCTCCGGCGTCGGGCCGGTCGGGGTGGGCGACGCCTTCGGCTCGTCCTGGAAGACTCCGGCCAGCGCGCCGCCACCGGAGCCGCCGGTGTCGCTGTCAGCCAGAAGACCCTTCGCCACCAGGACCGAACCCCCGAGGATACCGAGAGCGGCCACCGTCACGATGAGATTCCGGGTACGTCGCACCCATGCATACTGCCGTGTCCGACGCCCGGATGGCTCACCGGATTCCTGTGGATTCCCGACTTTCGACGCTCGGCTCCGGCATCGACACAGCCCGTCACCGGACGGAGGGTGCGGAACCGGCGCACAATGGGTGCATGTTCTCTCTCGTGTCCGGTGCTCTCCAGATGACCACGGCGGCCGCAGGCAAGGTGATCGAGACGGCGGCCACCGCGGCGACCATCCCGGTGCGGGCGGTGGCACTCATCGGGCAGACGGAACTACTGGTCAACCGGATCACGCTGGCCGTCAGCCGGGCCGAGGAACTGATCGAGCGGGTCACCGCCGTGGCCACCGCGGCGGAGTCGACGGTGACCGAGGCCCGGGCCATCACGACCGCCGCCGCGATCGCCGTCGACGAGGTCGCCGCCATCGCGACCCGGGCGAGCAGCGCGGTCGACGGAGTGAGCTCCATCACTGTTCGCGCGGACACGGCCGTGGGTGAGGTCACCGCCCTCACCACCCGGGCTCACACGGCCGTCGACGCGGCCGGTGCCATCGTCACCCGGGCGAACACGGCCGTCGATGCGGCTAGCACCATCGTCACCCGGGCCGACACGACAGTCGGCGAGGTCACCGCCATCGTGAACCGCGCCAACTCGGTGGCGGGCGAGGTCGAAAGCCTCGTCGGCGACTACTCCCCCACGCTGCGCCAGGCCGCCCCGCTCGCGGCCCGGTTCGTGTCCGAGCTCACCCCCGACGAGGTGACCGCCGCGATCCGCATGATCGACGAACTGCCGGCCCTCCAGCGGCACCTGGTCCACGACGTGATGCCGCTGCTCGGCAAGCTCGACCAGGTCGGCCCGGACCTGCACAAACTCCTCGAGGTGACCGAGGACCTGCACTTGGCGATCGCCGGCCTGCCGGGCTTGAAGATGCTGCGCCGCCGAGGCGAGGAACGCACCCACGACTGACCCGCCACCACCCACCCCTCCCCGCCACCGCACCGCCGTCCGCCGCCTGCTGCCCGTTGCCTGCTGCCCGCTGTCCGCCGTCCGCCGTGCGTCTCCCGCCTCCCGCCTCCCGCCTCCCGCGGATCTTGCACGAATCTCCACCCTCGCGCCGATCTTGCAGCCCTTTCCACGTCCCGACCGGAAGAAAGCTGCAAGGTCTCCCCGCGCAGTGGACCTTGCACGACAAACCAAACCCAGACGTGAAGAACCATGCAAGATCGCCGTGAACGTGGAGAACCGTGCAAGATCTAGAAGCCGACCGGGACCGAATCCCCTGCGAGCACGATGCTCCCGCCTCGCCACGGTGTCCCGATCGCCGTCGCTGAGCCAGGTAAAGCCGCCCACATTCCCGTGCCCACCGACGGCTCGCAGCCCCGGCCGTCGCCCACCATGGTCAAACCGCCCGCATTCCCGTCGTCAGCGACGGCTCGCGGTCCCAGCCGTCGCCCACCACGGTCAAACCACCCGCATTCCCGCGGTCAGCGACGGCTCGCGGTCCCAGCCGTCGCCCACCACGGTCAAACCACCCGCATTCCCGCGGTCAGCGACGGCTCGCAGTCCCAGCCGTCGCCCACCACGGTCAAACCACCCGCATTCCCGTCGTCAGCGACGGCTCGCAGCCCCGGCCGTCGCCCACCACGGTCAAACCACCCGCATTCCCGTCGTCAGCGACGGCTCGCAGTCCCAGCCGTCGCCCACCACGGGGGACTGTAAAAACAACGGTGTAACTCCTGATCAAGGAGACGCACCTGATGACCATGACGACTGACGCCGTGGATACTGCCGCGGTGGCGAAGAA
>NZ_JBEZXU010000125.1:0-13563 GCF_040638175.1 Actinoplanes sp. NPDC026670
GCCGCGGCGGTCTCGGCGGCCGCCCGGGCAGGCGCCTTCTTGGCCAGCTCGGCCGCGCGCAGGGCCCGGTCGGCGGCGTCCTTGGCGGCCTGGGTCTCCAGCGCCGCCGTCGCGCCGGCCTCCTTGGCCAGGTCGGACAGCCGGGACACCGACGTCAGCTCCTGGTCGCGGGCGCGGGCCAGGAACTGGCCGGTGGCGATGAACTCGCGCAGGTCCTCGGGTGTCCCGGCGAGCGCCTGCTGTGCGGCGGTGTTCAGGTTCGGCCCGCTACCCAGCGAACCGCCGGTCAGCATCTTCGCCGCCAGCAGGCGGTCGTCGACCCGCCGGGACTCGTACCGGCCGACGGCCAGGAACTCGGCCTGCTGTTGCGAGGTGCCGTTGAGGGCCTGCTGGGCGGTGGCGCGGGTGGTGGTCCCGCCGACGGCCATCGTCTGCACCACCCGCAGGCGCTCGTCGGTGGCCCACGCGGTCTCCCAGCCGCTGGTCACGAACGCCCGCACGTCGGCCGGCGTTCCGGCCAGCGCCCGGTCGGCGGCGGCCCGCACGGCCGGGCCGGTCGACGCCAGCGCCTGCGCCCGCTCCCGGTTGTCCTGCTCCTCGGCGCGGGCGTGCCCGTCGGCCAGGTAGGCCGCGACCTCCGCGTCCGAGCCGAGCAGCGCCACCTCGGCGGCCCGCGCGACCGACGGGCCGCCGGTGAGCAGCTGCTGAAGGATCTGCGACCGGTCCGCGACCGGGTCGGCCGCGGCTGCCGTGGCCGGCAGCGACAGGCCGCCGATCACCAGTAGAACGGCCAGCGGACCGTGTATTCCACTGCCTGTTCGCCAACGCATTTCTGCCCCCATCCAGAATGGTTCGAACCCGTTTTCGGGTACGCTTTATGGCCCGGCCGCAAATAGCGCAGGCCGAGCAGGGTGAAGCAGTTTTCGCGAATCAGATCATTCGCGGTGAGGGGTGTCCGGCGCCGGTTCCAGCCGCGCGCAGGTGGCACGGTGCACAGCTCGGCCCGCTAGTGGCTGTGCGGTCGCTACCAGCACAGCAAGTCTCCACAACGAATCCATGTGATCAAGCCCCCGCCAGGACATCAGTGGTCGTCAATCGGGAGTGTAACCCAGAAGATGCCGTCCGTGGTGTCCCCGCAATTTCTGGCCATCGACAATTCGACGGCCATGCGTATGATGCGAATCAATTGACTGTGCTTGCCTTCGAGCGGGGGTTCCGGGCTGATGAGTTCAATGTGGGGCCGTATTGTGCCCGTTTTATCGGTGGTCGTGGTGGCGGCGGTGGCACCCGGGTCCGGGACGCCGGCGTTCGCCGCGGACGAACCACAGCCGGTGGTGGAGGACTACGCCTACCCAGGCGCCGACCGGATCCTGGCCGACTACGGCGTCAAGATCCTCACCGGTGACGGGCGGATCCGCTACGTCGCCGACTGCACCGGCCGCGACGACGTGTTCCGGGTCGAGAGCCTGGTCGGATCGAGCCTGGAGACACACTGCTTCGAGGTCCTCGGCCCGCGCGGGTTCGTCACCATGGACGTGCCGAACGTGTTCCTCGTGCAGGGCGCGGACCGGGCCGTCGTCGCCAGGGCCACCTACGAGGGGGAGACCGAGACGGTGACCGTCCCGCCGGACGGCTACGAGCCGATCGGCGGCGGCAACGCCACCCACACCCTCGTCGAGCTGCGGGTCGCCGGCAACGACCCGCTGCCCGCCGGACCGGCCGCCGCCCAGCCGTACGTCGCGCGGATCGACGCCGGCGGCCGCGGCTGCACCGCCGTCCTGGTCGCCGCCGACTGGCTGGCCACCAGCAAGGCCTGCTTCGGCGACACCCTGACCCAGCCGGCCACCGCGATCATCGGACGGGCCGACCTGCTGCGCTCCGGCGGCCAGGAACGCGCCATCACCGAGCTGCTGCCGCGTGCCGACCGCGACCTGGTCCTGGCCCGCCTCGACCAGCCGGTCACCGACATCACCCCGGTCACCCTCGGCGGCACCGCGCCGGCTGTCGCCGGATCGATCCAGAGCAGCGGGTACGGCCGGGGCGCCGACGGCTGGCCGGGCACCGCCGTGCGCACCGGCGGGTTCACCGTCGCCGAGGTCACCTCGACCACCCTGACCCTGGCCCGCGCCGGCGGCTCCAGCACCTGCAAGGGTGACGCCGGCGGACCGGTCCTGCGCGCCACCGGCGACACCGTCGAACTGGTCGCCGTCCAGGCGAAATCCTGGCAGACCGGTTGCGCCGGAGTCACCGAGACCCGCGACGCGGCAGTGGCCGTGCGCACCGACGACCTCGCCGGCTGGATCCGGGAGAACACCGTCGACGCGTGCAAGACCACCGTGGAGAGCGGGTTCACCGCCCTCTACGACGGCCGTACGGCAACCCGCGACAGGTGGTCGCCCGCGGTCGCCGAGTCGAACTGCACGTTCCGCGCCGACGGCGGGGCGAACCTGGTGCGCTACACCGGCGGCCGCGCGCCTCTCGCGTACACCCTGCGGGCCGACTTCAAGGCGACCTCGGCCACCTCGGACGCCGGAGTGATCGTCGGCGCCACCGCCGCCGGCGACGCGAGCCGCGGCATCGAGGTGCAGATCAAGCCGGGCGGCACCGGCAACACCGCCACCGGCGCCATCACCGGCCGCAACGCGCCCACCTCGGACGCCCAACGCCCGGCCGGATCGTGGAACACCTTCGAGATCACCGTCGCCGGGCGGCGGGTGATCGTGCGGCTCAACGGCACCGTGGTCAACGACTACCAGGTCACCGACCCGGCGCTGCTGCTCGCCGCCGGTTCGATCGCGCTCCAGTCCGACCCGGCTGGCTCACCGGTGTGGTTCCGCAACATCCGGATGCGCACCGACAACGCCGGCTTCACCACCGGCACCGTCCCGGTCCTCTACGACTACAGCAGCGGCCTGACCCGGCTGTGGCAGCTGCAGGGTGTCGGCGGCCAGCAGCCCACGGTCACCGGGCGGGTCGCCTGGGACTCCGGCGTCGGCAACTGGGACGCCACCCGTACCAAACCGGTCAGTGGCGACTTCAACGGTGACGGCGCCCTGGACGCGGGCCTGTTCTACAACTACGGAAACTCCCGGACGGGGCTGTTCGTCTTCGACACCATCACCGGCACCGGGAACGTCACCGGCCGCATGGTGTGGGACTCCGGCGTCGGCAGCTGGGACTGGAACCGGATCCGCGCGGTCGCCGGCGACTTCAACAACGACGGGCGGGCCGAGATCGGCGCGTTCTACAACTACGACGGCTACCAGACCCGGCTGTTCGTCTTCGACAACATCGCCAGTGGCGTCACCGTCCGGCAGAGCTGGGACTCCGGCGCCGGCAACTGGGACGGCGCCCGCGCCAAGTACGTCGCGGGTGACTTCAACGGCGACGGCCGCGCCGAGATCGGCGGGTTCTACAACTACCCCGGCTACCAGACCAAGCTGTGGATCTTCGACTCGGTCAGCACCGGCGCGCTCACCCGGCTCGCCTGGGACTCCGGCGCGGGCAACTGGGACTGGAACCGGATCAAGCTCGCCGGCGGCGACTTCAACGGCGACGGCCGGGCCGACATCGGCGCGTTCTACAACTACGACGGGGCGCGGATCAGGCTCTTCGTCTTCGACTCCACCGGCGCCGGCTTCACCACCCGCCAATCCTGGGACTCCGGGGCGGGCGCCTGGGACTGGAACCGCGTCAAGACGGTCACCGGCGACTTCAACGGCGATGGCCGTACGGAGATCGGCGCCTTCTACAACTACGACAACTCGCTGACCCGGCTGTTCGTCTTCGGTGGCATCGGCGGCAACGCCAGTGCGCCCCAGGTGTGGGACTCCGGGGTGGGCGCCTGGGACTGGAACCGGACGATCACCCTCACCTAGCGTTCCTACGGAGGAGCACGGGTACCCGGCGTCCGCTCGACCAGGGCGCCGGGTAGCCGTACCGAATGAGGGTCTTGGCCTTGACCGCAACCCTCGGTGACGCTGAGGTGGCCGCTCTTGTCTCACGCCTCGAGGATGAGGCCGGGCAGTTCGGCCAGCGATGCGATGCGGTGGGTGGCGAGCGTGAAGTCGTGCGAGCTGGTGAACTCGTGGTGCACCACCGCGCAGTCGATGCCCGCGGCCACCGCCGCGTTCAGGCCGCGGGCCGAATCCTCCACGACGAGAGCCTCCGGCCCGGTGGCTCCGAACCGGCGCAGCGCGGTCAGATACGGTTCCGGATGCGGCTTGGCCTGCCGGTAGTCGTCGCGGACCAGGACGAAGTCCATGAACGGCAGGATCTGCCGTCCCTCGTGGATGATCTCGAAGTCCGCCCGTTTCGAGGTCGTCACGATTGCCATCCGGACATGCTGCGAAAGCTCGGCGAGGACCTCGGCGACACCTTCGATCTCGATCGCTTCGGTACGGAGATACCCCTGGTAGTAGCCATCGCGGACGCGACGCTGCCGGCTGATCTCCGGTTCGGTGACACCCGCCGCGACGGCCTGGTCGAAAGCGCCCAGCCCCAGCCGCATGTCCCGCAGATACCGGTCCCGGTCCACCGTGAAGCCGATATCGGCCAGCGCCCGCTCACACGCCAGGTAATACCAGGACTCGGTGTCCACCAGCACACCGTCATGATCGAACAGGATGTACTTCTTCACGGGCGGGATGGTAGCCGCCGAGCCCCGTAGACGCCGGGCGCTCGGCGCAGGAGGAACACCGCCGGAACTGACCTACGGCACCAGAACGATCCGGCCGTCGGTCTCGGCAGCCCACGCCCGGGAGATCTCGGCGAGCGGCACGGCCTGCGCCCGTACGCTGATCGCGCCCTCGGTCACCGCCGCGGCCAGCTGCGGCAACTCGGCGATGAAGTCGCGTGCCGGCACCGAGCCGATGCCACTGCCGACGATCTGGAACCGGGCCGACCGCAGCGCGACCGACGGCACCGGCGCGACCGGCCCGCCCATCGACCCGATCTGGACCCAGGTCAGCGGCGCCGAACGGTCGGACCGGGCGGTGAGCATCGGGACCATCGCCTCGGCGGCCGGCGCACCCCACACGTAGTCGAGGACCACGTCGACGTCAGCCGCCCGTTCGAGCTGGCCGAGCGTGCACGTCTCGTCTGCGCCGAGCTCCGGCAGGGCGGCCAGCCGGGTCGCGTCACGTCCCGCCGCGATCACGTGCGCGGCGCCGAACAGCTTCGCCACCTGCACCGCCATCCGGCCCGCGTTGCCGGTGGCGCCGATGATCAGCACCCGTTGCCCCGGCCGGAACTCGATGCGGCGGCGCAGCGCGACCCAGGACGACATCGCCGGGTTCATCGCGGCGGCGATCCGGACCGGATCGACACCCTCCGGCAGGACCACACTCCGGCGTACGTCGATGACGGTGCGCTCGGCGAACGTCCCCTGATTCGTGTCGTCGAGAGCCACGTACCGCAGCCGGCCGTCCCGGTCGCGGACGACCCCGTCGGCGCCCGGCACCAGCGGGAACGCGCCGGTGCTGCTGTAGTGCGAGCCGTTGGCCCGGGCCCGGGTCAGGTGGTGCAGGCCGGCCGCGAGGACGTCCACCACCATCTCGTCGTCGCCGGCCGGGACCGGCTCGGGGTGCTCGCGGTAGACCGGCGGGGTGTCGAAGGCGGTGAGAACAGCGGCGTGCATGGTCGACCTCCAAGGCTAGATTGTTTGTAATGCCAACTACCTGCCCCAGAATGGTTCGTAATCCCAACGATGTCAACTAGGATCCGGAGCATGACCGCTGAGGACTCCGTGGACGAGCTCATCGACGCCCTCGTCCGCTGCACCTTCCAGGTGACGGGCGTGCTGACCCGCATCGGCGCCGACAACGACATGTCACTCACCCAGCTCCGGGTGTTCGGCATCCTCCGTGACAGGCGTCTACGGGTCACCGACCTGGCCGCCTACCTGGGCCTCGACAAATCCACCATGTCCGGGCTGATCGACCGCGCCGAACGCCGTGGCCTGCTGGCCCGCGCGAAGAACCCGTCGGACGGCCGGGTCGTCGAGGTCTTCATGACGCCGCTCGGCCACAGCCTGACCCAGCGGCTCGACGGCGAGGTCCGCGCCGCCCTGACCCCCGACCTGGCCCGGCTCCACCCCACCCAGCGAACCCAGCTGTTGACGCTGCTCCAGCCCCTGCTGCCCGCCGAGTAGCCGGGGCACCTTCTCGGAGGCTCGCGGCCGGGCCTGTCGGCGCGGTCACTGCCGGGACCGTGAGCCGTCGCTGAGTACTGGAATGCGGGCGGCTTTACCGTGCTGGGCGACGGCTGAGACCGTGAGCCGTCGCTGAGCGTTGGAATGCGGGCGGCTTTACCGTGCTGGGCGACGGCTGAGACCGTGAGCCGTCGCTGAGCGTCGGAATGCGGGCGGGTTTACCGTGCTGGGCGACGGCCGGGGTCTTCGGCTCGTTCTGCGGGTCGGCGGCGGCGGGTGACGTGCCGGGTGGGCCAGATCCTGATTACGGGAGGTCGCCGGCTGTCAGGTTGGGCATCGGGGCCTCGTCGCTGAGGGGGCGTTCGGTGATCCGGGTGGCTTCGGTGCGGCCCCACGTGCTCAGGTCGGCTGCGGCGATGTCGTGTGGCGCGCAGTGGGCGTAGCCGCTGATCCGCTCGGCCGCCCGGGACAGCAGGCGGGCGGCGCCGGTTCGGTTGCCGCGGCGGGCGTGGGTGAGACCGACGGCCAGCTGGGCCAGGCCACGCCACAGTTCACGTTCGTCGGCCGGGGCGGCTTTCCAAGCGGCTTCGAGAACCTCGTGGGCATGGAACGGCAACCCGTCGTCGAGCAACTGCTGCGCCAGGGTCAGCGCGTCGGCCGGCGGCAGGTTCAGATCGTCCGGCATCGTCGGGATGCCGGGCGCGCCGGGTGGCAACGGCCGGCCGAGGGCATCGCGGGGCCGCGAGTTACGCGGCTTGCCGGCGGGATCACGATCCCGGGCGACCACGACCGGTTCCGGCCGTGCCCGGCCGTCGTCCTCGTTCATGTTCCCAACCTTCCCTTCTGGGCCGGCCCTCCTGAGCCGGATCCATGATGCGCCGCCCACCGATGAATTCCCCTGCGGCAGTGTGATCAAGGCGAGGCGAGGCATCATGCTGACGAGTCGTCGCGCTGGACTCGCATCGCTACCTCCGGCCGGGCGGCGGCGTAGGCGGCGACCCGATCGGCCCACGCGCGTACGACTTCGCGCAGCTCGGGTGGGTGGTGGATGACGAACGGGCGGGACAGGCCGGCCAGCACGGCCGGTAGCCAGTCGAGTCGTTCGGCTCGGAGGCGCACCCGGGACCAGCCCGCGGTGTCGTCGGGCTCGACCGTGGCCAGCGCCTTCGGCAGGAGCGGGCGCACCTCGTCGGGCGGGCCCTCGACGGCGACCGTCACCTCGTACCGCCATGGGGTGCTCGCCAGGCTGGTCAGCACCGCGTCGGCCGGACGGAAGCCGGCAGGGACGGTGAACCTGCCTGGTAGCGGCTGGATTCGCTGGATGCGGTCCAGCCGGAATGTGCGCAGCTCGCCGGAGACCGAGTCCAGACCGGTCACGTACCAGCGGCCGGTGTGGGCGACGAGGCCGTACGGGTGCAGCGTGCGATCAGTGGTCCGCCCGTTCCGGCCGGTGTACGTGATCACGGCCGGGTGCTGTTCGCGTGTCGCCTCGGCCAGCCGCAACAACACCCCACTCTCGGGGGCCGGCTCCGGCCGTACTGCCGCGGTGAAGTCTGTCGACGCGAACAGCGCGGCCAGGCGGGCCGCAAGCGTTCTCGGCAACACCCGGCGGATCTTGGCGGCCGCCGCCTCGGCGGCGCCGCCCGGCAGCGAGGCCGGACCGGCCTCCAGACCGAGCAGGACCGCCAGCGCCTCGTCGTCGGTGAGCATCAGCGGCGGCATCCGGAAACCCGGCGCCAGCCGGTAGCCGCCGTAGCGGCCGCGGATCGACTCGACCGGAACCTCCAGGTCGATCAGGTGGCCGGCGTAACGCCGGACCGTCCGCTCGTCGACGCCGAGGCGTCCGGCCAGGTCGTCGACGCGGTGCGTGCCGCCGGTCTGCAAGATTTCGAGCAGAGCGAGTACGCGTGCTGTCGGCCTCGTCACGAACGTCATTGTCACCCGGATACCGGGCGGATCCTGTCCGGTATCCGGTTTAGCGTTCGCCGCGTAACCAGCCCACTCCACCACGGAGGAACATCGTGCAGTTCGCCTCGATCCGGATCATCACCGGTGACGTCGCCCGCCTCACCGGCTTCTACGAGCTCGTCACCGGGCAGGCCGCCCGCCGGCACACCCCGGATTTCAGTGAGATCCCGCTGGCCGGGGCCACCCTCGCGATCGGCGGCGTCGTCACCGTCCGGCTGTTCGGGGACGGATCGGCCGAGCCGGCGAGCAACCGCACGGCCATCGTCGAGTTCCGGGTCGATGACGTGGACGCCGAGTTCGCCCGGCTGCGCGACGTCATCGGCGAGCCGGTGCAGCCACCGACGACGATGCCGTGGGGCAACCGGTCGCTGCTGTTCCGTGACCCCGACGGCACCCTGATCAACCTGTTCACCCCGGTCACCGCCGAGGCCACCGCGCGGGTGGCATCGGTCTGACCTGCGATGTCCCGGGCGGGTAGGCCAACGGCCTGTCGTCCCCGGGACCGTCGAGATTGGGCGGGACCTCGCGCCCGACCCGGATCGGCGGTCCGCGTGCCCGGTAACCGCCCCCGGACAGCGATGTGGACGGAATCGTCACGTAACTGTCATGTGAATGGGGGAGTATCGCAGTCCCCTCGGGGAAAGGTGGAATCCGGCGGATTTGCGAAACCTGGTGAGGAGTGATCATGGGGGTCGTCCCACTCATCGACGAGCATGAAGTCGCACAGATCGTGGTGCACAGCCTGGCCGGCGCGTCCGTCGTCCGGATCGTCGGAGACGTCGACCTCGCCGCGGCGGGCTCGCTCCGCACGGCGCTGGGGCAGGCGCTCGTGGAACATCCCTGGATCATCGTGGACCTCAGGCGGGTCGCCGCCGTCGACTCGATCGGGCTCGGTGTCCTGGTCGCCGCGCGTGAGGCCGCTCGCCGGCAGTCCGGTGACCTCGTGCTGGCCGCCGCGCCGCCGTTCGTCCTGTCGGTGCTGCACGCGGCCCGCCTCGGGACGGTCTTCTCGACCTTCGACACGGTGCCGCAGGCGATCACGTTCGCGCTGGCCGTCTGATCCGCCGTTCGCACGTCGACGGGGATTTCCGGATCGCCCGCAGGCCGCTATTGTTTGCACTACTGCAAGCGTTCACGTTCGTGTGGATTCTTACTGAAGGTGAGCGATTGTGACCGGTGTGCGAGCTCTTGATGTCCTGATCGTCGATGACGACGACGCCGACGCCATGATGATCGAGGAAGCGCTCCAGGAGGCGACGGTTCCACCGGTCGTGCATCGGGTGATCGACGGCGGTCAGGCGCTGGAATATCTGCGCCGCGAGGGCGAATTCGCCGAGGCGGCACGGCCGGACCTGATCCTGCTCGACCTGAACATGCCGCGCATGGGCGGCCGGGAGGTCCTCGCCCACATCCGGCGCGACGACGCTCTGACGGCGATCCCGGTCGTCGTGCTGACCACCTCCGACGCGGTACCGGACATCGTGGCCAGTTACGCCGGGCACGCCAACGCGTTCGTCACCAAGCCGATGGAGCTCGACGCCTTCGAAGCGGCCGTGCAGAAGATCAGCCGCTTCTACGGAGACGTCGCCACCCTGCCCGCGATCTGACCGGAACCGGCCAGGTCAGGGCCGCGGCGGGTACGGCGGGTCGGTCGGCGGCGGATACTCACCGGGCGGCGGATACGGCGGCGGCTGCTGCCCCGGCGGAGGCTGGTATCCAGGCGGTGGCTGCTGGTATCCCGGGGGCTGGTATCCGGGCGGCTGCTGCCCCGGCTGCGGCGGGTATCCGGGCGGTGGCTGCTGGTATCCCGAGGGCGGCGGACCACCCGGCTGCGGATATCCGGGCGGCGGATCACCCGGCTGCGGATATCCGGGCGGCGGGCCACCCGGCTGCGGATATCCGGGCGGCGGATCACCCGGCTGCGGATGTCCGGGCGGCGGATAGGGCGGCTGCGGATACCCGGCCGGCGGATAGGGCGGCTGGGGGTAACCCTTGGCCTCCGAGCGCCGCCCGCGAACCACCCGCCTGACGATCGCCACGATCCCGCCGACGACGAGCAGGCAGCACAGGATCCGGCCGACCACGAACCCGATGTTGTACGCCACACTGTCGGACTGCGCCGCCGCGACGGCGATCTCCCACCCCATGCTCGGCCTCCCCGCTCTCGCCGGTCAGCCTACCGGGCCCGCGCGGCGGGCGAGGGCGCCGAAGACGGTCGGCGTCGATACCGGGGCCGTCACGCAGCGTTTCCGCCCGCTGTGACACGGATGATCGCGGCGAGCTCGCGCACCCCGGCCCGCAGCCGCGACTCGGACATCTGCGAGTAGCCGAGAATCAGCGTCGGCGGCCGCCCGCCGCCGGGGGCGTAGTCACCCATCGTGGCCAGCGCGATGCCCCGGGCCCGCGCGGCAGCGGCCACCGCCGCCTCGTCGACGTCGGCCGGCAGCTCGACCGTGACGTGCAGCCCGGCCGCGATCCCGCACACCCGCCCGGACGGCAGCGACTCGGCCAGGGCGGCGATCATCGCGTCCCGGCGCCGGCGGTACCGGATCCGCATCCGGCGCAGATGCCGGTCCAGCTCGCCCCGGCGCAGGAAGTGCGCGAACGCGAGCTGCTCGATCCGGGCGCCACCGTGGTCGTGATCCGAGCGCACCGGTTCCACCAGCGACGGCGGCAGCACCATCCACCCCAGACGCAGGGCCGGCGCCAGGACCTTGCTGACCGTGCCGGCATACACCACATGCGCCGGATCGAGCCCCTGCAAGGCGCCCACCGCCGGCCGGTCATAGCGATACTCGGCGTCGTAGTCGTCCTCGATCGCGAACATCCCGGTCGCACGCAGCAGGGCGATCAGCGCGGTCCGGCGTTCCGGCGCCAGCACGACCCCGGTCGGATGCTGATGCGCGGGTGTCAGGATCACCGCGTCGGCCTTCGCCGCCGCCAGAAGATCAACCCGCAACCCAAGATCATCGATGGGTACGCGCACCGCCGCCAACCCGGACCTGGTCACGATCCGTGCCTCGTCCGTACCGCCGGGATCCTCGCAGGCGATTCGTCGTGCACCCCGGGCGGCCAGCGTCCGGCAGAGCAGCCCGAGCCCGTGCAGGTAACCGTTGGTGACCACGATCCGGTCCCGGTCCGCCACCACCCCACGCGCCCGGCCCAGGTGGTCGGCCAGCCCGTCCCGCATCGTGTCGACGCCGAACGCGTCGCCGTACCCCAGATCATCGATGTTGATCTCACCGATCGCGTCCCGCAGACAGCGAGCCCAGGCGGCCCGTGGAAACGAGGAGACATCCGGCCGCGCGGGCCGGAAATCGAACCGGCCCGGCGCGACGGCGACAGCCGGCGGCGTGGCGACGGCGTCCGGAAACGGGCCGGCCGCGATCCGCGGCTGCGCGCCCTGCCGGGTGACGAGATATCCCTCGGCGGCAAGCTGCGCATACGCGTCGACGACGACCTTGCGGGAGACGCCGAGCTGCCCGGCCAGATCGCGGGTGGACGGCACCGGGCTGCCGGCGCGCAGGCTCCCGTCCCGGACGGCGTCCCGGATCCGGCGCTGGATCTGCGCGCTGAGGGTGCCCGGCCGGTCCTTCGAGACGCTCAGCAGCAGCTCCACTGGACCCCTTTTTCGCCGCACCACTGGACCTGTTCTTTGTACCAGTCCCGAACCAGGGTGGAGACATGCTCCTCTCCACGTCGATCGTCGCCCGGCTGCCGCTTGCCACCTTCAGCATCGGGCTGCTCGTGCACGTCGAACAGCTGACCGGCTCGTACGCGGCGGCCGGCGCGGCCACCGGGGCACTGGCCGTCGCGCAGGGCGCCGGCGGCCCGCTGCTCGGCCGGCTCGTCGACAGGCGCGGCCAGACCGTGGTGCTGCTGGGTTCGGCGATCGTCGCCGGGACGGCGCTGTCCACCATGGCCCGGCTGCCGCCTGGCACACCACTGCCGGTGCTGCTGGCCCTGGCCGCGGTCATCGGTTTCGCGACCCCACCGGTCGGGGCGTGCCTGCGCACCCTGATCCCGTCACTGCACCAGGGCGCGGAACGACAGCGCCGGGCGTACGCCGTGGACGCCGCCGCCACCGAGCTGACCTGGGTCTCCGGCCCACCCCTCGCACTCGCGCTGGGCGCCCTGGCCGGCACCGGCGCCGCCCTCACCGCCGCCGGGGCGGTCCTGGTCGCGGCGACCGCCCTGTTCGCTCTGGCGCCGGCATCCCGGCGCTGGCGCCCGGCCCACACCCGGCGGACCGGCGGAAACGCGCTCGCCTCGGCGGCCATGCGCACCCTCGTGACGGTGATGATCGGGGTGGGTGTCCTGTTCGGCGCGACCGAGGTGGCGGTGGCCGCCTCGGCCGGCCCGGCCGCCGGCCTCCTGCTCGGCCTGTGGGGCGCCGGCTCCCTGGCCGGGGGAGTGATCGCCGCCCGGCTGGGCGGCGGCGCCACCGACGGCCGCTCGTTCGCCCTGCTGCTCGCCGCGCTGGCCACCGGCCACCTGCTCCTGGTCCCGGCGTCGGCCGGCACGGCGGCGTCCGCGGTCATGATCACCGTGGCCGGTTCGATGATCGCGCCGATCCTGGCCACCGCCTACGCGATGGTCGACCGCTCCGCCCCACCCGGCACCACCACCGAGGCCTTCGCCTGGTTGGCCACCGCGACTGCGGTCGGCACCGCCGCCGGCGCTGCCACGGCCGGCGCCCTCGCCGAACTGATCGGCCCCACCTCGGGTTTCGTCCTGGCCGGGGCGGCGGCACTGGCGGTGGCGCTGCTCGCCCTGTCCCGCATCCCCGCCGCCCGTCCCGCGCCCAGTGGCGTTCATTGATCTTCTCTGCCGGACCACCACCGCACAGCTGTACTCCCAGATCCCCTGCCTTCGGGCTGTCGCACCGGCCATACATGCGACCGAGACACCAGGATGAGAGCGAAATGTCGTATTCACGGGGGATTCGGCCTTGCCCAGCCTGGTAGATCTTGCACGGTTCTCCAGGTCGCCGGCGATCTTGCACGGTTCTTCATGTCTGGGCCTGGTTCATCGTGCAAGGTCTGCCGCGCCGGGGAGACCTTGCAGCTTTCTTCGCGTCAGGACGTGGAAAGGGCTGCAAGATCGGCGCGAGGGTGAAGATTCGTGCAAGATCCACGGGCGGCGGGCGGCGGGCGACGGGCGACGAGCAACGGGCGATGAGCGACGGGCGACGGGCGACGGGCGACGGGCGACGAGCAACGGGCGACGGGCGGCGAGCAACGGGCGACGAGCAACGGGCGACGGGCGACGAGCAACGGGCGGCGAGCGGCGAGCAACGGGCGGCGAGCGGCGAGCGATGAGCGACGGGCGGCGAGCGGCGAGCAACGGGCTGCGAGCGGCGAGCGGCGAGTGGCGAGCGACGAGCTAGGGGCGAAGAGCTGCGAGCGAGCAGCGACGAGCGGCGAGAGGCTAGCGCCGAGCTC
>NZ_JBEZXU010000126.1:0-13168 GCF_040638175.1 Actinoplanes sp. NPDC026670
TTCGCCAGGGTCCCGTCCTTGATCCCCAGATCCCGGGCCACCTGCGCGATCGGCTTGCCGGTCTCCCGGACCAGCCGCACCGCACCGTCTCTGAAGTCCTGATCAAACCTTCGCCGTATCTCCGCCATCGCCAGTCACCAATCCTTTAAGGCGATGCCTCCACGGTACGAGGGGAAGCTCATACACCCTTCCGCCGAAGCATCCAACAACTCCGCGAAGAACCCGGCATTCGCGTGCTGTACGGACCCGAAGAGTTCGAACCCCACGAACCAGGCACAGGAGACAACGCCTCGGCGTCCTACCCTTGGCGGCTGGTCCTACAGCACGTTGATTCGTTTCGAAGTTCCCCCAACAAGACGCGACGATAACTCACATGCCGAGATGAGTAAGTTGGAAACCAATGATCATCCGCGCGGGCTCAACAGACTTCTCCACACTGCCGAAGCGGATCCCTCCACCGTGCCGTAGTTGTCGGTAGCCGCTCAGGTCGAAATTGGCGCATTTGGGCTTGACTTGACCTGAAATGCAGGAGGAGGGTCGGTAGTCGTTTAGCGCCGGTTGGCACTCAGGCGAGTCGTCTGACAAAGGGGATGCCCATGACCGCCGAAACACAAATAACTCGCACTTGCAACTACTGCAAAGAGCAGGTGAAAACGGGTGCGATCAAGTGCAAGCACTGTGGTTCTCAGCTGGAGCCCGACAAGCCGTCGCATGACGGAACCTGCCCATATTGCAAGGAGGCCATCGATCCATCGGCGATCAAGTGCAAGCACTGCAAGACCATGTTGCAGACCAGAAGCGAGTCGGGAAACGGGTGTCAGTGTGGCGGCGCCTGCGGCGGTATCCAGGGGTCGACAGCCGAGGTTCGCTTATTGAATCTCGGCGGCTTGGGAGGTGGAGCGATCGGTGGTTCCGGTGGAGGTATTTTTGCACTTCCCGATCACGCGTGCTGGGCAGACTGTATCGACGCCTACGCTGATTGCAGGACAACTGGGTCACGTTCACCATCGGACTGCCGAGCCGCTCTAGCTCGCTGCCAAGGCCGTTGCCCAGCTCAACGTGGCTCCATCTAGTGCATCGTGATGCTGATCGATTTACTTGCTGTTGTTCGCGACGAGTTTCTTGATGTTGCGTTGAGTCAGTCGGACCTTGGCGAGGATCTCGTTGGTGGTTGCGGTCCAGGTGAATGGTCGCGGGTCGCTGTTCCAGGAGGCGATGTAGGCGCGGATCGTGCGGACGAGGACCTGTACGGAGGCGAAGGTGCCGCGGCGGATGGCCTGGCGGGTGATGATGCTGAACCAGGTCTCGATCTGGTTCAGCCAGCTCGAGCCTTTCGGGGTGAAGTGGAAATGAACGTTCGGGTTAGCGTTCAGCCAGGTCATCACGTCGGGGGTGGTGTGGGTGGACAGGTTGTCCAGCACGACGTGGATCTCGCGGCCGGCGTGCGGGGCGACGGCCTTCTTCAGGAACGCCAGGAACGCAGGCCCGTTGCGGCTGGGCACGCAGTCGCCGATCACCTCGCCGGTGCCGACGTTCAGTGCGGCGAACAGGTTGGTCGTGCCGTGGTGTACGTAGTCGTGGGTGCGCTGCTCGCTGCGGTCGAACTCGATCGGCAGTAGCGGCTGGGTGCGGTCGAGGGCCTGGATCTGGGTCTTCTCGTCCAGGCTGAGCACGACCGCCCCGCCCGGCGGGTCCAGATACAGGCCGACGATGTCGGCGACCTAGCCTGCGCCGGGCGATTCTTAGGAAGGCGGGCCGCTCACCTGTCATAGCCCTATCAGGATTCTCATGCCGTGGGCCTAGTGCACTGTTCTGCCGCGATCCGGTTACTCCGCAGCGTTACGGCTGTCGAGCGGGCGCGGTGTTCCGGGTCGGCCTGGTCGATCGGCCGGTCGAATTCGGTCGTCCGTACGTGGATTCCGTAGGCGTGCAGGTGAGCGATGATGCTGCGGGCCTGCCCGCTGGTGAAGGCCCGCTCGAACTCACCTTCCCGGCCTCAGACTCCCGGCCGGCGGTTGTTCACCCGGCCGGGTTTCGTCTTGACCGTCAGAAGTCGCCGCTGCCGTTGAGCAGAGCCAGGAGGTCTGGTGCCGGGTCCAGCGCGACGGTCACGTTGGCAACAACGAACACGACCGTGAGCAGCGCGGCCACCACCGCGACGGCGCCGAACCAGCCTAGGACCCTTCGCGTCCGGCGGTCGGCCCTCGCCGCCCGGGCGAAGCGCCGCCACAGGACGACGGCCAGGCCGGCGAAGGCGACCATCATGCCGGCGGCGACCACGGCCAGTACGGTGTGATACGAGGCGAACTCACCCACCATGTCGTCCAGCGCGGGCGGCGTGTAGCCACCCGTCAGGTGTGATCCGGTGAGCTGGGCCCTGGCCTGTTCCAGGACGCCAGCCAGGGCCGGATCGGGTGCGGCTCCGTCGACCAGGAACGGGAACAGCGCGGGGAACGGCACCGCCGTGGTGTTGATGTTGGCGCCCAGCACCACTAGCGCGAACACCGCCGCAATCGGAAGGGCGACGCCAGCCGACACGAGGGCGGCCGTGCGCCCCGCGCCGCGCCGGTCAGTACGCAAGAACGCACGCCACAGCATGACGGTCAGAGCGACGAGCACGATCAGCATCAGCGCGGAGATCCCGATCTTGATCAGGTGCCACCGGAACCAGTAGTCAACCAGCCGCTGCACCGCCGGCGGTCGGCTCAGGTCCCGCGATCGCCAGTAGTCGACCAGCGCCGGGCGGAACGCTGCCTCCATCCCGCCCGGCTCCCCCAACGCGCGGTCCCCGGCCAGCCGCGGCGGGCCGAGGACGAACGCGATCACGAGGGTCGGCACCATCGCGATGAGTGCGGTCAGTGCGGCTAGCCGGGCGGGGGTTCTCGGCGGGGTCGCCACAGTTGGCATAACCTGCTCCTCGTTCCAAACGGACGCGGTCACGCTATGCGGGACCGGCCGGCGCAAGCCAGGTGTCTGGCACGACTCTTCAGGTATGGCCAGGCCTACCGTTACCTCATTGCCGGGCTGTCGTCCTCATTTGCCGCCGACCGGGCGCGTCGGGCCGCCCGACGTAGCCACGCTTCGTGACCGGCGTTCGGCGGGGGCCTCGTGTCCTGCCGAGCATTCGCTCGTGCCGGTCCAGGGTTGCGGCTACGGCTGGGCTGTGGTCCCCATCGGCCATCATGAAGCCTGTGGACTATCTGGAGCCGACCTCGCCGGTGATGGCGTTGAAGTGGATGACGGCGTTGGATCAGTGCCTTGGGTGGGTCGACCGCGATGGCGTGCGGCGGATTCGGTGGGTTCGGATCGACCCGCTCGCTGATGTGTCCGGCATCCTGGTGTCGATGCACGAAGAGGATCTCGCGGGTGATGTCCGGATTCTTGAACGCTTTGGCGTGCCGCAACTGGATCCGGCTGTGGCCCTATCACCGGACTTCGTCGCCCGAGATGAGAACGAAGCCTTGCTGTGGGCCGAGCGTCAGATCGGCGCTCGGCGGGACCGATGGGTGAATGAGTCGGTCGAGCGCTGGGCCGTTCTGTGCGAATTGCGAGGGCAATTCTGACGTCACCGGGGTCACCGGTTTCGCAAACCATGGACAACACCGGCGCGGAACCCAACTGGCTCGCTCGCATCAGTACGCTCATCTGGCGATCCGGGCGCGCAGCGAGGTTCAGCACCGCGGTCGAGCACGAGCAGGACGGTCCGCCAGCCGGCCTGAGCGGCTCGGTCAGCCGCGGTTGCCGACGCCCGCAACGAGCAGTAGCGAACGGAGTACCCGGTAGGCGACCTCCTGCTGTTGCCTGGCCCGCGCATCGTTGCGGAAGGACACGCTCCAGCCGGTCGGCAGATGGGTGAATCGAACTGACGCCGTGGCCGGATTCCGCGTGCACACCATATCCAGCCGGACATCCTGAGCCCGGACGGTCTCCGGATCATCGTCCTCGACCAGCGGGGCTACGGTGACGGTGACCTTGGCTGCCCCGGCGTGATGCCGGCCGGCGTCGGCGCGCAGCAGGCCGTACGCGTACGGCGCGGCCACGACCAGTGCTCCTTCCCGCAGGCGCCATTCCGGTGGGACGTTGTCGGGCACCTCGATGACGTGGCCGTACCGCTCGGCCCATTCGCGGTATCGCCGCAGCACGGTTGCGACCATGGTCACCGCGTCCTCGTCGGTTCCGATGGTGCGGACGACGACCACGGCGCCCCGAAGGTCGTAGGGGCCGTCGAGGCGCATCCGGGTCTGCAGGTCCGCGACGGCGTCGCTCAGTGCGGTGGCTTCGGCCTGTAGGTCAGCGAGGACCGCATCGTCGTGGGTGTCGGCCGCCAGCGCGAGTAGTTGTAGCGCATCGTCGAGCCGTCTGCGCACCGTCTCGGCGCGGGTCAGCTCACGGGTGACGACGGCGAGGCGGCCGCCGACCGCTCGCCCACGCGCGGGATCCCTTCACAGATCCGGCGCGACCGCCGCGGTCTCCAGCTCAGCCCGGACCCGGCGGAGCCGCTCGAGGCCAGGCGCGGTCGAGCAGACGACCGTGGCTAGGTCGTGCAGATGGCGGGTCAGCTCGGTGGCGCTCACCCGCCTAGTTTACCGACCGGCACCCTGCAGCTCATGCTCGTTGTCGGCGATCTCCGCAGTCGAAACATCGAGATATGCACCGGCCGTCGTGGTGTGGGGGTTCACTGATCTGCCGCAGACAGCGCGGTCTCGGTAGTTGCGTTCAGTGCTACCGCAGCAGTCGGCTGCCCTGGGTGCTGGCGTTCTGGGTGAGGTCGGCGCGTAGCTGGGTGCGGGTGCGCATCAAGATCCGTCCGAGCATGTTCTTGCCGGTGCCACTCCGGCCGCGTCCCCAGTAGTGGTCAGTGCTGGTGTCCTCGACGATCTCCTCGTCGCCGGTGTCCAACAGGATGGCGCGGATGTCGGCGTGGGCGGTGAACTTGGCCGCCACGGCCCGGCGCATCACATCGTCCTTGACCCGTTCCCAGTCGCGGCGCAGCGGCCGGGACCGGTCGCGGCCCAGCTCGGCGGCCCGCAACGGGGTCGCCGTCCGCCGGATGAGGTCGGCGTGGCGGGTGCCAAGGAACTTCTGGGCCTGGAAATAGTGCTCGGAGGTTGTCCACCAGTGGCCGTCGAGGTCGAAGCCGTGGCTGGAGAAGTTGGAGAAGCAGCCGTACAGAACCTCGTCGGCACCGTAGAAGTAGATCGTCATCTGGGCCTCGGAGCGGGGGCGGGGGATCTGCACCGTGTCACAGGCATTGGCAGAGCGGCAACCGAGTTCGCTCGCCACCATCCGGATCTGCCGCGATCCGGGCTCTTACCAGCTGGCAGGCGATCGCAGTTCGTGGTCTTCGAGTAACGCCGCGCCCTGGACCCATTCGTGCCGATGCTTCTTGGCTTGGTGCAGTCCCCGCGCCGCATCAATCGGCCTGCCCTGCGAGCCACGTGCTGCAATGCTCGGATCAGCGCCTCGAAGAAGCAGGTGCTGCAGCACGCGGAAGCGTGCGTTCTGCTGCTCGGGTGTCCACGGCGTAGTGCCGGTGCTCGCTGCGTACCACAGCGAGGTGCGTCCAGCGGTGTCGACAGCGTTGAGTGGACAGCCAGCGTCGAGAAGCCTGTCGATGATCTCCACGCGAGTGTCGGCGTCGCCGACCAGACCGTGGGCCACCCGATGCAGTGGCGTGTGCCCGAACACCGTCAGAGCCGCAGCGTTCGCGCCGACGGTCAGGAGGACCGCGACGCACTCCGATGCCGCCATCCCGGCGGCGATGTGCAGCGGCGTATACCCGCGGTAGTTGCTGGAATCCACGGCGGCGCCTGAGGCTATCAACAGGGCGACCTCGCGCTTATCGCCTGCCTCAGCGGCAATATGCAGCGGCGTCGCTCCCAGCGGATCCATTCCCGCACGCTAGCTTGATCGATGCCTTAATCGTTCGTCGGGCTCGCCGACATGCCCTTACCGGGCCGAGCACCGGCGCTCGCGTCTGCCGCGATCCGCTCGCTACAGGGAGTAGCGACAGTCGAGGGCCGGCTGGCGACCGCTCGTGCCGAAGAGGGTGCGTTCAACAATGCGTAGCCGAGGTGCTCAGCGCGAGGTCCGAGACCGCCCGAGACCGGTAACCATGCCCTACCGAAATTGTATGGGGAATGTCTACCGGCCACGGGTGGGCTATGCGTTCTTACAACAAGCCTGGCTACTTTGAAGAAGGCTAATCCGCAGCGACGTTGCCTTCAATCTCCTTCACTCGCATTTCGAGAGCGACGATGATATCGCTGATATTATCGATTCCGCCCTTGCTCATTTCTGCTACGAGCAGGGCTGCCTCCTCGCGGAGGATTTGAGCGCGCTGCGCGGAGGTGACAGTTGAAAGATCGACGTGAGGGCGCGGCTGTTGTGACATGCCAGCATCTCAGCAGACGGGTACGACAATTCCAGAGGTCGCCGTCGCAAGGCCCGTTTAGCAGGCGCAACGCTCAGCCGGAGCGCCGCGCCCCGTTCCTCGAAGGGCCTCATACTCCCGTGGTGTCGTCCGCGCTCGGATGAGCCGCTGTGGTTGGGTAAGTGGTTCAGTGTCAGGTGCCAACGGGGTTCGGCCAGCCAGGGGGAGTTCGGGCCGAAAGTGTTGTCGCTGTGTTCCAGCCGCCACCAGGTGAAGGTGGATTCTGCCTGCTGGCCCAAATTCGTGGGCTGCATGACCCGATGGCTCATCAGCCAGTCGCCGGCAGGTAGGAAGATCCTGTGATGGGAAACGACGCCGGGTTGGAGACCGAGCTCGGCAAACTCCGTGATTGCCCGGAGGGCGAGTACCGGAGTCTCGTAGAGCGGATTGCCGGGCGAGGACGAGAGATCGTTCCCGCACTGCAGCGGATCCGGCGGCATGGCCCTGGCAGGCTGCGGCCTGCCGCGCTCGAGGTGTTGGTCAACATTGCCGGTGAAGCCGGATTGCATCCTGCCGACCTGGCCGCGGCGGAGCGCCTCGTGCGGATCAAAGCGCCTTCGGAGCCGTTGCTGAACGTCAGCCTCTGCTGGGATGCGTGGATGTGCGTCCGGGGCGGCGATCAGCGCGGCATCATGGCCACTCTCGGGCTGATCCCTGGACGAACGGCGACGTTCGCCCTCGCTAACACGGTGGTCTCCGACAGCATCGCCGGCCCTGGTGCTCTGGTCTTCGTCACACCGCAGCTGAACGGGTGGACTGTCATCGCCGGTGGATGGTGCGATCCGCAGCCTGACGAACACGGCGAGCAGGTACGGCACCTGGTCGAACAGCTCAGCAGGCAGTACGGCGAGGCCCACGCATATTCCCTTACCGAATACGGCGACGAATCGGACTGGCTCATCGCCCAGGCCGGTCGCACCGTCCGGCGCTACAGCGAGACGGATCCGGCCTGGGCGATCGGCCAGCCGTTACCGATCGAGCGCCGCCACCTCGACGCTCTGGGCGTCACCGGCGGCCCCGAACTGATGCACGACAACCAGGACACGGAAGAAGCGCTCGCTGACTTCTCATTCGCGTGCACCGCCCGAACGGTGGCCGCCGAGATGAGCATCGACATCGTCGGAGGCGTGCGGAGAAACGACGCCACCGTTGAAGGGATCGGGACGCTGGCCTGGACGCCAGGCACGCCGGCCACCCACATCCAACCGGGCGCCTACCAGATCTGACAGCGCCAGCGCATCGACGCGACCGGCCAAACCTCGTCTCGGCGGCCCACCTCTACCGCGCACAGAAGCGCGCTCAAACCCACGTTTTGGCCCATTCGGGCGCGCTGGGCGTCCCGGAGCCCGGGTAGCAGTTCAGGGGTGTGGACTCCGGTAGACCTACTGCGCCCGCAAGTCGTCAAGCACCTCAGTCAAAGCGGCATTCAGTTCGACTGAGTATGCCGCCAAATCCTGTTCCGTGGTGATGGCACCTTCGGTGGGCAGAAGTATGCTGACCATCGCGTTGCCGGAGTAGACATTCGCTCGAATTACTGCGCGGTCGGCGCCCTTCAAATGCCTGGCGAGGATGGCGATACCACCGTCGCCGATTCCCATCAGGGGCACGTGCAAGTGTCCAGCTTCTTGCGTTACCGCCGCGTCGCGCCGCAGGTCTTCCCGCCGGTCGGCATGCGGGTCGGCACGGTTGATATCGACCTTCACAGAGAGGATCCTGCCGGTGTAGGACCACAAACGGTAGAACCGGTTCTCGTCGTCCCACCCGTTCGGCACCGCATTGGGGCCAGTGGTCTCCAGTGCAGCACCCGAAATTGTCGGCCCCTCGTCGACGACTGAGTACCACGGCGGACCGGCAGGGGCGCTGCTGGCGGATACGGGCGCAGCAGGGGAAACCCCGCCTTCCGGGTGGCTCACCGCGTTCGTTCCACATCCACCAACGGCAACCATGACTACAACTCCGGCCCATCGCCAACGCATTCGTATCCCCCATTGTCTTGGGGCATCCTGCCACGGTGTGCTCGGCGCCGCCCTTCTGGCATTGCGTCCGGGATCCGCTGGCCCGAAGACCGCTTCTAACGGGGTAAGCACGACTTCTCGGAGGGACGGGTGTCCTACGCGCCTGGAACATGCGCGGGACGGTCTACCAGCACGTCCTGGTGGAATGCGGGATAACTAACGCTTACTGTGATAACTCAGGGCACCAGGCCGTGTTGATCAAGGTGACTGCGGGCCCTGCGCACGTTGAGCCGATTAGCCTAGATTGGCCAGCGTGGATCATGATGACCTTGTCCGAACAGCGGTCGCGGTGGCCGCTGCCGCTGACCGGCGCGCGATCGAGCAGGCGTGGCTTGCGAGCCTGGTTACGAGGGACCAGCGTCGGCGGAGTGTTTGGCCGCGGCTGACGTTCCTGCGGCACTTTCCCCAGCATGGCTTCGTGCCGTCGCAGTATTTCCACCCCACGAATTGTGGGGTGTGCGGTATGCGCGAGAGCGAAGAAGCTGTCACATCCGAGGACCTCGCCAGCGATGCCTTCTGGCTCCGGCCGATAGACCTTCCGTGGGCCAGCGCCGCAGTGGAGCAGTTCGACGGATCAGACGATGACCACGATGTCCACCGGGGCCGAGCAGTGCTGGACGATATCGTTGATGCGATCCGGTCACTGCCCGAGTCCGCACAGTTGACGGAGCTGAACGCAGCCCTGGTCGGCAAACTCAAGTCGAACAAGCGAGAGCGGACCGTTCTGCTCGAAGCTCTTGGCTATGCGGACGCCCTGCCAGCGGGCGGATACCCGAGCTATGCGACAGAGTTCGTATCGTATGACGACGCAAACAGGCGAATGCCCAGCCAGTTCTACAAGAAGGAATGGGCGTACCCCGTGCGGTTCTGGACCGGCGTGGACGGAGTCGATCCCGCCCGTCTGCCCACCGGTGAATGACGGAAGGCTACCGCGATCCGCGCGGCCAAGGCCGATGGAAACCGCTTATCGGCACGGCAGACAGCATGCGACAATCACCCGGTCCCGACAACAGGCGCACCGGGGCGCCCGAGGCCGTAGGCCGAACCGGTAGTAGTACGAGGCGACGCGCGGGGCGGTCGTACGCGTGGTGCACGAGCGGCATCCTGAATAGTCGCGATCGGACCCGGGCTCAGTTTGAGCGAGTCCTACTCTCCTGCCGCGATCCGAGCGGCTCAGCCGACGAGTTGGGAAGACGGACGCCCGCTTGCCGCACTCCCGGAAACTGGCGAGCTGAGGGCCGGGACAATGCTGTAGGGTCCCCGTGTCTCGTCGTCTAGAGGCCTAGGATCCCGCTCGCCCTTCGGGGAGGCGGAGGCGCGGGTTCAAATCCCGTCGAGGCACTTGGCCGACGCCGCAGACGGCGTCGGCCAGCACACTCTCGTGCCGCCTATAGGCGCGCCGGGCCGCCGGACTCGAACCGGCTCATCCCAGACTGCTCGGGTGCTCAGCGTCAGCATGGCGCACTTTCCCATCTGCTTTCGCCCGACGCGCGAACCGAAGAGTAGCCGTCGCCGTGGCAGTCGCGCGAATGACTTCGCGGCTCGCTGTCATGCCGCCGTCCGTGCTTGGACCAGCCGCTGGCGTGATGGCCGACGGCCGGCTGCTGCGGACCAGCGTCTGGCGTACCGAGAAGCGGACGTCTCGGGCAGGAGGGCTCACCGCTCACGGGAGGCGGCGACGGCCGTCTCAAGGAGTGCGATGTCCTCGATATCCTTCTGTCTTCTCGGCATGCCGGGCACCCACACCGGCATCATCCTCTTGATCTCGATCTGGGCGGCCGGACTGATGATCCGGCACCGAAGATCACCGATCTGCCCGCGAGGACAGTCCAGCATCCCGTCCGGCCACCGCTGGCCGGCCCAAGGTCCGCCAGCCACAATTATGTGGCCAAACCGATCCTCGTCGATGAGTGCAAAGCTGAGATCGAGCTCGCCGCGCACGAAGTCGAGTTGCCGATCGTGCGGTGGCTCCGCAAGGAGCTCGTAGCCCTCGTTCGTCAGCGCGGCAGCAAGCCGGTCTCCATCGCGTGACCAGGCGAACCAGTCCACATCCCGATGTGGCCTGGTCACCCGCCCGATGAAGAAGTCCATCGCCCATCCGCCACGAAGCCACATGTCGATGCCAAGAGCGGTGACGGCCGCGATCGCCTCGAGTTGCCTGACGGTGATTGATGCTTCCACCCGAGGATCATTCCGCTGATCGGCAGCCGGGGCATCCGGAACCGGGCCAGGTCGGCTCGGTGATGGTCGTGTACGGATAGGCGGCGCCCATGACGTCAATCATGTAGGGACAGGTTGCAACGCCTGAATCAGCAGGCGCACCTTGATCAGCTGAACCGATCCGGGATTGTGTTAGGAGCAGTGAGCGTCGTTTGCGGCGCGAGAGTGCTCGTGATCTTGTGGGCATCGTCGGGCAGACTGGCGACATGGTCGACAGCGGCGTCGTACGCGAGTTTCACGTGGATGAGGGCTGGGGAGTCATCGACGGACCTGCCGTCCCCGGCGGTTGCTGGGTGCATTTCTCGGCCATCGCGATGGACGGTTTCCGGCAACTCGCGGCAGGCGTGCGCGTTTGGTTTCGGGCCGAGCCCGCCGAGCAGGACGGGTTCAGCTTCCGGGCGACGAAGGTCTGGACGGGGGACGTCGAGCCGACCAGTCCGCCGAGGCCGGACGGCTTGTCCGGAGGCGCCTACCACAGCCGACTGGTCGGGTAGCCGGGAGGGGTTTCACCTCCCGGCTCCCTCAGATCCGGGCGTGACAGTCTCCCGTCACCCGGCTCCTGTCATCTCCGGTGGCCAGAAGTTGCGGGTCCAGCGCCAGTGCGTGAACAGATGGGGATGCCTTGTGGTGATCCTTTCCCAGCACGCTTTGGCTTTCTTGAACCCGCTCAGCCGTTTGTATTTCTTGCGGATCCACCGCACCAGATAGGCGTTGATGCGGTGCAGGAGAGGATTCAGTGCGGAGCGGTAGAACGCTCCGTAGTACTGCATCCAACCGCGAACGATCGGGTTGATCGCTTCGGCCAGTTCGGCGAAGGTGTCGCCGGTCCGCCGGTGCAGCCGCCAGGAGCGGACCGTCCGGCTGACCTTGTTCAGGGCGTCTTTGCTGATCGCGGGCAGAAACGACGTGAAGCTGACGCCATATCTGCTCCTGGCCTTGCGGGCGCGGAACGTGTAGCCGAGGAACGTGAACGACGTGTGCTCGAACGAGCCCCGCCGGTTGCTGTCCTGGCAGTAGACGATCCGGGTCTTGTCCGGGTGCAGCCGCAGCCCGACCTCGACCATCCTGTCCTCGATCGCCGTGCGGATCGTATGCGCTTGCCGCTGGCTGCCGCAGTGCACGACCACGTCATCGGCGTAGCGTTCGAACGAGACGCCCGGAAACTGCCGGGTGATCCAGGTGTCGAACGCGTAGTGCATGAACAGGTTCGCCAAGACCGGTGAGACCGCCGACCCTTGTGGGGTGCCGCGGTCCCGGTCAACCAGCCTGCCGTCGGGTGTAGCCAGCGGTGCGGTCAGCCAGCGCCGCACATAGAGCAATACCCAGGGTTCGTCGCAGTGGGCTTGAACCGCTTTGACGATGAGGTGATGCGGAACGCTGTCGAAGAACTTCTGCACGTCCAGGTCGACGACCCAGGCACGGGCGTGACAGCGTTGCCGGCATACCGCGACCGCGTCCAGCGCCGACCGATTCGGCCGGTAGCCGTAGGAATCCGGATGGAAGATCGGTTCGACCTTCGCCTCGATCCTGCGGGCCACCACCGTCTGGGCGACACGGTCAGCGACCGTGGGGACGCCGAGCACCCGTACTCCCCCACCATGCGATTTCGGGATCTCCACCGCTTTGACCGGCGGCGGGAAATAACTGCCCGAGGACATCCGATTCCAGATCCTGTAGAGGTTGTTCTTCAGGTCCGCCTCGAAGTCCTCGATTGTTTTCCCGTCCACCCCGGCAGCACCCTTGTTGGCCTTCACCTGCCGATACGCCTCCAATAACTCCCACTTCGTAATATCAAACGGTTTCCTCGGCGACGGCAGCCCACTCACGCAGTTCCTTCCGGAGAACGTCCGGTTGACGATGTGAACAAGCAACAGATGACCCGGACCCTTCGCTCCACTCCCATTACAGGCGCTTCGTCACTACTACGATCCGGTCCGCCAGCACGCCCCGTGACGGTACTCGGCCTCTCACGGTTTCGCCCGCTTGAGGTTCTCCCTCTCACCACCCTGACCTGGGCAGCAGTACCGGGGCGCGCCTTCCCACGTTCCGTGCGAGAGCAGCAGTTCAGGCTCACGTCGCCTCTATGCCGGACGCCACTTGGCCAATCAACGGGCACCCGCCAAGCTAGTCCCGGGATCAAAGCCCCACCCCGGTTTCGACGTCGTCTCAATGAATTTCGACACTTCATCAGCGATTCACTTACGCTCGTCTTCCTGAACCCCACCTGACGCTTCCAACAGCGCCTTTTCCACATCGCTCACCACCACCGCGTCACCGCGATCGCAGCATGTGGCGGTTTGAAACCTCCCCCCGCAGGGCGATTCCGAAGGGCCAACCTTCATCTCTCACACAGCGCCGCATCAAAGAGATCTCCTATTCGATCCCCTTCCGCGTTCGTGGCGCACAGCCTTTTTCATCCTGAGTAGGCGGGGTTCTCGACGTGGTGCAGGGCGAGGATGGCCTGCACGATCGGGGTTGCCCGGTGCGGGCTGCAGCGGAG
>NZ_JBEZXU010000127.1:0-13141 GCF_040638175.1 Actinoplanes sp. NPDC026670
ACTCTCCCAAATAAATCTTCTCTCGTCAAAACAACCAAACCTTAACAGCCCCCCCGCCGCTCACCCCGCCCCCCCCCCCCCCGGCCCCCGGGGGGGGGGGGGCCCCCCCCCCCCCCCCGCCACCACGTTTGAAGGGCTCTCGATGACGATCGCCAAGGCCGCCGTCTCCACGATCCGCAACCCGGTGCTGCCGGGGTTCCACCCGGATCCGTCGATCCTGCGGGTCGGTGCCGACTACTACATCGCCACGTCGACGTTCGAGTGGTACCCGGGCGTGCGGGTGCACCATTCGACCGACCTCGTCGGCTGGCGGCCACTCGGCGGGGTGCTGACCGAGCGACGGCTGCTCGATCTCACCGGGACGGCTGACTCGTGCGGGGTCTGGGCGCCCAATCTGACGTACGCGCACGGCCTGTTCCATCTGCTCTACACCGATGTGGCCACGTTCGCCGGCGGCTACTGGGATCCGCAGAACTACCTGGTCACCGCGCCGACCATGGATGGGCCGTGGTCGGATCCGGTGGTGTTGCACGGCCGCGGGTTCGACGCCTCGCTGTTCCACGACGAGGACGGCACGACCTGGATGCTGTCGATGCGCGCCGACTGGCGGCCGGGACACAACCGCTTCGCGGGAATCTCCATTCAGCGGTACGACCATCGGGTGCGCCGCCTCGTCGGGCCGGAGCACGTGATCTTCGAGGGCACCGACGCCGGGCTCACCGAGGCGCCCAACGTGTACCGCAAGGACGGCTGGTACTACCTGGTCACCGCCGAGGGCGGCACCACGCTCACCCACCAGGTCACGGTCGCCCGGTCGCGGCGGCTGCTCGGGCCGTACACGGTGGACCCGAACGGGCCGATGCTCACCTCCTCCGGACGGCCCGACCTGGAGCTGCAGAAGGCCGGCCACGGCAGTCTCGTGCAGACCCCGGGCGGCGAGTGGTACCTGGCTCATCTGGCGGCCCGCCCGTACGCGCCGTCCGGGCGGTGTGTGCTCGGCCGGGAGACCGCCCTCCAGCGGGTCGACTGGCCGTTCAACGGCTGGCCGCGCGTCCAGGACGGCGTGCCGGCGGCGGAGGTCCCCGCGCCGTCCGGCGTCACCTCGACGCCGGTGGACACGACGTCCGAGATCGATCACTTCGATGCGCCGCGGCTCGGCCCGGACTGGTCGACGCTGCGCCGGCCCGCCACCCCGGACTGGGTGGACCTGGGCAGCCGGCCGTCGTACCTGCGGATCCGTGGCGGCCAGTCACCGATGGCCCGGCACCGGCCCAGCCTGGTCGCCCGCCGGGTCACCGACACCCGCTGCACGTTCGAGGCGACTGTCGAGTTCGTGCCCCGCAACTTCCGGCAGCTCGCCGGCATCACCGCCTACTACAACTCCCGTAACTGGTACTACCTGCACGTCACCGCCGACGACGACGGCCGGCCGGTGCTCGACGTGCTGTGCTGCGACAGCGGACGGGTCACCGCCGCGCCCGGCCTGCGGACGCCGCTGGACGTCCGGCGGGTGGGTCTGCGGGCCCGGCTGGACGGGGCGGCGCTGACCTTCGCCTACGAGACCACCCCCGGCGCCTGGCACGAACTGGGCCGCACGTTCGACGCCACCACCCTGTCCGACGAGTACGCGGTGACCCTGGTCCCGGGCGAGCCGGAGGCGTGGGGTTTCACCGGCGCCTTCGTCGGCCTGTGGGTGCAGGACCTGGGCGCCGAGGGCGGGTACGCCGACTTCGACAGCGCCACCTACACCACCGGCTGACCGGCCGGTCAGGCGACGCAGAACTCGTTGCCCTCCGGATCGAACATGACGATGTGGCTGAACTGACCGCCGTACGACTCCTCGCGGACGACGGTCGCGCCCGCCTCGACGAGACCGGCCGCCTTCTCCCGGATCACGCGCTCGCGGCCGGCCGGATCGCCGGACACCCGGATGTCGATGTGCATCCGGTTCTTGGCGGTCTTGGCCTCCGGCACGCGCAGGAAACCGATGGCCGGACCGGTGCCGTCCGGGTGGACGATCAAGGCGCCGTCCGGTTCGTGGTAGCCGGGCTCGGGAATGTAGCCGAGCGCGAGAGCCCAGAATTCCGCCAGCCGATGCGGATCGGCGGCGTCGCAGCCCAGCGTCCACCGGGTCATCATGATGGACACGCTACAACCGCCCGGCCGACCGCATCACACCTTCAAGCGATAGCGGTCACTACGCTGTCGGCATGCGCCGCTCGAGGATAGTTCCGGCATTGCTGGCCCTGATGTCCGTTTCCGCCTGCACGGCGTCGCCCACCCCAGCGATCCCGTTGCCCGCCCGCTCCCCGTTCGCCGCCCCGGCCTCCGCGTCCGCCCCGGCCACCGTGCCGGTCTCCGCCGACGCGGCCAAGGCCTGCGGGCTCGCGGCCGCGGCGCCCCGGCCCGGCGAGGCCATCGAGATCGACGAAGAACAGATCAAGAGCATCATCGGGTACGCCGGAACGTCCGCCGTGGAGAGCCTCGAACGGGCCGGCGCGAAGGTGCGGACCGGGTACTCGGCCTGGCTGAAGGCGGGCATCGGCGACGAGGCGGCGACCGCTTCCGACAAGCTCCTCGAAGCGGTGGCCGAACTCAAGAGCGCATGCGCCGAGGCCGGCCTCACACCGTAATTCGGGCGACACCGGCTTCGATGCCCTCCAGACTTGCCCCGTGAGTCTCGCCGCCGTCCTTCGCCACGTCCGCCCGCCGTCTCGACTGGCCGGGCGCCTGTCCGTCCAGTCGGTGCTGTTCGCCCTGGGTGAGGGCGCTTTCATGACGGGTTCGGCGGTGTTCTTCACCCAGATCGTCGGGCTGTCCGCGGCCCAGGTCGGTCTCGGCCTGACCGTCGCCGGGGTCGCCGCGTTCCTGGCGGCGCTGCCGATGGGCAAGCTGGTCGACCGGTTCGGGCCGAAACGGATGTGGGCGGTCAGCGCTGCGGGGCAGGCGGCGATGTTCGCGGTGTGGCCGTTCATCACCGACTTCCAGGGTTACCTGCTGATGGCCGTCGGCATGGAGGTGATCGGCGCGCTCGGCAACGCGGCGCACGGCGCGTACACGATCGATGTCCTGCCGCCTGAGGAACGGGTGACGTCCCGGGCCTACATGTATTCGGCGCTCAACCTCGGTTTCACTCTCGGGTCGCTGCTCGGCGGGATCGCGCTGGCGTTCCATTCCAACGACGTGCTGCACGCGCTGCCCTGGTTCACCGCCGTGGTGTTCCTGGTCAACGCGGCCGCGGTCACCCGTCTGCCGCGGGCCGCGCACGACAATCGCACGCCCGCCGAGCGCAAGGTGAAGATCCCCGGGCCCGGCCCGCTGCGTAACCCGGGCTGGCTTCTGACGAGCTTCTTCACCGGGGTGTTCTGGACCAACCAGGTGCTGCTCAACGTGGTGATCCCGCTGTGGCTGGTCGAGCAGACCGACGCCCCGCGGGTGCTGCTGGCGTTCCTGTTCGGCACCAACACGGTGATGTGCGTGTTCCTGCCGATGGCCGCGGCCCGTGGAGTCACCGGCCTCACCACCGCGCTGCGGGCGGTCCGGGTGTCGTCGACGTTCTTCGTGATCTCCTGCCTGATCACGCTGGCCACCCACGACACTGTCGGCTGGGTGACGATCGCGCTGGTCTGGCTGGGTCACGTGACGGTGACCGGGGCCGAGCTCTACCTGTCGGCGGCCAACTGGACGTTCGAGGCGGAACTGATGGATCCCCGCCGGCGGGGCGCCTACCAGGGTGCGTCCGAGATGAGCGCCACGCTGGGCAAGGTGTGGGCGCCGGCGGTGTACACGTTCCTGGCGATGAACTGGGGTGCCACCGGCTGGCTGATCATCGCCGGGGTGATCGTGGTCGCCACCGTGGGCATCCATCAGTCGACCCGGATGGCCCGCCGTTTCCTGGTGCGGCACGTCCCGGCCGAGGCACTGGACGACGCCCGCGCCGCGAGCATGGCCCAGTAGCCGATGCGCATCCGGCGGGCGGCCGCCCCGGGTCACTGCGGCTTGTATCGCACCGGGCCGGGGTGGCAGAACGACGTGGCGGCCGCCTCCGCGCCGGCCAGGCACTGGCCGTCCACCAGTTGCCTGCCCCGCAGCGGCTCCGGAAGGCCGACCTCGAACCGGACCTGATCGTTGCTGGGGCAGGCGGCCGCACCCGGCGGTTTCGGCGCGACGGTGAACGTCACGACGATCTCGGTCTCGCCGACCCGGATCCCGGGGGCCAGCACCTCGCCGGTGACCCCGCTGTTGCAGCCCAGACGCGACACGAGGGCGGTGAACGCGGTCGACGAGGCCGACAGAGACGTGCCCTCCGGGAGAGTCCAGACGGCGGCTTCGCCGGGGGTGGCCGGCACGCTCGGCTTCGGGGCCAGGGCGGGTGGTTCGGGTTCGGCTCCGCACGCCGCGATCAGCAGCACGCCGAACGTGGACGACAGAACGGGGACGAGCCGGGCACGGGTTCTCATGCCCGTACGACTCGATGGCAGGTCAGCGGGTTCCGGCGGGGATGGTGAAGGTTGTCGTGCGGCCGGTGTGGTGCAGCTGGTAGACGCCGGGGAAACCGCGGACCCGGAGGTGGCCGGTGTGGTCGGTGCGCATGGTGGTCGGCGGGAGCCACCACTCCCGCTTGATCAGGTTGCGGAGGGCGTCGTAGGCCGGTTTCGGGGTGCCGTCCGGCCGGACCAGGCCGGCCGGCGCGCCCAGCCAGGCGCCCACGTCGGTCAGTCCCCAGTAGGTGATGGCCTGCACCGACGGATGGCCGACCAGCGCACGGTAGTGGCGCACGATCTCGTCGGCCTGCCGCTGCTCCCCTTCGGGCGTGGACGGCCACGACGGCGGCTGGTAGTCGTTGAGGTCGTCGATCTCCGGTGGCATCAGGTCGCCGGAGAGCAGGGTGGTCTCGGTCATGTGGATCGGCAGGCCGTAGCGGGCGAACCGGTCGACCAGCGCCAGCGTGCGTTCCTCGCCCCAATATCCCTGGTGCATGTGGCTCTGCAGACCGAGCGCGTCGATCCGGATGCCGGCTTCCAGAACACCTTCGATCAGGCATTCGTACGCCGTGGACATGTCGAAGTCGTTGAGCAGCAGGGTGGCCGCCGGGTTGGCGGACCGGGCCTCCTGGAACGCGAGGCGGACGGTGGCGATCCGGCCGCGTTCGAGGGCCAGCCGGGTGATCGCGTTGGTGTGTTTCTCGTTGTCGAAGACCGGCATGATGACCACTTCGTTGATGGCGTCCCAGGTCTGCACGAGCGGGGCGAAGCCGGTCACCTCCCGCCTGATCCGGGCCCGGACCACCCCTTCGACCTCGTCGGTCGGCAGCTCCCGGAGCCAGTCGGGGGCGAGGGTGTGCCAGACGAGCGGGTGCCCTTTGACGCGGGCGCCGCGGTCGGCGAACCACTGCGCGGTCCGCAGCAGCCGCTCGGTGTGCGGCCGGCCACGCTCGGGCTCGAAGTCGGCCCAGTAGAACGGCAGTGTGGCGGTGTTGAACACGTCGAACCACAGGTCGGCGAGCTGGTCGAGCCGTGCCTCCCCGTTGGCCACCGGCACGAAGTCGAAGCCGATGTTGCCGAAGGAGAAGGCGTGTTCGCGCTGCTCGACGACGACGTCCTGATCGATCAGGGGCTGTCCGTCCGCGTCGAGCACGGTGAGCAGGGTTTCGCCGATCCGGTCCGTCACGTGTGCCTCCTGTCGCCGGTCCGCCCGTAGCGTAGAAGCCGAACCACCAACGCGTCTACCGTAACTTCCGGTAGTATCTGGAAGTTACGAACGGCGCGGGGCCATATCCTCGGAGCCGTGACACATTTGACAAACCCGTTGCGCCGACTGTCCCTCGAACAGCTCCGGACCCGCACCAGCGAGAAGTGGCGGGTCTATCCGGGCGACGTGCTGCCGATGTTCGTGGCCGAGATGGACGTGCCGCTCGCCGAGCCGATCGTCGACGCCGTCACCGCCGCGGTCCGCAACGGGGACACCGGCTATCCGGCCGGCACCGGATACGCCGAGGCGTTCGACGACTTCGCCCGCGAGCGATGGGGCTGGGACGGGATCGCCGTGGAACGGACCACCATGGTCGCCGACGTCATGCAGGGCATCCTGGACGTTCTCGACGTGATCAGCGACCGGACCGGCACCGTCGTGGTCAACAGCCCGGTCTACTTTCCGTTCTACGACTTCGTCCGGCACACCGGCCGGACCATCGAGGAGGCCCCGCTCGGCGCCGACGGGCGGATCGACCTCACCAACCTGGAGACCGCGTTCCGGATCGCGGCGAAACGCGGGCCGCGGCCCGCCTATCTGCTGTGCAACCCGCAGAACCCGACCGGTGCCGCGCACACCGCCGGCGAACTGGCCGCGGCCGCCGCCCTCGCCGGACGGTACGGGGTCCGGGTCGTCGCCGACGAGATCCACGCGCCGCTCGTGCTTCCCGGTGCGGCGTTCACCCCGTACCTCAGCGTCGCCGGGACCGGGAACGCGTTCGCCGTACTGTCGGCTTCGAAGGCTTTCAATCTGGCCGGCCTGAAGGCCGCCCTCGCCGTCGCCGGGCCGGACGCCGTCGATGATCTCGCGCGGATCCCCTGGTGGGCGAAGGAGAGCCCGAGCCACATCGGAGTCATCGCGCACACCGCCGCGCTACGCGAGGGCGGTGACTGGCTGGACGCGCTGCTGGCCGGCCTCGACGACAACCGGCGGCTGCTCACCGGCCTGCTCGCCGAGCATCTGCCGCAGGTCGGTTACCGGCCGGGCGAGGCGACCTACCTGGCGTGGCTCGACTGCCGTGCCCTCGGGCTCGGCGACGACCCGGCCGCGGCCCTCCTCGAACGCGGACGGGTCGCGCTCGCCTCCGGGCCGGTCTTCGGCACCGGCGGCACCGGTCACGCCCGCCTCAACCTGGGCACCTCCCCCGAGCTGATCACCGAAGCCGTCCGCCGGATGGCCCATTCGCTGACACCACTAACCTGACCCGGGTGGGGATCGCATCGCGAATCAAAGACATGGCCGAGGCCGCGCTCCTGACCGAAGCCTCGGTCACCGCGGTCGATCACATCAGTGACGATTTCGTACGGGTGAGCCTGCACTCGCCGGCGCTGCGGACGGCGCGCTGGACCGCCGGGACGAAGGTGCAGCTCCGGCTGCCCGGTGACGGGTGGACGATGCGCACGTACACGCCGCTGCACTGGGATGCCGCCGACGGGCGGACCGAGCTGCTGGCCTACCGGCACGGCCACGGCCCGGCGAGCACCTGGTGCGGTGAGGTCGCGGCCGGCGACAGCGTCAGGTTCATGGGCCCGCGCCGGTCGATCGACGCGCCCTCGGCCGGCGAGCGGATCCTGTTCGTCGGCGACGAGTCGAGTGTGGCTCTGGCCTGCTCGTTCGCGACGACCGGCGCCGAGGTGACCCACCTGTTCGAGGCGACCCGGCCGGCCGAGCTGCCGCAGACGTTGGCGAAGCTGTCGCTGCCGGCCGAGGTGTGCGGCAACGACGCGCTGCTGGAGCGCCTGCGCGTGCTCGCGGCGACCGTCGCGACCCCGTACCGCCTGATCGTCACCGGAAACGCGGCGACCGTCCACGCGGTCCGCCGCGAGATCCGCGACTGGCCGGCTCCCCCGGCCAAGGTGGTCGGGAAGGCGTACTGGGCGGCCGGCCGCGCCGGTCTCGACTGACCTGCCCGCTACCCGGCGCCGGTGTACGCCGCAAGCCTCCGGGTGAGTTCAACGACCCGCGGGTCGGTACGGTCGGTGGTGCCCCGCAGCCGGTCAGCGTCGTCGAGCAGTCCGGCTGATTCGTGATGCCGGCCGCGGGCCTCGGCGAGTTCGGCGGCACTCACCGTCACCTCGGCCATCACCGGCGACTCACCTGTCGCCGATGCCGCCGCCTGTGCCTCCCGCAATGCCTGCCCGGCCTCCGTGGTCTCGCCGAGCAGCAGGCAGAGCGACACCCGCGCGGTGCCGACCAGGACCCGGGCCCGGTCCGTGACCGGTGCGGCATCGGCGAGCAGGTCGCGTGCCTCGTCCAGCCGGCCGAGCCGCATGTGGAGCATCGCGTCACGGGCGTCGATCAGCGCCGCCATCTCCGCCGCTGAGGCGCGCCGGGCCCGTTCGCGGGCGTTGCCGATCCGGGCAGCGGCCGCCCCGGTGTCGCCGCGCCGCAGGTGCAGGTCGATCCAGAGCAGATCACTGTGGAGCTGGTCGCCGAGGCTGGGCGTGCCGAACCCGGCGGTCGACGTGTGGGCCTCGTGGAGGTCGGCCAGCGCGCCGTCGAGATCGGACCAGCGGCGTAGCCGGGCCCGGATCGGCAGCACCGCGGCCCGGGCCCACCTGTCACCGGACTCCTCGAAGCGGGACAGCGCGGCCTCGACGTGGACGCTCGTCAGGTCCGGCCCACTGGTGTTCTCGGCGATCTCGGCCAGGAACATGTGGGCCAGGGCGGCGGCCCACGTGTCGTCGCCGTCGGCCAGCTGCTGGAAGCTGTCGAGGGCGGTCCGCTCGTCCTGGAGGAAGAGCAGGATCGGGCCGAGCACCCGGTAATGGCCCGGCAGGTCCGGGGTGGCGAGCAGGCGACCGGCCAGCTCGCGCATCTGGGCCCGGTCCCGTTCGGCTTCGCCGGCGCTGATGCCGGACTGCACGTCGGCCCGGTTGAGCAGGTAGAGGGCCCGGGCGCAGTCGCGGACCGGCGCCGGCGCGCTGCCCGGCAGCGCCAGCGCCTGGGCCAGCCAGTGGACGGCGTCGGCATGGCGGCCGGACATCTGCCAGTACCAGCTGAGCGCCAGGGCCAATCCGGTGGCGCCGGTGGTGTCGCCGGTCGTGCACAGGTGGCGGAGGGCGGCGAGCGTGTTGTCGTACTCGGCGTTGATGCTCGTCATGGCCGTCAGCTGGCCGGGGCCGCGCAGGTGCGGGTCGTGGCCGGCGACGAATCCGGTGAAGTGGGCGGCGGCCAGGTCCAGCACCTGGTCGAGTTTGCCGGCGGTCCGCAGGCGGTCGATGCCGTACTCGCGGATCGTCTCGAGCATCCGGTAGCGGCCGGTCTCCGGGACCAGCTGCAGCAGGGACCGGTCGACCAGCGCGGCGAGCAGGTCCAGTATCGCGGCGGCGGGCACGGTGGTGCCGGCGCAGACGGCGGCGGCCGATTCCGGGGAGACACCGCCGGGCAGCACGGCGATCCGTTCAGCGACGGCACGTTCCCGGTCGTCGAGCAGGTCCCAGCTCCACTCGATGACCGCGCGCAACGTGCGATGCCGGTGTGGCGCGGTGCGGCTGCCAGTGGTGAGCAGCCCGAACCGGTCGGAGAGCCCGTCGGCCAGGGTGGGCAGCGACAGGTTCCGGAGCCGGGCGGCGGCGAGTTCCAGCGCGAGCGGCAGGCCGTCCAGAGCGACCACCACCCGTACGACATAGGGAAGTGTGTTTTCATCGGCCTGGAATCCGGGCCGAACCGCCTGCGCCCGCTCGAGGAAGAGCCGGACCGCCTCGGCGCCGCGGGCCTGTTCCGTGGTGTCCTGCGGGCCGGGCAGGGTGAGCGGGGGCAGCGGCAGCAGCGACTCGCCGTCGACGGTGAGAGGTTCGCGGCTGGTGGCCAGGACACGCAGGCCCGGGCATCGGATCAGCAGCGCCGCGGCCAGGTGGGCGACGGCGTCGATCAGATGTTCGCAGTTGTCGAGCAGCAGCAGGGTGTCCCGTCCGCCGGGCTCGCCGGACTCTCCGAACTCGCCGAACTCGCCGAACTCGCCGAACTCGCCGAACTCTCCGAACTCGTCGACGAGCAGGTCCAGTTCGTCGTCCGGGGCCGGTTTGCGGGCGTCGAACATCCGGCCGGCCCGAAGCCCGGCTCCGGCGAGGACTGCCGCGGCGACCTTCGCCGGCTCGGTGACGGCGGCCAGGTCGACGAGCCGGACGCTGTCGACGTGCTCGCGGTGGCGGCGGGCGGCCTCCACCGCGAGCCGGGTCTTCCCGGCGCCGCCCGGCCCGACGACGGTGACCAGGCGCCCGGTGGTGAGCAGCGACGCGACCCGGGCGAGGTGGTCGTCACGGCCGATGAAACTTGTCATCGGCGCGGGCAACCCGGGCGGCGGACTCGGGCGGGCCGGGGTGTCGGGGGTTCGCAGCAGGCGCAGGTGGCGTTCCCGCAGTGCGGTTCCCGGGTCGACGCCGAGAACGTCGGCGAGCCGGGCCCGGACCCGCTCGTAGACGGCCAGCGCTTCGGGTTGCCGGCCCTGCGCGGCGAGCGCGTCCATCAGCAGTGCGGCTGCGGCCTCGTGGCCCGGCTGCTCGGTGATCAGCCGGCTCAGGCGGGCGGCGGCCGCCTCGGCCAGGCCCAGTGACAGTTCGGCCTCGGCGAGGTCGGTGACGGCGTCGACCGACAGCCCGGCCAGCCAGGTCGCCACCGGCGCGGCGACCGCCGTGATGATCGGCGGTTCGGCGCCGGGCCGGTCGCCCCACAGTGCGGCGGCCTCGGCGAGCACGGCCCGGGCGGTCTGCGGGTCACCGGTGCGCAACCGTTCCCGGCCGGTGGCGGCGAGCTGCTCGAATCGCAGGGCGTCGACGTCTGCCGGGTCCACGGCCAGCCGGTATCCGCCGCCGGCCGGCACGATCAGGTCGTCGGCCGGGCCGCTGGGGGCAAGCGCGCGGCGCAGCCGGGAGACGAGATTCTGCAGTGCGGCGGTGGGACCGGCCGGCGGGTCCTGCGCCCAGATCGCTTCGGCCAGCACACCCGGTTCGACCGGATGGCCGCCGGCCAGTGCGAGCCGGGCCAGCAGGCCTTGCAGGCGGGCGCCGGCGACGGGAACCTCGACGTCACCGCGCGACACCCGGAACACGCCGAGAAGGGTGACGCCCAACCGATCCATTTCCGGATCTTCGCGCGATTCCCGGCTGGAACTCAAACCGGTGTTAGCGGCGTGTTAGAGCGCTGGGAGCCGGCCCGTCGAGTCTTTGCCAACCGACTCGATACAGGAGGACCTCGTGAACGGCATCCGACAACGCCGGGCGGCCGGAGCAGCGCTGATCACCGCCGGTGGCGTCTACTTCGTGGCCGAGTTCATCGCGGCCGCGGCGTGGACCGATCCGGCCTACAGCTACACCCACCACTTCATCAGCAACCTCGGCGTGCACGGCCCGCTGACCGCGTTCGGCCAGTACATGTACTCACCGCTCGCCGTGGTGATGAACATCGGGATCCTCCTCGTCGGCCCGGCGGCGCTGCTCGGCGTCACCCTGCTGCGCGGGCTGCCGGGCGTACGCCGCACGGCGCTGATCGTCACGGCCGCGGTGATGGCGGCCGGCATGGCGCTGGTGGCGTTCTTCCCCGGGTCCGGCGACGACGGCGGGACCGACTATCACGGGCTGGGCGCCGCGCTCGCGTTCATCGTCGGCAACATCGTGTCCATCCTGATCGGCCGCAACTCCCGGTTTCTCGGGCTCTCCCCGCGGCTCGGCCGGATCCTGGTGCTGTTCGGGATCGTCGGCCTGGTCTCGCTCGTGGCTTTCGCGGCGATTCTCGCGTCCGGCGCCGGTGTGCTCATCGGCCTGTCCGAACGCGGCATCATCTACCCCTTCCTCGCCGGCTTCATCCTCACCGGCGCGGCGATCCGGAAACAGGCCGGCCGATGACACACCGATTCCCGGCCACCATCGTCGGCGCCCGCCTCGGCGGGCTCGTCGGCCGGGCGCCGGCACGGACCGCGCTGATCACCGCCACCGCCAGCCCGCCGGGGCAACTTTCAGTCAATGGCGAGCCGGACGCTCGGCTCGCGACACCGGGTCCCGGGACGGTTCAGTGGCGCGAAACGGCTGATCCGGGCCCGGGCCGCCCGGCGTAATGGTTCGGGTTCCGCCGGTGTTCAGTTTCACAGGGCGACCACACCACCGCGTGATCGCGGGGCCGCCCGGGCAGCCGGGAAAGCACTCAGCGCCCTCCGAACCGGACGACCCGGGCCAGAAGTCGCTACGCACCGTGACCGTCGGAGCGGGTGGGTGTGCTCCCGGGCTCGGCTATCAAGGAGGGGCGGCGGGCACCTGCTCGCCGGACGTGCCGACCCGGACCACGCCGAGCCCTGCCCCGGTCCGGCGGCACGTACCCGCATGACGAGTCATGAGGCAATCGGGGGCAGGGACGGGGGAACCACACATCGGTCCTCGGCCGGCCCGCCATCACGGCGGGCCGGGCCGGACCTCGGGGTGAAGCCGCGCACCGCGGCCGGGCAATCCTTCGCGCCCGAACCCGACAGCTAACCTCGCAGGCGTGCCGGAGGGATTCCTTCACCGTGCACGTAAGCACCTTCAGCCGGCGCACCCGTTCCCTGGGAGCCGGCAGCATCGCCCTGTCCGTCGGTCTCGGTCTGCTCACCGGCGGGCTCGGCACTCCTCAGCCGGTTTCCGCAGCTCGTAAGGCGCCGATCGTCGCCGCCCCGGCACTCCCCGACACCACCGGCAGCGCCACCTCCGCTGACGTCGACACCGGCGACATCGACACCGGCGAGTCCAGCAATGGCCTCGACACCGGCGAGTCCAGCAACGGCGAGATCGACACCAACGAGGTCGGCGATGGCGAGATCGGCGCCGAGAAGCAGGCGGCCGGCGACCTGGTGGTGACCGAAGCGGCCCGGCACAAGGGTGCGCCCTACCGGTACGGCGCCGTCGGCCCCAACCGGTTCGACTGCTCCGGCTTCACCATGTATGTCTATCGGAAGACCGCGGACCGGAAACTGCCACACAAGGCAGACCTCCAGCAGCGGTACGGCAAGCCCGTCAACAAAGCAGCCGCCCGTCCCGGCGACCTGATCATCATTCGCCGCGGCTCGCACGGCATACACGCCGGGATCTATGCCGGTGACGGCACGATGTGGTCGGCGCCGCGCACTGGCAAGACCGTGACCAGGCAGAAGATCTGGAGCTCCAACTACGTGGTGCGACGCCTGGTCTGACCAGCGGACACCCGTCCCCTGCCCAGGCACCCCGACCTGCCGCGATCTTGTCGAACCCGGCGAGATAGGCAGCTGCGTCAAGGCTTTCGCCGTATCCGCGGCCGGCCCCCTCCCCGCATCCCCGGCCGATCCCCTCCCTGGGTCACGTCCACGGAAGTGGTGTATGAACCGGACTTCCGGGACAAAGGAGGCAGCCACCGCAGATCCTTCGGATTGTCTAGATCACGAAGGAGA
>NZ_JBEZXU010000128.1:0-12795 GCF_040638175.1 Actinoplanes sp. NPDC026670
CGCCGCTCTCCTCGAGCCGGGCCGCGAAGTCGTTCATGTACTTGAAGTGTGCGGAGATCTCCTCCGGCGTCCACTCGTCGCTGTTCGGCCGGCGGGCCGAGATCGACCGGCTGCGCAAGATCGCCGCCGGGGCGGCCACCGGCGCCGGCCACAGCCTGCGGATCGACGGCACCGCCGGGATCGGCAAGTCGGCGCTGCTCGCGGTGGCGCTGCGCGACGCCGTCCCGCAGCCGTGCCACCTCGGCTGGGCAGCCGGTGACGAGCTCTCCGGGCGCACACCGCTCGGGCTGCTGCTGGAGTGTGTGGACACCGCCCTGGCCGGGACCCCGCTGCGGCACCTGGCGGCCCAGCTGGTCACGGTCGCCGGCGACGCCGTGCACAGCTGCCCGGACCAGGCGGTGGCCCTCGCCGCCGACCTGATCGTGCAGGCGGCCCGGGAGACCCCGCTGATCCTGGTCGCCGACGACCTGCACTGCGCCGACCCGCTCACCCGGCGGGTCTGGGACATGCTGGGCGAGCAGGCCGGCGCCGCGCCGCTGGTGCTGATCGGCGCGGTCCGGACCGGATGTGTGCCGGCGCACGGCCCGGCCGCCGGTGAGGTGATGACCCTGGCGCCGCTGTCCACAGCCGACGCCACCGCCCTGGTCCGGGCGGTCGTCACGGAGCCGCCCGGCGCGCTGGCGCTGGCCCGGATGCTCGACGAGGCCGGTGGCAACCCGTACTACCTGCGGCAGCTCGCGGCCGGCGAGACGGTCACCGGCGGCCTGCCGGCCGCGGTCGGCGCGCATCTGTCGCCGTTCGGGGAGAAGACCATGGAGGCGGTACGGGCGGCCGCGTTCCTCAGCGCGTACGAGCTGGCCGCCCCCGGCCCGCAGCCGGTCGGATGCACCAGGTCCGCCCTGGCCGCGGCGACCGGCCGTACTCCCGCCGAACTCTCCGTGGATCTCGCGCCGGTGCTGGCCACCGGGCTGCTGACGGCCGACGGCGATCGGGTGGCGTTCCCGTTCCGGGTGGTGGCCCGCACCCTGCACGAGGGGACCCCGGCCGCGCTGCGGGTCCCGGTGCACCGTTCGCTGGGGTTGCGGCTGGCCGCCGCCGGCGCGCCCGCCGAGGACGTGATGGCGCAGTTCCTGGCCGGGCGGGTGCCCGTCGACAACACGATCGGGGGCTGGCTGGTCACCCAGGTGCCGGGCCTGGCCGGCCGCGCGCCGATGATCACCCTGTCCGTGCTGCACCGCGCGCACGCCGAGGACGGCCTGGATCCGGCGGTGCGGGTGCCGCTGACCGCCTGGCTGGCCCGGCTGCTGCTGCGCCACGACCGCAACCCCGCCGTGCCGGCCGCCTGGGTCGCGGCCCGGACCGCCGACCCGGCGTTGCACGGTGAGATGCTGTGGATCTCGGCGCACGGTCACGAGCGCCGCGGCGAGCCGGAGTCGGCGGCGGCGATCGCGCGCGGCGCGCTGCGGTCCGGCCGGATCGCCCCGGAGTGGAGCGGGCGGCTGCGTGAGCTGCTGGCCCGGATCCGGCCGCTGCTGCCCGGCGACCCCACCGAGCCGCATCTCCCCCGGCTTCTGACGGAACCGCAGCTCCCGTCGCTTCTGACGGAACCGCAGCTCCCGTCAGACGCCCTGGCGGAACCGCACTTCTCCGGGCGCCTGACGGAACCGCACTTCTCCGGGCGCCTGACGGAACCGCACCTCTCCGGACGCCTGACGGACGTGCCGGATGTGTGGTGACGCCCCGGAGACGCTGTCGGTCTCGGTGCTCGGGCCGGTCCGGGCCTGGGCCGGTGAGCGGGAGCTGCCGCTCGGCTCGGCCCGGCAGCGGGCGGTCTTCGCGAGCCTGGCCGCGGCGGCCCGGCCGGTCGGCCGCGACGAGCTGATCGCGAGCGTGTGGGGCGACACCGCGCCGGCCACCGCGGTCGGCAACCTCTACACCTACGTCTCCGGGCTGCGCCGGGTCCTGGGCCACGACCGGCTCACCTCCGGCCCGTCCGGTTACGCCCTGCGGCTCACCCCCGGCGCGCTGGACAGCGAACGGTTCGAACGGCTCTGCGCCGAGGCGGCCGGGCAGGACGCCACCGCGGCGGCCGCGACCCTCGACGAGGCGCTGCGGCTGTGGCACGGGGAGGCGTACGCCGGTCTGGCCGGGGACCGGTTCGAACTGGAACGGGCCCGGCTGGCGGAACGGCGGCTGGCCGCGGCACAGCAGCGCGCCCGGGTGCTCACCGACCTCGGCGACGACGGCGCGGTGGCCGAGCTCGCGGGCCTGGTCCGGGAGCATCCGCTGCACGAGCCGTTGCACGAGCTGCTGGTCGCCGCCCTCGACCGGGCCGGGCGGCGGGCCGAGGCAAGGCAGGCGTACCGGTCGGCGCGGGAGACGCTGCGGGCCGAGCTGGGGGTGCAGCCCGGCCCCGCGCTGGCCGCGCTGCACGAGCGGATCGGGCCGGGTTCGGACACCCGGCCGGCCGCCGGGCGGGTTCCGCTGCTGCGGGTGCTGCCCGAACCCGTCGCCCAGGACCTGGACCGCAAGCCCCGCAACCGGGTTCCGGGCGGCCGGGACAGCGAACGGGAACGGTTGCGTGACCTGGTCACCGCGCTGGTCGCCGGGCACGGCCGGGCGGTGTGGATCGAGGGCGAGCCGGGGATCGGCAAGAGCGAGCTGATCACCGCCGTCTTCGCCGGGCTGGGCGGCTGCCACCTGGCCTGGAGCATCGCCGACGGCGAGGACACGGTGAGCCGCGCCCTGGGCCGCGACGGCGCCGACGGGGACCACCTGCTGGCGTACGTCCGGACGTTGTGCGCCTCGGCCCCGCTCGTGCTGATCGTCGACGACCTGCACCGGGCCGACGATCCGAGCCTGGACGTCTGGCAGCGCCTGACCGCCTTCACCAGGCGGATGCCGCTGCTGCTCGTCGCGGCGACCCGCCCGGACGCCCCGGACGGCCGGCTGGCCGGGCCGCGCCGGCTCGTGCAGAGCCGCCGCGGCCATCTGCTGCGGCTCGGCCCGCTGCCCACCGCGGCGATCGAGCGGCTGGTCGCCGACCTGGCCGGCGCGCCGCCGGGACCGAACCTGGCGTCGGTCGTGCCGCTGGCCGGCGGCAACCCGCTCTACGCCCGGGAGATGACCACCCCGCTGCTGCGCGCCGGGCTGGTCCAGGTGAGCGGCGGCGTCGCCGAGATCCCCGGCTTCTCGCTGGTGCAGGCGCCGCCGTCGCTGCTGGCCACGGTCGGGACCACGGTCCTGGGCCTGTCCCCCGGCGCCCGTGACGTGCTGCGCTCGGCGGCGGTGCTGGGCCCCCGGTTCGCCGTCGACGACCTGGCCACCGTCACCGGCCGGTCGCCGCTGGCGCTGCTGCCGACGCTGGAGGAGGCGATCGCCGCGGACGTGGTCACCGAGGCCGGCGCCGACCTCGCGTTCCGGCTGCCGGTGCTGCGCCAGGCGCTGTACGAGAGCATCCCGGCCGCGGACCGGCCGGCCCTGCACCGGCACACCGCCGAGACACTGCACCGGGACGGCTGCCCGGTCACCCGGGTCGCCGAACAGCTGGTGGCGCCCGGTGTCGGCGTCGACGACTGGACCGCCGGGTGGCTCGCCGAACACCACGGCGAGCTGGCCCGGCGGGCCCCGCAGGTCGCCGCGGCGCTTCTGCACCGCGCGCTGGACTCCCCGGCGCCCGGCCCGGACCAGCGGGAACGGCTGCTGATCGCCGCCGTCCGGCTCGACTTCCGGCACGAGCGGGCGCCGTCGCAGCAGGCCCGGGAGGCGGCCCGGGTGGTCCGCGATCCGGCCGAGCGCGCGGAGATGCGGCACCTGCTCGCCACCATGATCCACCGGCAGGGCGAGACCGCGGCCGCCGTCGCGGTGCTGGCCGGCGCGCTGTCCGATCCGGACCTGCCGGCGCTCTGGCGGACCCGGCACCTGGTGCTGCTCGCCGGATTCCGCCGGGGCCCGCTGGACGACCTGGACGAGGCGGACCGGGCCGCCGGGGCCCGCGCGAACGAGGCGCTGGCCGCCGGCCGGCCGCACGAGGCGGCGTACGCGCTACAGACCAGCTGGCTGATCCACTCCATCCGCCGGGACCACGAACGGGCGCTGGGGTACGTGGACCGGGCGCTGACCGTGATGCGCGACGACCAGTCGTTCGCCGGCATGTATCTCGACCTGCTCGACAACCGGACGTTCACGTTGCAGAACCTGGACCGGCTGGAGGCGGCCGAACGCACGCTGCGCGAGGGCGCCCTGTTCGCGTTACGGCACCGCCTGCCGTCCGGGCTGCACGCGGCCTCGGTGGTGCAGCACTACTGGCGGGGCCGCTGGGACGACGCCCTGGCCGAGGTCGGCACGGTCACCGACGGCCCGCGGACCACCCTGCTCGGCATGCGCGAGCCGACCGCGATCACCACACTGCTGCACGGGGTGGCCGCGCTGATCGCCGCCCAGCGTGACGACCCGGTGCTGGCCGGCGGGCACCTGAGCCTGGCCGAGGCGCTGCCGGCCAGCGACGCCGAACGGGAGAACAGCGACTTCCAGCTGGTGGCCCGGGCGTACGCCGCCGAGCAGCAGGGCCGGGCCGACGACGCGATCCGGATGCTGGAGCCGCTGCTGGTGCCCGACTTCGCGCCGCTGATGCTGCGGCACCAGTGGCTGCCGTACCTGACCCGGCTCGCCCTCGACCGCGGGCACCGTGACATCGCCGAACGCGCCGCCCGCCTGTGCGCCGACGAGGCGGCCCGGGAGGTGCACGACGCGCGGGCCGGCGCGGCGGCGCGGCGCTGCCACGCGTTGCTGGCCGTGGACCCGGAACCGATGCTGGCCGTCGCCGGGCACTACCTGTCGATCGGCCGGACCACCGAGCTGGCGGTCACCCTGGAGGACGCCGCGGTGCTGCTCGCCGTGACCCGCCGGCCGCACGAGGCGGCCCGGACCGGCGGCGACGCGGTACGCCTGCATCGCGAACTCGGCGCGCGATGGGACGAGCGGCGCGCCCGGGCCCGGCTGGAGGAGTACGGCGTCGACCCGGCCGGTCAGCGCACCTCGATCTCGAACAGCGAGTAGCCGTACTCGGTGGAGCGGCGGGTGCCGTACACCCGGACATGGCGGCCGGTGACCGCGTCGAGGGGAACCGTCACCGTGCCGCCCACCCCGGAGGTGGTGGCGTAGACGGTCTTCCACGCGGTCCCGTCGGCGGAGACCTGCACCCGGTAGGCGACGGCGAACGCGTTCTCCCAGCGCAGCACGATCTCGGTGAGCCGGTACCGGGCGCCGAGGTCGACGGCGAGCCACTGCGGGTCGGCGAACGCGCTGCTCCACCTGGTCACCGGGTCGCCGTCGACGGCGTATCCGGCCGCCCACGGGTCGCCCTGGCTGCCCGACGTGGTCACCGGCCGGCCCAGCGCCAGGTTGCGCCCGGACGGATTCGCCCGGCCGGTGGCGGCGGCAGTGGTAGTGGTGGTGGTGCTCCTGGTCGTGCGGGCGGTCGTGGGCCGTACCGTCGCGGGATCTGCCCTGGTCGCGACCGGGACCGCTGCTGAGCGCAGCGGCGCCGGGCCGGTCGCGGCCGAGACCGGCGCGACGGGCTCCGGGGCGGCCCGGGACAACGCGACCACCGCCGAGACACCGGTGACCGCCGCGACCGCGACGAACGCCACCGCCGCCACCCTCCGGCGACGCCGTCCGGGCGGAGCCGGCAACGGGCGGTCACCGACCAGGATGGCCAGCAGCTCCTGTGCGGTCGGCCGGTCGGCCGGATCCTTGGCCAGGGTCAGCCGGACCGGGGCGAGCAGGGCCTCGGGCAGATCACCGAGGTCCGGCTGCCGGCTCAGGATCCGGCCGACCGTCGCCGACGGCGAGTCGCCGAGGAACGGGGTCCGGCCGGTGCCGGCGTAGGTGATCAGGCAGCCCCAGGCGAACACGTCGGCGGCCGGGGTCAGCGAGCCGCCCGGGTCGGCCGAGAACCGTTCCGGCGCCATGTACGGCACCGTGCCGACCAGCACGTCGGTCTGGGTGTGCCGGCTGGTGGCCTCGAACAACCTGGCGATCCCGAAGTCGATCACCTTGGGGTTGCCCGGCGGCAGCAGCACGTTGTCCGGTTTCAGGTCGCGGTGGATGACCCCGGCGCCGTGGATGCCGACCAGCGCGGTGGCCACCCCGACGGCGAGCGCGTCCAGCGCGCCGCCACGCAGCGGACCACGCTCCTCGACGACCTCCTCCAGGCTGGGGCCGTCGACGTACTCGGTCACCAGGTACGGCGGATCATGGTCGAGGTCGGCGTCGAGGAACCCGGCGGTGCAGAACGACGGCACCTCCCGGGCCCGCTCGACCTCGCTGCGGAACCGGCCGGCGTACTCCGGGTCGGCGGCCATCGCGGTGTGGATCTGTTTGACCGCCACGTAGGTGCCGTCGTCATCCTCGGCGAGGTAGACCACACCCATGCCACCGGCGCCCAGCCGGCCGGTGAGCCGGTAACGGCCCAACCGGTCGGGGTCCGACGCCCGCAGTGGACCGACCCGGTAGGCGGTGTCCACACACTCTCCTCAACACCTTGGGGTGATCTATTTACCAGACCGGCCCGGCAGCCCGGTCTCCCCGGTCGGCAGGTCCACCGCGACCGGGGCGACCGACAGGGCCGCCGGCACCGGCGCGGGCGCCGCCACCAGGGGGTGCTCGGCGGTGATCTCGGTCAGGGCCGGCAACGCGTCCCGGTTGATCTTCGCGGTGGCGCCGTCGGTCCACTCGCCACCGCCGAACGCCGTCACCATCGGCCGGTGGATCTTCGCGGTGGCGCCGTCCGCGGCCGGCTGCCCGTCGAATCCGGTGACCACCAGCGAGCCGCCCGCGGGCCCGGCCGGCGCCACGGCCGGGCCGGGCCCGAACTCAGCCGCCTGCGACGCCGCCACCAGCACCCCGAAGTCGCGGGCGCCCATGTCGAGACGGGCGGCCAGGTCGACCGCGAGCTCCTTCATCCGCCGGGCGCGCACGGCCACCGTGTCGTCGTAGAACAGCGCCACCCGGTCGGCGTCGAGGGCCACGTCCCGGACCCGGGCCGATCCGGCGGGAATCTTCGGCGGCCGGACCCAGAGCCCGGCCTGGACAACCTCGACCACCGCGTCGGTGGCGTACCAGTAGACGCGCGGGTCGACCTCCTCGGCGCCGCCGAGCGGCGGCCGGTGCCGCAGCACCCGCGGCCGGATCACCTCATGGCCGGCCTTGCGCGGGGTGAAACCGAGCTCGACGGCGTACGGCTCCCAGCCGAGCACACCGTCGGCCCGGACCGCCTTGACCTCGTAGCGCTGCGGGTTGCCGACCGGGACGCCGCTGTAGCAGACCACCGGGGTCTCCAGCACGTCGGCGAGGGTCTGCCCGAACGAGCGGCCGGGATGCGTCTGGACGTCGCCGTACTGCACGAACCGGGCCCGGTCGCGGTGTTCCGGGGCCAGGTCGCGCCAGAACCGGATGACGTCGTCCAGGCCCAGCGTGCCGGCGCCGGGGCAGCCGACCAGGACCGTCATCGCCGGTTCGGTGCAGGGCACGTCGGCGACCAGCCGGTTACGGTGGCGGGCCAGCACCGCCGGATCACCGGCCGGGCGGATCCAGAGGCCACCGGGCAGCGGCTCGACCTCGCCGCTGGCGCTGGACGCGACGACGTCGGTCACCGCGCCGTCCCACGGCGGGGCCGGGAACCGTTTGCCCAGCACCACCGGCGCCTTCCCGCGGCGGAACTGCACCCAGCCGCTGCCGGTGGCCGAGTCGACGAACAGGGTGCCGCCGGCCCCACGGACCAGCACCCCGTCCGGCGCGACGACGGTACGGCCCAGGCGTTCCGACAGCCACTGGCCGACCAGCGCCGCCATGCCGCGGTGCTGGCCGCACGCCATCAGCCGCAGGCCACGGCGGCGCCGGGGCAGGGCGGCCGCGATCGACTCCCAGGAGCTGGTCGGCAGGTCCGCGCCGAGGTCGAGCACGACTATCTCGTTGTCGGCGTCGGCGGCCACCGCGAGAGCCAGGTTCTGCGCCTCGGGGCTGATCTTTCCCGGCCCGTGCAGCACGAGAGCGTTGCCGACGGTGTGCCGGACGACGTCGCCGGTGTCGCCGCCGCCACGAAGCAGTCCCCGGATGCCGAATGCCATGTGGCTACCCTCGTTTCGTTTCTCGACCCGCGAAGTGCGGGGCTAGCCGACCGACGCCAGGCCGCCCTCGGCCGGTTCGGTGAGTCCGTACGCGGTCAGCCCGCCGACGTCGGCGACGGTGAGCGTGCGCGCGGCCGCGGTGCGGGCGAGCGCCGCCGAGAGCCGGTGCGCCGCGACCGCGGTCGGCTCGGGCAGGGTGGCGACCATCCCGGCGAGCGCGTCCCGGACGTCGTCGGGCACGTCGTGGCCGCGCCGGAGCAGGTAGGCCACCGCGATCCCGGCGAGCTCGCCGGTGGTGAACGGCGGGAATTCCCACTGCTCGGCGAACCCGTCACGCAGCTCCGGGACCTGCTCGAACAGCCGGGACAGCGGAACCGGCTCACCGGTCAGCACGACCACCGGATCGCCGGGGTCGGTCAGCGCCGCGGCCAGCGCCTCAGCGGTCTCCACGGTGTTGTGGCCGGTGTCGCCGGTGTCGTAGTCGACGACGAGCACCCCGCCCCGGGCGTCGTGCAGCGCCTGCGCGACCAGGCTGCGGGACTGGCCGGGCCACTGGGCGCCGAGCTCGCGGCTGAACGCGACGGGCACCACGTGGCCGGAGCCGATCACGCCGAGCTCGGACAGCGCCTGGGCGTACAACCGGGCGATCTCGTGCCGGCCGCTGCCGCGCCGCCCGGCGAGGATCACATTGCCCTGGTTGCCGTGGCCGCGGCGGCGGTTGCGCAGGTCGGCCAGGCGCAGCACGTTGGCGCCGGCCGCCTGACGGACCGGGAGCAGGCCGTGCAGCTCACTGATGCGGCGCCAGGCGTGGCTGGCGGCCAGGGCGGCCGACGGGTCGGCGGCGGCGTCCGGCTGAGCCTGGGCCGGCTGGGCGTCGCGCAGCTGGGCGATCTCCGGGTCGAGGTCGGCGGCGGTCAGCCGGTTCAACTCGGTGTCGCGGGCCGGTGGGGTCAGGGCCAGCCGGGACGCCTGGTTGTTGACCACCGCCTCGAACAGTTTGCGGGCGACCCGGCCGTTGCCGAAGGTGGGTCCTTTCGGGACCCGTTCGAAGTAGGTGTACAGCGCCTGGACCGCGTCGTCGGTGAGCTCGTAGTAGTGCTTGCGGCACAGGTTGGTGGCGATGGTGACCAGCTCGTCGACGCTGTAGTTGGGGAACTCGATGGTGCGGGTGAAACGGGAGGCCAGGCCGGGGTTGGAGGCGAGGAACTGTTCCATCAGCTCGGAGTAGCCGGCGACGATCACCACGAGCTCGTCGCGGTGGTCCTCCATCATCTTCATCAGCGCGTCGATCGCCTCCTGGCCGAAGTCCGGGCCGGAGCCGCCGGACCCGGCGCTCAGGGTGTACGCCTCGTCGATGAACAGCACCCCGCCGATCGCCTTGGTGACCAGCTCGGTGGTCTTGATGGCGGTCGACCCGATGTACTGGCCGACCAGGTCGGCGCGGGCCGCCTCGACCATGTGGCCGCGCGACAGCACCCCGAGTTCGGCCAGGACGGTCCCGTACAGACGGGCGACCGTGGTCTTACCGGTGCCGGGCGGGCCGGCGAAGACCAGGTGGCGGCTCATCGGTGGCATGGGCAGGCCCATCCGGCGGCGCATCTCCGACATCTTGATCAGGTTGATCAGGCCGGTGACCTCCTTCTTCACGCCGTCGAGGCCGATCAGCACGTCGAGTTCGCCGAGCGCGCCGGTGAGCTCGGCGAGTTGCCGGGGCTGGTCCGGTCCGGTTTCCGGCTCGGTGGCGGCGGCCGGGACACGGCCGCCCTCGTCGAGGGCGTCCACCGTGACCTGGTGCCGGGCCGGCTGGTGGACGGGTTCGCCGCCGCTGCCGCTGATGGTGCAGCCACTGAGCCGGCTGGGCTGTTCGGAGTCGATGTGCACGCCGTCGCGGGCGCTGTCGAGCACCTCGCATTCGGTGAGCGTGACGCTGCCGCCCGCCCCGACGTGCACACCGTGCCGCCGGGCGGCGCTGATCCGGGTGCGGGACGCGGTCAGGACCGCGCCGTCGCCGATGTGCGCCCCGTCGGCACGCGGCTCGTGCACCTCGCAGTCGCGTACGCCGGCCTCGGCCCCGTCGGCGGCGTGCAGGCCACCGCCGTCGAGCCGGACCGACACCATCGACACCGAGCCGGCGCCGGTGACGCTGACGGCGTGTTCGGCGGTCGTGCTGATCCGGCTGTCCTCGACCGTGATCCGGGCGCCGTCCCGGCCCTCGATCGCGGTGGCCGGGCCCGCCTCGATGTCGGCGCCGCGGACGACGACCTGGCCGGGCCCGTCGACGACCAGCCCGGCGCCGGTGGTGATCTGCGCACGCAGCCGGGTGAGCGTTACCGTCGCGGCGCCGACCGTGGCGATCCGGTCGCCGGTGCCGCTGACCGCCAGCCCGTCGAAGGCCGGCGCCGAGTCACCGTCGGCGAAGATCGCGAGCGGGCCGCCGGTGACCGTGCAGCCGGTGAGGTTCGGGGCAGCGCCGTCGGTGACCCGGACCGCGATCCGCCCGGCGTCCCGGAAGGTGCAGTCGGTGAGCCGGGCCGCCGATCCGCCGGCCAGGTGCGCGGCGTGGGCGCCGGCGCCGGTGAAACTGGACCGGCTGACCGTGACCTGGCCGGTGCCGCGCAGGAACAGGTCCACGTTGGCGCTGCCGGTGACGGTGAGCCGGTCGGCGGTGAGCCCGGCCCGCTGCTCGACCACGACCGCCGGTTTGACGGCGTCGACGATCTCGCAGTCCTCGACGACGCAGAGCGCGTCGCCGTTGACGCAGACGCCGTTGCCGGCCACCCCGATCGCCCGGCAGCGGCGCAGGGTGAGCCGGCCGGTCTCGGTGACGACCACCGCCGACGACGCGACGTCCCGGAAGACGGTGTCCTCGATGGTGCTGGCGCGTTCGGCGGTGACCACCACCCCGGCGCCCTTGGCGCTGCTGATCGTGCAGCCGCGGGCGGCCAGCGAGCCCTGCAGACGGGCCAGCACGGTGGTCCAGGAGCGGCTCTCGACCCGGCAGGCGTCCAGCGCCACCTCGCCGCTGTACACGTCGACGGCCGCCAGGGTCTCGTCGTCGCAGATCAGGTGCAGACCGCGCAGCGAGACGCCGGCGCCGTTGACGACCAGGACGCTGCCGGTCGCGGCGTGCACCACGACCGTTTCCGGGCCGTCCGCGGCGATGATGGTGACCCGCTTGCTGATCTGCAGGTTCTCCTCGTAGCGGCCGGCGTGCACGGAGATGGTGACGTCGTCGGCGGCCCGGTCGAGGGCGGCCGCGATGGTGGGCAGCGCGCCCGGTTCGCCGCCGCCGACCACGAGCATCTGGCGGTTCATCGGTTCTCCTCCGTCGGCTCGGACAGCCCCGGCACGGCCCGGAACCGTTCGCGGGCGGACTCGCCGACCCGGGCGGCCTGATCGGCGTCGTCGCGGCGGGTGGCGTACCCGGTAAGGGATCTGGTGGCCAGGTCGTCGAACGAGGCCCGGTTGTCCTGCACCCGGCCGTCGGGGTTGATCTCGTTGGGGCTGACCTCGCGCAGCAGCAGCCGGCCCCGACGCCCGCCGGACGGTTCGGCGCGTTCCAGGACCTTGAAGCTGGTGCCGGGCAGGAACAGCACCCGGTTGTCGGCGTGGTCGCCGTCGTCCGGTTCCAGCAGGGCGGTCCGGCGTGCGGTCATCGCCCAGATCAGCACGTCGGTGTCACCGGTGAGGTCGGCGCTGGGCTCGGTCAGGGCGTTGAGGAAGCCCCATTCGGTGAGCATGGTGCGCCCGGCCAGCAGCGCCCACCGGTCGCCGGTGAGGGTGGTGGCGGTCCAGGTCGGGCCGCGGTGCGACGGCAGGCGGGTCAGGCCGGCGACGGCGCAGCGGGCCAGCGGGACGTGCGGTCCCTTGCGGGCCGCCCGCAGCGCCGCGTCGATGGCCCGGCCCTTCGCCGAAAGGTAGAGCCGCAGCGCCACGGCGTCGGTCAGCGCGTCGTCCCCGCCCTGCAGCACCGGATGCTGTGCCAGAACCCGGGAGACGGTGGTCGCGACCAGGTCGTACTCCCGGCTCAGGGTGCGGCGCAGCCAGGCCCGTTCCTCGGTGGGCGCGCGGCCGGGCGCGAGCAGCGCCGACGCGGCGCGGTCCGGGACCGGTTGCAGGCGGGGCCGCGGTCGCTGCGCCGGCTCGGCCGCCGTCGCCGGTCCCGGTTCTTCCGGCTGCGGTACGGACGGAGCCGGAGCCGGGCCGGACATGACGTTGCCGGCGGGCCGACCGGTGCCGGCCGGGCTCGCCGGGGCCGGGGTGTCCACGGCCGGCAGGTCGGTGGTCAGCTCGACCGGCGACAGCGCGGACGGCGCCAGCGGCGGCGGCACCGGCACGGACGGCGCGACAGGCAACGGCACCGGCGTGGTCGGCTGGACCGGCGGCGCGAGTTGCGGCGGCACCGGCACGGGCTGCGGTGGGACGGCGGGCACCGGGACCGTCGCCGCCGGGACCTGCACGGGTGCGGGCTCCGGCGGCTGCTCGGCCCATTCCGGCGCCACGGACAGGGCGGGCACGGCCGGAGCGGGCACCGGGACCTGCGGCGCCGACAGCGTCTGCTCGGCCGGGGCCACCGGCGGCGGCGCCTCGACCGGTCCGGCCGGCTCCGGCGCCGCCCGGCCGTCCCGGTGCCCGCCGGTGCGGCCGCCAGGTCGCGGGCGCCCAC